>JAACDG010000143.1 GCA_009937025.1 Methanobacteriota archaeon
ATGGTTCACCAGTGTAGAAGTGGCGCAGGTCTACAATCACGGTCGTCACAGTGCCTGTGGCTTGAAACTGATCCGAGCCGTTCAAGAGGAGGGTTCCTGTCTCATCACGAAGTTGCCATTCAAAATTCAGTGTGTTCCCATAAGGTGCGTTCGATACCGAGGCTTCGATTTCAACAGTTTGATTCGACAACCATTCCTGGGTGACGGTTGATAAATCAAGGGTGGTTGCCCTGGGCGTCGTCGCTTGAACACCCGCCATGCCCTGCAAGAGCAGGAGCATCAAAACCCCAATGACCTTGCCCCGCACAACCACACCTACTGCCTGCAATACTTTCAATTGATAGGCTCATGACCTAAAGAAGCAGAAAAATGTTCCAAAAACGCCCCTCAGAGCGTATCAAGAGCGTTCACAAGGTCTTGCCATAGGTCTTCCATGTCCTCGATACCAACCGACAAACGAATCAGACCTGGCGTCATTCCTGCATCATAGCGTTGCTTTTCTGGAATTGCTGCATGGGTCATTGTCCATGGATGATTGATGAGCGATTCGATTCCACCCAAACTTTCTGCTGTTGCAAACAGCTTCAATTGGGCTGCGAACTTTCGAGCACCCTCTTCTCCCCCTTTGACTTCCAAGGAAATGATTCCGCCAAAGGCAGTCATTTGCCGTTGTGCGATTTCATGGGTTGGATGACTTTTGAGTCCGGGGTAAAAGAGCCGAGTGACCTTCTCATTGTCCTGTAATCGCTCCGCTAACGTTTGTGCACTCTCACAGTGACGGTTCATTCGTAAAGCGAGTGTTCGCAGCCCCCGGAGAATGAGGAAGCAATCCATCGGCGCTGGGACGGCACCAACTGCATTTTGTAAGAATGAGATTTGTTCTGCAAGTTCCTTGCTTTGGGTGATCAAACAACCACCGATGACATCGCTATGGCCACCGATGTACTTGGTTGTTGAATGCACAATGAGATCTGCACCCAACTCGAACGGGCGCTGTAGAATTGGCGTTGCGAAGGTCGAATCAACAACGACAATGAGACCGTGTTGTTTTGCTTCTGCGGCTAAGGATTTGATGTCATGAACGGTGAGAAGTGGATTGGTTGGACTCTCGAGCCAGAGAATTTTCGAATTCTCACGAACAATGCTTCCAAGGTCCCCTGTCTTCAAGGGCGAGTAGGTTGTTTCAATCCCAAACCGTGAAGCGATTTGGTCGAACAAGCGAACAGTACCACCGTAAAGGTCGTCGCATGCGATGACATGGTCGCCTTGTTTGAGCATTTGACTGATCGTGGTAATCGCTGCCATTCCGCTCCCGAAGCAAAATCCATACGCTTCTTGATGAGGTGACTCCATTTCTGCGAGTGCTCGTTGAAGGGCATTTCGTGTAGGGTTGTCTCCACGTGCATATTCATATCCAAGGTGGTCAGCAAAATCGTTCTGAACATAGGTTGATGTTTGAAAAATAGGCGTGTGGACTGAGCCTGTCGTCACCTCAGGATCCAAAGATGAATGAACGCAGCGGGTTGAATCTCCAGTCATTTCACCACTCCCATCCATCGACATCGAATCCGTTTTCCTTTAACCAGTCATCGTTGTAGACTTTTCCGAGGTATGGATTTCCTGCGTCAGGGAGAATAACAATAATTTTCGCCTTTTCTCCTGCTTGATCGTATTCAGCTGCAATATCTAACGCAATCTGTAAGGCTCCACCGCATGAACCACCGCAGAACAACCCCTCTTGCTTCGCCAGACGTCGAGCCATTCTGAAACAGATCTCGTCATCAACCATTCGAATTTCATCAATCACTGAAAAGTCAGTCGCTGGTGGAATAAAGTCTTCACCAAAGCCCTCAACTTTGTAACCATGGGGCACACCCATGGTTCCCTCTTCGAACCATTGTTTGAGGATCGAGCCTTCAGCACCGACGCCAACGATTTTTGGAGCATCTTTGCCGTGTTTTTCTGCTTGTGATTTTAGATATCTTCCGCATCCCGTAATAGTACCGCCAGTTCCCATTGTTGCGACAAAGTGGGTGATCTCTCCTTGGGTCTGTTGCCACAGTTCTGGCCCAGTTGAATGAATGTGGGCGAGTGGATTTGATTGGTTGGAATACTGATCGGGATACCATGCTCCTTCAATCTCCTTGCTTAGTCGCTCAGCAACCATGTAGTAAGAACGAGGGTCTTCTTTTTCGACAGCAGTCGGACAAACTTCGACCCTCGCACCCATAGCACGCAGCAGGTCAATCTTCTCCTTCGCCATCTTGTCAGGCATTGTGAAGACACACTTGTATCCCCGTTGGGCTGCAACCATCGCCAATCCAATGCCTGTATTGCCACTGGTCCCCTCAACAATGGTTCCACCAGGCTTCAGCCAACCCTTTTGTTCCGCTTCCAAGATCATAGCAAGGCCAATTCGGTCTTTGATTGAGCCTCCCGGACTGCAGCGTTCGAGTTTCGCCCAAACTTCTGAGCCTGACAAGTCAGCAGTCACCTTGTTTAACCGAATGAGGGGGGTGTGACCAATCGCTGAAACTACATCTTCGTAAACGCCGTTCGGGAGGGTCATACCGAAAGCCAATGAATTCAGGTTCATCAGGCTTTTCAAATTCCATGATGGGCCATGATGTCCGAGGTGGGAGGTTAACTTCGCTTCGTTGTATCGGATTCATCCCATCCAGAGGTGTGCGCCAGTAAATCATACACTTTTTTGGCTTGTGTTTCAGGGGTCAAATCTAGTTTTTCGATGTGTTCTCTTCCGGCCTTTGACCATTTTTCTCTGTTCATGTGGCCTTCCTCAATCGCTGAGACCCAATCATCCCCTTGGTTGAGCAGTCTGCCTGTGATGCCGTCGACGACCGTTTCTCTAAATCCTCCTTGATTCGAAACAATGACTGGGCAGTCGACGAAGTAAGATTCTGGAGGAGTGAGTCCAAATGGTTCGTTGATGGCGTTGCTGACCATCGCTTTCGCATTTCTCATCAACACTCGAATTGTTGCTTGGCTCACTCTTGGTAGGGCTTTCAATTCAACGTTATTCGCTTTGGCATGTTCTTGATGTTTGTCTGTCACTCCGCCGCCAATCTGAACGATTGTTAAGTTTGAAGAGTTTAGATTCACGATCGTGTTCCAAAGCCCTTTGGCATAAATTGCATGCCCGATCGTGATGATGTATTCATTCTTGGTAAGATTGAACTCTTTTTTAACAGCACTCCAGTCCTCGTCTTTTGTAGGCTTAATTGGCCATAATTTTGTGTTTATGCTTGGGTAAAGAAAGTGTGCATCAATGCCATACACTTGCTTTATTCTCTCACAAGTGTTCTTTGAGTTGCCGCTTATTTCTCCTCTCTTCGACGCCAGTTCGACGAGTTTTTCGTCAATTTTCCTTTGCTTAGATAAGAACAAATTTGTGAGTTTTAAATTCTGTTTTGGCGTTCCATCTATGTCAAAATGAAGGTCGTTGCTGTGCAACCCTCTGTTCGGTTCGAGCATGTGTGTGTGGAGAGGGATATTTTTTGGTATGAATGGGAGGATCTCCAATGATGCCATTCCAGTTGTAATGTTGACCGCGTCAATGTTTGAAAACAATGTGTTCAGACCAACTCCTTGTTTTGTGAGAGAGAGCATTGAATACCATTTTTGAGTTGCTTTCTTGGTCGATTTGGCGAGAATTTCTGAAAGCGTCCCGTGTGAATACGACCAATTTTTAACTGGAGAAAATAAGGGGATGTTGAGTTCATTGAGTTTCTCTACTAATTCCTCATGCGGGTGTAAGGTTGCTAAACTCACATCAAAATATTTTGACCATGCCTCGAGATTGTTGATGAGATCTCTTTCCCCGCCACCAAAGTGTTCGAAGGAGCCCTTGACCACCAAAAGACGTTTTCTTTGGAGGTTAGCCATGTGTCATCTGAGAGGGGGGCTTGCTATAATGTTGAGCCGTTATCATCGGATTAAATTCTAGTTCGATGTGAAAATTATACCATCCTCACCGATGTTTGAATCATACATTTTTTGTAAAACTGTTTTGACTTCAGAAATAGTATGTTCTTGATTATGATCTGGGAGTTGGAACTTTGTGAAATGCTTAGGCAATGCTGAGATGAATGTGTCAACATCAACACCTGCAACATTTTTCAGGTGGTGAGGTAAAAATTCAACCACTAAGGTCTTGCAATGAGAGAGGATGTCCTTCATCCCCTTCATAGCAAAATATTCAGAACCCTCAATGTCCAACAGAACGAGGTCAAAATGATGTTCTGGTAAATAATCATCAAGTTGATGCGAGTCCAATTCTATGATTTCAGGATCATCATAATC
>JAACDG010000144.1 GCA_009937025.1 Methanobacteriota archaeon
ACAGAGCGTCAGGAGATGCAGTGCGACCGCCATTGGTTTTCTTCTCAGTGATACGGGTGACAGCCTGAAGAAGATCGTCGTTCGAGACTGAACTACGTCCATCACGAATTGCGATCATTCCAGCTTCCACACACGTTGCTTTGAGTTCCGCACCTGAATACCCTTCTGTTTTTTCTACGATTCGCTGAAGGTTGATTCTTTTTGTGGACATAGTTGAGATGTGCAATGATAAAATTGCTTTACGGCCCTTATCATCTGGTCGCGGTATGGTTATAATTCTGTCAAAACGACCCGGGCGTAACAGAGCGTCATCTAGGATGTCAGGTCGGTTGGTTGCTGCGATAATTTTGACATCTTCTAGAGCATCAAATCCATCCAATTCTGCCAATAATTGCATGAGAGTTCGTTGAACTTCTCGGTCACCACTGGTTGAGCCATCCAAACGCTTAGCTCCAATTGCATCAATTTCATCCAAGAAAATGATTGATGGTGATTTGTCTTTGGCAAGGGAAAACAATTCTCGCACCATTCGGCCTCCTTCACCAATGTATTTCTGTGCCAATTCGCTGCCCACCATTCGGATGAATGTCGCATCCGTTTGATTCGCTACGGCTTTGGCGAGGAGTGTTTTTCCACAACCAGGTGGCCCTACCAGCAAAATTCCTTTCGGTGGCGTGATGCCAACCTTCTTGAACAATTCAGGGGATGTCAACGGGAGCTCAATAGCCTCTCGGACGGATTCCACTTGTTCATCCAATCCTGCAACTGCATCATAAGTAATGTCTGGCTTTGTCACCATTTCAGCCCCACTTACCATCGGATCCCAAGCATCATGGAGGACTTCAATAACAGCGAGTGTGTCTTGGTTCAAGGCAACGCGTGTTCCTGGTTTGAGCGTTTTTGGTTCGAGACGCTGATTGAGGGAAACTTGGAAAACCGTCCCATTTGATGATCGAACAATGGCTGTTCGGTCATCCAATACATCTTGCAAATGTCCAATAATCAATGGAGGAGACTTTAGCAATCGCACTTCATCGTCAAGCCGCTGGGCTCTTTTTTTCAGGTTACGAATATCGCTTTCCAATTGAGAGCGTTCGTTGATCAAATTCTGGGCTTGGTCCTGCAACTCAGAGTACGCAAGTTCAAGAGATTTGATTTCATCTTCCTGAGGGGGTGTCCTTGAAGGAGCATTCTGTTCGACCTCTGTACCCATGCTATCCATTGAACCCACTTGCTCAGGTTATAAGAACAAACCGGGAGTTTAAACATGCAGGCATCAAAGACGAAGCCTTCAAAGGTTGTCGACCGAACCATACATTGGGAGTGAAGCAAATGGCAGATTGTGAATTGTGTGGCGCAATGAAAGTGAGTGTTCGCCGAGTAAAGACAGGGAAGACAGAAGTCGCTGCCTGTTCACGCTGCGTCGAAAGAATGAACCTTGGCCCTAAGGAAACAGCTCCCGGATTGGCAAAGGCTCAATCCATGCATAGCCGACCCGCTCACAATTCGGCTTACGCCGCACGCGGCAAGAAAGGAAAAGACATCATGCTGAAGACGGAAAAGGAACTTGCATCGGATTTCGGTAAGAGGATCACTCAAGCAAGGAAAAACAAGGGCTGGAATCATGCCACTCTTGGAAAAAGAATGGCGGAAACGGTCAACATCATCAAGGCCACTGAAGCCGGAAAAAGACCTACTGACGGTGTTCTCAAGAAATTCGAACGTGTTCTTGGAATCTCACTATGGGTAGTGGCATCCGAAGAGACCACTACTCAACTTGATCGCTCATCGAGCAGAGGCATGACCTTAGGTGATTACTTCAATGAAAACAGTTGATTCAAACAACAATTTACCCGTCCATGCACTTTGGCTGGCACAGGACGATCCAAAGAAGAACACCGCAGTTCTTGCATCCCGCCGTGGCAATTTGAATCTCCACAAAAAAATCAACACCCTTCCCAGAAGAGGGATTATACTCGAGCCTCTTTGTGGGAAGGTGTTTGGACCTGAAGATCACTCTTTGATTTTGGAACAGGGAGGATCCATTGTGGGGCTTGATTGCAGTTGGGCTCACATCGAGTCAAGTGTAGCGCAGGTGATGAAGCGAACAAGGCTTCAACCGCGAATGCTGCCACTTCTTCTTGCAGCCAACCCAGTCAATTGGGGTAAACCAGGCCGGCTCACGACAGCAGAAGCCCTAGCAACCGTTCTCTATTTGCTTGGAAATAAGGAGCAGGCACGCAGTGTCCTTGGTGCATTCCGTTGGGGTGAGCGGTTTTTTGAATTAAATCGAGAGCCTTTAGAGGCTTATGCGGCCGCCCAATCGAGCGCTGAATTAGTCGCGTTACAATTCGAATTCTTCAATTTAGAACATTTGAACGACTCGGAGGATAAATCATGAGTGATTTATTCAAACAAATAGGAGTCCACACTGTGACCCAAGATGGAAACACCTTGACTACTGATAATCTCGCTTTGGAAACAGTTGTCAAATTGTCTGACCAAGAAGGCGTGTTCACCACATTACTTGCTACACCGACCGATCTTCCTGAATTGCTCATTGGCCATAGCATCACTGAAGGTTATGGCCTCCCCCCTGAGTCCAAAATAGAAGTGACGCTATCAGAGGAAGGCTACAATGTCCAAGCGATTGAACACACCGTCAATGAAATCGGTAAATCAAGATCGAATCAGATTGTTTCAACTTCATGTGGAGCATGCAATTCTCCAGGGGTTGAAAATCTGATTAACCTTTTACCAGCCTACATTGGAAGTCATTCAAACATCGATTTGAATTGGCTCAATCAATCCTTTGAAATCATGAAAACCAAACAAATTGGGTTTTCAAAAACAGGCGGCATGCATGCTGCGGGATTGTTCACGTTCGGGGGACGAGAGCCTATTGTGTGCGAAGACATAGGGCGCCACAATGCAGTCGACAAGGCAGTGGGCACAAGTGCTTCCCTTGGTCAAGAAATGCAAGACACCGTTCTCCTTCTTTCAGGCCGGTGTGGCTGGGACATCGTTGCTAAATCCGCCCGTGCTGGGATTGGAACCATTGCTTGTGTGGGAGCATGCTCATCCCTTGCAGCCGAAACTGCCCGTGCTTTGGGAATGAGGATTTTCAGTTTTGTGAAACCCCACCGGAGCATAGGAATTGGATACATACACCCGGCAATGAAGGACAACCCTTGAGAACCCCGGTCTTTCCGTTAAGAATGAGGCTTGGTCATGAGGTCACCTATTTCACCAGAGACGCCTGAGGACCATCTCAGCCTTCGCCTCGGAAAGCCAAAGAAATTGGCAGCAGGAATTCCGGCTGCCGTTTCGTCAATGAAACATGGCGTCACAAAAATGGGTCTTGTAAAAACCGTCAAAACTCTCACAATGGTCAATCAGCAAGACGGCTTTGATTGCCCAGGTTGCGCATGGCCCGATCCCGAACACAGGACAACGTTCGAATTTTGCGAAAATGGAGCAAAGGCAGTTGCAGATGAGGCAATGAAGGCGAGGGTGACCCCTGATTTTTTTTCCAAACATAGCATTCATTCTTTGGCGAAGAGGAGCGATTATTGGCTCAACAAACAAGGACGAATTTCGCACCCTGTGGTTCTCGAGGAAGGAGAATCACACTACAAGGAAATTTCTTGGGATGACGCACTTGACCGAATTGCAAATCAAATCAATTCACTCTCAAAACCAGAACGTGCTGTGTTTTACACATCAGGGCG
>JAACDG010000019.1 GCA_009937025.1 Methanobacteriota archaeon
AAACAAGGCCAAGATATTGGAAACTCTCATTATGCCATTCCCACCCCGTTTTAACCCACTCAAAAAGTGCGGAGAGTTCTTTCTTTCTCACACCGGCTGCTTTGGCTATGGTTTTGATGACCGTTAATTCCGAATCATCATATTCTCCATCGACAGCAGCCACAAGAATTGCATCTCGTAAAGCAATCTTCAAAACAATCGGATTGAGTTTCGAAAGAACCAAATCAAGGGCTGGGGGTTTCTCGAGTTGATTACGTATGTCAACTCGCATTTCAGGGTGCATCATGCAACGGCCCATGAGCGACTCGATGATGGCGAGTTCTTCTTTGACCAGAGTCCCATCAGCAGAAGCAACGATAACCATGAGTTCAGCATAACCTTTGACATCTTCTTGGGCGAAATCCACCGCAAGGTCGAGATACACGGGTTTCACTCCGAAATCTCATTGAGAATGTCAGTGCCTTGTTGCATCCAAGCGTAGCCTTTTTTCGTCCAAGCAAGTAGGCGTTCAACCGATTCGAGAGCCAAGTCAAAATGCTCGACAATTTGATTCAAGACTTCACGTTCATCGTCATCAACAGTACCATCTGCCGCAGCCATCAATGTTGCATCACGCAAAGCCAAGCGCCCTGCTTCTTCACTCATGCCTTCAAGACATTCTTCTAAACTGGGCGGATTTTTCAAAGCACTGCGAATCATTTTTCTTTGCGAAGGGGAAAGAAGTGCTGTTCCAAGACGTTGTTCAAACATAGCCATCTCATCGACGGTTAATTCGTTGTCAACTCGAGTCATGAAAGCGAGTAAACGCGCATAAGCAAAGCGTTCTTCGCGAGGGAGCGTGTGTATTGTATCCGGTAGCATTACACCCGCGTGTCCGACTTAGACTTAGAACCCAACGATGATTCTTGTTCTCAAGAGTGGGGTTTGTGAGTAATGAGGATATATCCAAAAAAGAGATTTTCCATCATTCGAAAAGCAAGACTTGAAGTTTGATGGCTACATGCTCAATACATGGATGAAAGCCTCAATGTACTTGGAGAGCCATTGGACACGTGTTCATGTGAGCCGATGACCGGATGGTATCGTGATGGGAAATGCAATACCACCCCCAGTGATCGTGGTTCTCACACCGTTTGTTGTGTCGTAACCGAAGAATTCCTTCAATTTGCTCTTTCGAAAGGAAATGACCTAATTACACCCATGCCTCAACACGGATTTCCGGGCCTCAAGCCTGGCGATTCGTGGTGTGTCTGTGCTCGGACGTGGTTGGACGCAATCAATGCAGGAACCGCCTGTCCTATCGATTTGGAATCAACTCATCAAAAAGCTCTCGAAATTATCCCCTTCGACCTCATGGAAACACATGCTGTCTAAATCACTCTTCTTCTGAAGCGTATCCAAAAACAAACCAGCGCATTGTTGCCCAAGTAAACAGACCCCAGCAGAGCATATTTACGAGGAAAATCAAACGAATTGGGGCGCTTGTCATAGAGATAAGGGCGTCATAAGAAAGCGTCGAACCGGCCATTCCAAACGCATAAACAGAAAGTGCTCCTAGAATTGTATTCTTGACGTTTTTCCGCCCATCGAAAGTGAAAATTCGATGAACAAAATGAGCACAAATGCTTGACAATGCCCATGAAATCGACCAGATTACTGTTTCATTCAGAAGTTCAAGAAGGGCTGTAGAACGTAGAATTTCCCAGATAATCCAAAACAAGAACGTGTTGAATCCGCCAGCGATTCCAAATCGCTGCAAAGTTCCCCTTGGGAGTACTTCAGCAACTTTTGGACGATTCATTCTGTATCCCCTTAGTCATCATTGGTGACGACATCGCTGGGCTTTCCTGTCAGCACTCCACGAAGTGTTTCATTATCGTTTTGAATGGCATCCATAAACTCGTATTTGCAACCCATCGACTCTGCCAAGACTCCAAGAGCCTGTGAATCCTTTGGAAGACACTTGCCTCCAAATCCGCGATGGAGTCCAAAAATAGGATCAAGGTGAGAGGGGCCAATCGGCTGAACCTGCTCTGCTGTAATTATATCTCGACTCGTGTCCCAATCTTCACCCCTCGCTTGACAGATATCGTCAATTTGATTTGCAAACATAACGTTCACTGCATACAATGTATTTTTGGTATACTTTACCAATTCCG
>JAACDG010000020.1 GCA_009937025.1 Methanobacteriota archaeon
AATTTGTTGAGACCAATTCTCATGATTATGGAGTGTGAATGAAAGCCAAATGATTGCAGAAAAAGCGATGATGAGCACCTTATACCGAGCACGGCGAGCCAGTGTTTGGAAATTATCGCCAGCGAAAAACAATGTCGACACAGCAAATAATTCTCCACCAAACATCGTCAAACTTGAGAAGAAAACAAGCGGCACAATTGTGGCCCAAGCAGGGATTGCTCCAATAGGGGTTGTCGGAAGAGTACTTGGAGAATAATAGGCAGATTCAGGGAACAAAACTGCTGAAGAGGTGATGAGAAGAAGCCCAGTGAACATCATCAAACGGTTACGGAACCGAAGCCGAAAATCATCTCGGCCCTTTGCTAAACTTGGCAAACGTTCGGAATACAGAGCGAACAGAACCACGGTCAAGGCGAGAAGTTCCGAGCCGCCATCCCCCGTTATCAATAATTTTAGGTCAGTGAATGAAAAATCGCCTGGGCCCAAGTATTGAGCAACCTCCAAATACATAAGGTCCCGTTGAACAAGTGAAAAAATCCGGTTTGACAGCATCCAAAACAATTGAACTGGAGGCAACCATCGAACCACAGCCAATGCCTTTTTCCACAAATCCGTGTTTTTACGAATCGCGAATTTTTCAATCGATTCATAGAAGATCCAACCGAATAGGCCGAACACGAACAGCGGCAAAAACCACGGCATAGTGTCGCCTAACATGTTTGAGGCGGGGGCGCCAAAGCCCTTGAGCATGGCGGAAGCAACATAGAGAGGAGGCAAGACCCCCAAACATGTCCCGCGACGAATGGCAAGAGCAAGACTTGCTTGTTGTGGCGCGTGATACGCCGTTGGCAAATTTGGCAAAAAATTTGGGCTACGATGTTGACACATGGCTTCAATCCGCCACGACTTCTTTGCCAGAGACGCTACGAATAACTCGTTCACGGCACGACAAGGCTTGGACAGAATCAATTCTGCGCGAGTTGGGAGGCAAACCTCTCGCTTGGGCCGAAGATGACTTTGCATGGCAAATGCCCTTCGCACGAGGGCAGGCACCGGATGAACGGAGCAAATATATTCTCAGTTTATTGCATGACTCCGGCAGGATTACCCGTCAAGAAGCAGCAAGTATGCTCCCAGTGGTTGTACTCAATCCTCAACCAGGAGAATTGATTCTTGATTTATGTGCGGCTCCTGGCTCTAAAGCGACACAAATAGCCGAAGCAATTGCGCCGAGTGGGGTCGTAGTGGCAAACGAACCGGTCTCTGGTCGAGTCAATATGCTCGTGTCAAATCGAGGCCGTCTTTCGACAACAAACATGCTCATCAATCAACAAGATGGACGGCACATAGGCCGAATCCCTCCGCCAGGTTATGACGGTGTTGTCGCTGATGTCCCTTGTACAGGTTCTGCAACATCTCGTAAGAATCGTAATGTTTGGTGGAAATGGTCTCCTAAAGAAAGTCGAACTTTGTTCCGATTACAAGTTGAGATTACGCAAAGAGGTGCAAGCCTCTTGCGGCCAGGGGGCGCATTGGTCTATTCGACATGCAGCCTCGATCCGTGTGAAAATGAAGCGGTAGTTGCCCAATTACTAAGGAAATTGCCTTATTTGGAACTTATTGATATTGATGAATCAAGGCTTGCTGGAATGAAACTCCGACCAGGACTTACCGATTGGGATGCGCTTGATGAACAAGCTGAACCGATTCCAAGAGGAGATGAAGTTGCGAGAACGACGTTCCTTCAACCCGCACACATGAGCCCTGCTGCACGCCTTCATTGGAGCGAGGCATTGGATGAAGAAATCGACGAGTCTACAGAACTACATATTCAAACAGAACTTGCAAAATGTCGACGACTCATCCATCATGATAACGACACAGGCGGCTTTTTCGTAGCGCTTTTCAGACACCGTCCTGAAGCAACTCCTGAAGGGATTGCGAAATCATTTATTCGTAATCGAAAGCCATCTCTTCATTCCGAATGGGTACCATTGGTTCTTGACCATCCTCAAACGAACCGTCATACAATCTATGCCGCACCTCAAGAAACAGTGGACGAGGC
>JAACDG010000145.1 GCA_009937025.1 Methanobacteriota archaeon
CACTCGGGGTTGGAGCCTCATGCATGTTTTACCGGTTGGACGCGTGCACATGAACCATCCGTTACTTTGGTTGAAGTTCTTATGCAGTTGGCGCGCATGGGGGTGCCATGCCCGTCCCAAGTTCTCTCCCAGTACTTGACGACGAAGTGACGTTTGCTCGTTACCCATTCCTCCCTCAAGCAAGTGGTTGGATACGGAGTATGGCGGTTGAACACAACATCGACTTAGACGAATTGTTGGATGGTTCGTGGATGGAAAAAGCCCGTTCCCGTGCCCGAATACGCCTGATTGATTCAATACAATCGAAAGAAGGCGTAGAGGTTGTCGGTGGAGATTTATTCACTGAAGAAGGGCGAATAATTGAAGCATTTTCATTCTATTACGCCCGCTTGGTGGTGTGCGCCTCGGAAGATGAGCGACTTATTGCCCGCTGGGCTCAAGCGGAAGCGGCACGAGCAGAACAGATTCTCATCAAAGACCACCAAAACCTCAGTATCATTGCTCGAACCTACATTTCCGAAATCGAACAAGTCGAACAACGCAATTCGTCATTAGCCTCTGATGTATCTGCGAATTACGGTGGCGCCCTTCAACAGAGGCGGCGCTCTCAATCCGGTCCGTTATGGAAAATAGGATTCAGTGATTTCATCGAGATCTGTCCGAAGATTACAGGTTCTCGGTGGAGATTGCCCAATTGCGATGTGCATGAAGGATGGGTCACCTTATTCGAAGAACCCCAATACGGTTCTTCTGCAAAACTGTCCCGATTATTACGTGAACGAATCAAGGCAGGGGTCGAAGCGGAAGCGTTAGGGAAAATGGATGAAATCACCATGGATTTGGCTGTTCGACTGGCTGAGCCTGTTGGAATGGTTCGCAACCTCATGGCCACAAAAGCCACAGAAGCAATCTCCTTGGTTGGCGCAGATGAAAATGATTGGCCACCTTGTATGAGAAAAGCAGTTGCTGAATTAGCAAATGGAGTCAACCTGAATCACTTTGGAAGGTTATTTCTTGCCTCTATGGCTGCCACATTGGCGTTACCAAAAGAATCCTGTGTCAGTTTTTTCCGAGGGGCTCCCGATTTCAGTGAAAGTACAACAACGTACCAAGTTGACCATGTATATCAGCACGGCTACACACCTTCGGGGTGTGGTAAACTCAAAGTCAATCACAATTGTCCTGTTCTACCAGGGGATGACCGATTGTGCGATCAGCCATGGCTCGACCATCCGCTCAAATATATTCGCGCCACACAACGCTGGAAAGCAAAAAATCAACGAGCGGAAGCGGAAGCATTAGCGCTGGTTACAACTCAAGACGAGGTTGTAGAAAAACAACCTGATTCCAGTGAATAAGGGGTATTCGCGCGAAGACTTTGAAACAGGTGAGTGCTTAGGTTCCTTCAACCACCCGTGATTTGCTATGACTCGAACGCTCGTTTTGACTGTTGACCGAGATAATGATCTTGGTGTAAAAACTGGTATTCGTGGACCGGTTGTTGGGCGTCGTCAAGTGATGGCTGCCGCTCTCAAACTCGGCATTGCAGACCCTGAAGAAAGTGATACAAATGCCATCCTCGGCGCGCTCTCGCAACACGACAACTTGGCCGAAAATAACTCGGAGGAAGAAGAAGTTGAGATTGCGATTTTAACCGGGGACGAAAAAGTCGGAATCCGTTCTGACCGTGCAGTTGCTGCCCAACTCGAAGAAGTTGTAGCAGCGTTTCAACCAGATAAAGCAATTCTTGTAACCGACGGAGCAGAGGACGAATCGGTCCTCCCCATACTTCAATCCCAAGTCCGAATTGACCATGTTGAGAAAATTATTGTCAAACAATCAAAAGGTATCGAAGGTACCTATTACTACATTGTCAAAGCACTTGAAGACCCAAAATGGCGCTCGAAGATTATGATTCCAGTTGGTTTGGTTTTAGCTCTTTTTGGACTGGGAATTATGTTGCCCAACGAAATTGGCGGTATCGTAATTGGAGGTTTGCCATTGGTTACGGGACTGTATTTAATCAGCAAAGGGGCAGGGATAGAGGCTACTGTCAACAAAGTGATTCAAGAAATGCGAGACAATGCTGACGCTGCAATGTTCTCCTCCCTTTTGTGGACGGCTACGGTGTTCAGTGCCATTTTCGCAGTTGCGGAAGGATACAGAGAATACAATATTCACGTGTCGACTGTCGCTACTTCAGTGGTATGGCTGGAAGTGGTTCATTCTGCACTTGCTTGGATTGTCATCGCCTTCTTGACTTCAACAGCGGGCTTCAAGTTGTTGCGTCTCAAACGTGGTTCGTTTTCAGGCCGTTTGCTCATCCTTGGTATTTTTGCCATGGTGGTGTACTCTTTCGTTGACACGGCATTGGTCGTTTCTACCCGTGTATTGCGCGGAGAGTCCTATGAGTTCAGCGTTCCTGAAATCATCGATGACCTTCAATATCCAATGATTTGGGTTGTTGTGTTATGGATGGCTATGACTATTGTACGTTCATTAAGAACTCGCCAAGCACAAACTGAGCGCTACTGGGGAATTTGAGTTCAGAGAATGAACTTCGGCATCTTTCGGGCCATAGTGTTGTGTCCAACAACTCCAATCAGTGCACCATTACGGTCGACCACGCCAATTTGATTCAGATCATGAGCAAGCATCAATGCGCCCGCTTTGAGCAGCGGGGTTGATTCAGTTACGGTGATTGGTGGTTGATTCACAAGTTGTTGAGCAGGGATGCCATGCATCCAGGCAATATCTCGATTGACCGTTTTACGGGCAATTATTTTCAGCACATCCACAGCATGAATTCTTCCTTGTGGAGCGCCTTCTCCATTGATGACAAAAATGTGGTCCCAGTTGTTTCCCGTCAAGCTCTCGATGACTTCAACCATGGAACTGTCGTCCCAAATCCAATGCGGTTGAGCCATTGTCTCTCCACAGGTGAGTGAACGTGCAGTAGCTGAACGCTCGGATGCTGACATTCGCGATAATGCTTCTCGGGTAAATTTTCGTTGCTTGGATTGGCCCATCTTTGACCCTCCTTCATTGCGCCGGCGAACGCGCTTTCCTTTCAAGGGTTTCGACCACATGTTGTCTTCCACATCCAAGTCTTTGCTTTCCGGCATCCGGCAAAACCAGTCGACTCAATATAAGTGAACACTCAAAACGCAGAAGTTGGTGTGAAGGTCATGGCAGGTGTCCCGGAACACGAAATCTCCGCTTTGCGAATGCTTTCTGGTTATGATCAAATGCTTGAAATCTCTCGTGTGACGGAGCAATACGACATTACAGAAGCAGAACTTATCGAAGCGCTCAATCCTGTCGCACAACCATCTCAATCACCTATGCTGGGTAAGCCAGCCCCTCCGCCCTTAGGCAGTCCAGCACCTCCGCCCTTAGGTAAGCCGGCCCCACCATCCTTGGGTAAGCCAGCACCTCCTTCTCCGGATACGCTATCTACTTCTGCAACGGCCCCTTTTACGCCCGATGTCAAAGAAGCGCCAAGCCTACCGTCGACGGCTACAATGCTGGACAAATCCAATTTTCGATTTGAGTATGACCCCTCCCAAGAAGCGGCTCAACGGCGGGCGACTGTCGCTCAAGCCATTCTTTGTCCGGGGTGCGGCGTTGCCCTCGGAATTCCAGATGTTCGGCCAATCAAAGTCACTTGCCCGCAATGTTTGCAAGAAACTGTGTTCAATGCATAGGCGTTGAATTGATGAACAAGTACAATGAGGCATCGTCATGGAAGGTAATTCGCCACGGCTTTGGCCATATACTCCCTCAAACTCTCCTGTCGCTTTAGCTCAAGGTTCGGTGTTTTTTTGTTCAAGTGAAGTCATACCTCTTCAATCGCCTTCTCAAAGTGATGAAGAGGTTCTTGCCGGGCAAACGCTCCAATCGTATTGTGGGGATTTTTCAAGTGAATCGAAAACTGTTGAAGAACTGCTTGCCGAACATGGTGCCGCTTCAATGCAAGAGCGTCGGCCCTTTCTCCTGCTTGGAGAATTAGCCAACCCCTATCGGTTGCAAGATATCGGTGTAGGCCCTTTACCGATATACACCGTACGACTTTCTGGCTTATGTCGCACCTATGCCGACAGCCTTGATAATCGTGAAATCACCCCTGGAGTCCATCATATCACATTAGCTCGAACACATGGCTGGTGGGAAAAAACACATCTTGCGCTGGCTACAATTGAGCAAATGAAACAGATGGTTGTTTGGCTTGACCAAGGGAGAAAGGGGAGATGGAAGCCAGTAAAACCTGCGGAAGGTTTGTTGCATTTTGAATCAGGAACACTCTTGCCTCCAACAACCGAGGATATCGTGTGGGACGGTCATGTGGAAAGTGTTCAGGCTGAAGAACCAAACTTTAGTGGACCTCAAATAGATTTGAAACAGGTCATGGTTCCTGTTCATGCTCAATATGGGGGTTACGATAATCGAGGTCGTTTGGCACGATGTGCACATATTGGTCAGCGTGATTTTCACGAAAATATGTTCCGCCGTGGCTCCTCAAAAAAATGGGCCGACATTCTTGATATCTGTTGATTTGAATACTCAAATATGGGGGCCCATGGCACCCCCGCACCGGATTGTTATACTTCTTCGAACATAATGAATATGATAACAATGAAAGGAAACGGCGTTCAGAAACAAGCACGATTAAATCGATTGAAAAATGAGATCATCGAATATGTAGCATCTCAAACACAATGCTCAGCAGCAGATATTGTCGACCATTTATCGAACGAAAGAAAAATGCGGAATCATGGCCTTACTACGCGTAAGGTTGGATTTTTCATCCCCCGCTATCTTTCAGAGATGATTGGTTTTACCCTCGATAACTCCACTGGGAAGCGACTTTACCATATCGCTGCTTAATTTGAACACTAAGTTCATGCGAGAGGGCGCGGTGCATCGTCCATGGAATGGCCGGATTCGCTCCCCTTGGCAACGGAACTTTTTCCAACATTGTACTCGAATCCTGCACCGAAAGGTGTATGTCCAACCTTGCCCGAATCAGAAGCAGTCTTTACTTTCTTACAGCCTGAAAATCCAAAAGGCCTCAAAGTTCAACTCCTTTCAGAACTGGAACGATTTAGTTCTTCGCCAAAAAACCCAACCGATTCGGGCGCCACCATTGACGAAACATTAGGGAAAGTGATTGTTGAAGCATCTGCCCATATAGAAGTTGGAGCCCACTTGATTGGACCATGCTATGTTGGCCCAGGTGCAGAAATTCGACATGGCGCTTATGTCCGACCTTTTTCTTGGATCTGTGCTGATGCGGTTGTCGGTCATGCGAGTGAAATAAAGCATACTGTACTTCTTCCGGGTGCAAAAGCTCCTCATTTCAACTATGTTGGAGATTCAATTCTCGGGACGGGCGTTAATCTCGGCGCAGGAACCAAAATTAGTAATCTTCGTAACGATGGAGGGGAAGTTCAACTTCGAATCGATGGAGCACGAATTGGCAGTGGCCTTCGTAAATTTGGAGCAATTCTGGGAGAAGGGTGTCAGCTTGGATGCAACAGCGTCACAAATCCTGGAGTTATACTTGGATGCAACAGTGTTGTTTGGCCGAACATGACGGTAACCGGCGTACATGGTTCTGATTCAAAACACAGGTGAGTTGATGGTGCAACGTTTGTTTGGTACTGACGGGATTCGAGGCAAAATCGTCGCTGCGAATCCTGATGAAAAAGCAGCGATTATGCAGCTACATGATGAAAGAAGTGTGTGCCCAACACTGATGCGTTTGGTCGGAGAAGCGCTTGGCCACATCATTGACACATTGCCAGGCGAAGGCGAAAATGTCGTTATTGGCTGGGACCAACGCCCAGGGAATCAAGCACTTGTTGATGGAATAACACTCGGTTTACGTCTTGCCGGTTGTTCGGTGACACACATTGGCATATGTGCAACACCTGCCCTTCATTATGCTGTACTTTGGCACAAAGCTCGTCTGGGACGCATGATGACTGCAAGTCACAACCCTGCTTCTGATTCAGGTATCAAGGTCTTCGATGCTGAAGGTTACAAAACCTCGCCAGAACTTGAAGACCGGATTTCTGAACTTGTCTATGCACTTTGTGAAGAGGAGCGAGAAATCGATGAAATTGATTATGCTGAATTTTCCAAACCAGACATGGGGTTTTCGCTGCAATGGGGAAGGGAACATCACCCTTTATGGCTCTCACAACGACTAACGCTGTTTAGAAATCAATTCGGAATTTCAACCCTCTCAACGGATTTTATCCACCGGCCTTTGCTCTTGGATTGTTCAAAGGGTTCTGCGAGTTCGTGGTTTGCTGAATGGCTTACTGGCAACGGAGTTGAATCTCGAGAACTGAGTCAAACGGCGTTTGAATTGAACAAAGATTGTGGTGCTGGCGATTTTTCACCCACGGCGACATGGACGTTTGAGGAAGCAGCAACATCGCAACATATTTTGTTGAAAAATCTCAAACATGCCCCTCCAGGCATGGTTGTAGGTGCGGCTCTCGATGGGGATGGAGACCGTTGTTTGGTGATTGAGTCAACTGAATCTGGATTCCGAGTCATCGATGGCGATGCGATGGCGGATGCGATGCTTGTAGCTGGAACGCAACAAAAAAATCCATGGCTCATTGCTGCAAGTATCGAATCTGATTTGGCCTTACTTTCATCGGTCGAACGCTTACCTGCAAATGTCGAAACCGTAGAAACGGCGGTTGGCGACCGTTGGCTTTCGCATACCTTGCGAACATCTCTCGCCGCTCATTCTCAAATGCCACGAATAATCGGGGTCGAAGATTCGGGGCATGCTGTCTTGCCCTCGCCTCACCCACGCAATGAGCATTGTTGGAGTTTAGTGGGAGATGGTGCAGCAACACTGGTTGCATATCTGTTGGCTCGCAGCGTCGCTCAAGAGGGGATGTTGATGGAACGGGGGTGGAAACAACGGGTTTCTGTACACAATGTTCGCCGTGAATTATGGGACGGTACGAATCAACTCTCAGATGAAATTGAACACATTACTCGTACCCATTTCCAACAATGTGGCGAAATTACGCAGTGGAAAAGGCACGGCCTAGAAGGTGAAGAAAACCTCATGCTTATCGAGGCGTTAATCGATGGAGCGCCTCTGTCCTTGGGTATTCGAAACAGTGGGACTCAAGCCAAAATCAGTATTTCTTTACGCTTGTCTCCTTCTATCGAATCAGAAACTATGGCTTTGGTCATGCCTAAACTGGCCGAACATTTGGCCAATGCCATGTGTTGAAGGTTCTGCTCAACCTTGACGGCCTTCGAGTGCTGAACTCAGCAGAGCAACCGCAGCAATACCTCGACGGTCCAATGGGTGACCCGGAGGAATCATGACGTCTGTTCGCTTGACAAAGGGATTGAAACGTTGTTGCATGAGAATCTCTGGTTGGCCCGCAATTTCAAAATGATATTTTGCTGGAATGAAAGGAATGAAGCGTCGCAGTATTGCTATGCTGTCTTCGATAAATTGAGCATAAGGATTTCCAGAAGCATCGTTAATTGTCCATGAATCCTTGATTATTGATTTCATGAAATTTCTCTTTGCTGAACCGAGGATTACTCCTGTTTGAGCATCGATGATGTCGTATGTCGTTGCCAAGTCTAACATAGAGCGTGCTTTGATTTGAACCAATGGTGCTGTACAACTTTCATCGGTATAGAGTACAATGTCTTCTTTTAATTTGAAGCGCTTTTGTTTTGAGTAAGCAATGGGATTTTGTTCGAGGTCTTCAAAATAAAAGGCTCCACCAAAAATCCGCCAAAACTTGGTTCGGATTACATAACGGTCCATCTGGAATAACTGCGTCATAGTTGGGCTTTGAAGCCGGACTATTTACCCTTTATTCCAGTGATACTTTGGAAAAAACTTCATTCATTGGCCATTTCACCCTCATAGGTCTGTGTGAGATAAGTAACCAAGCCAAGCAAAATCGCCGAAGCGATCAGAATGGCAAGTAAAACTTCAATCGCCGCTCCTTGAATGAGGACCACTCCCGCAACTATCCAACTGAGTACAAGGTCAAAGGCACCGAGTACTCTCCATGATTTACGTAGAGTAAGGACTCCACTGACCCATGAAGTTGTAGAAGCGAGAAGAATGAAGAAGACGGCAAATAATAGATTTCCATGAGCAAAACTGGAGCCGATAAGGAGGAGGTGGGTGGCCCACAAACCTGCTGGCAACCAAAGTCCTTGTCGAGTTTGAACAGTCCAAGCGACAAAGCCAATCGAAATGACGCCAAGTGTTGTTGCGATTATACCCATGGTTGGGATTTGAAGCATCAAGAGTTCTGCTATCCAATGCGCTGAAGATTGGTAGACAAATGGAATCATGAGCCATGCCATGAGAACAACTGCTGGTTGTTTCCACCAAACGCCTCTGCGCGCAGAGAAGGCAAGAACTGCAATTCCAGCAGGACCGAATGAGAGCATGGCAATCATGACCATCCAGGCCGAACGGCCTCCTGCCCCACGATGGTCGCTCATCTCATGCTTTATTCGTTTTCCTTCAACCCAATCAAAGACGAGGACGGAAAGAACCGCGAGAATTTCAATGCTAAGTAACGGGAAAGTCCACGTGAGGAAATCCCCTTCGAAAGGGTTCGTGGCAAAAGGTAGAGGGACTTCACCTCCAACAAGTATGCACACGACTCTGTCAATTGCTGTAAGATATATGACGCCTTCAAGGGCATTCGGAATACGTATGCCAAGGTCGTTACGGCCCAAGAGTCCCAAGCCGCCAAGCATAGCCAATCCGCCGATGAAAACAAGGAGGTGGGTTGCATTTTCTAATTCTACAACAGAATTCGAGGCGCGTCCAGCAACATGCACCAAAACCAAGCCCATCATCCCAAGAGCGATCGGAGCTTCGATTCCAAGAATATCAGGTAATCTGAGCCCGATTTGATTTGCACGAATTCGTGAAAGCCCAACAAAGAGCATCGAAATTAATACGGTGAAAGAAAGCGCGAAAAGAGTCGCCCCTGTCGTAAAGGAATAGAAGGTTGTAGCGAGGATGGTTGTCCCAAGGAACAACAACACAATCGTTGGTTGATGATGAATATCACCGATGTATAAATCGTGTTGGCCAGTCGAACCTGAACGCTTTTGTCGTTTTCTTTGTTTTTCAGCAAGCGACAATAATTCAGTATCGATGAGACGAAGTGTTGAACGGGGTGATGAATCTCCTTCATCACCTTCTTGCAATACCGCCGTTTTGGCGCCATCATCGTGTGCTATTCCTGATGACTCAATAAAGGCTTGAATGCGTTCTTGTTTCTCGTTGAGGCGCTGTATACGATTTTCTTTTTTGGTGAGCGCACGTAGGCCTGCACGGAACTCGCCTTGAATTGCAAGATAAGCGCCTGAACCGACAAAAGCGAACACGGCAGCCAATACAACCAATTCAACTGCAATCGATTGTCCAGCGAGTGCCATTGCAACGATGAGGGCAACAGCACTGACTGCAGGCGGTAGTAATTTCTCGAGTGTCGCAGCGCGTATTAAGTAGAGAACCAAAGCAACCAAACCAATCACCATCAAGAACAAGAGATTGGTCTCTTTATCAAGCATGTATTCTGTTCCTGTCAAAGGTGTGACCGTGAGTGGATTCAGTGCAATCATCACGAAGAAAGCGGTCATGAAGCCCATCATCATGGTCAAAAGTTTTCCTGGAAGTGCTTCTAAACGTATTAATTCACTTTCTGTCGCACCATCGGCTCGTCTGTTCTCTGAGGCTTTCAATAGAATGGCAGATGAAAGTACCAAAGAGAGAGCCCAAAACGAAGATTGTCCATAGGTCCACGACAGGAGGAGGGCGAAGATGCCCCAGAATGTCATCAGAGTCTGAGGTTTTCCGAGGTGGCGTTCGAAATACACCATCAAGGCATGACCGATGAGTAAGCCACCAAGAATAGTCACCAACCCATACATTGGCAGAGCACCTGGGCGGACAATGGCCCACGTGACTACAACCGAGAAAAGGAAACTCAAGTTCCAAAGTTTAGCTAAGCCCGAGTCTCGAAATCTCGCCCCTACTTCGGAAAACCCTACCAAACGGGCTGCGAGGTTTAATCCGACTTCGCCGTGTCGAATATTCACCCAAATTTGCTGGACAATAAGAAGGCTCATCCAAGCGAAGAGATCCAATTCATCAATCGAAATTGGAATGAAATCTGCTGAGACCAGACGTGAGTCGGCATCGGTGGCAAACAAAAGCAACCAAACCCAAGGGCCCAATACAGCAGTTCCTGCAATAGAGGGAGAGGCCCGGTATACTGCTAAACCTGAAAGCCCGACCCAAACAATTGCTTGGGTCGCCAAAAGTAAACGCGCACCGTTTTCAGGGTCTCCTGCTGGAATGAGGAGCGTCAGTAAACCGACAATGGCTATTCCTCCTAACCAGAGCACGTGGTCGGAAACCGCCGTTTGGTTTCGTAACAATGCAACAACGGTGAACAGTGCAGTAAGTACTGCATACAAACTGTATCCATCGAGATTCAATGGAAGGGTGATGGTTAAGAGTCCCGACGTGTAAACTGAAAGACCAACCAAAAGAAACGGTGCTGGAATAATGAGATAAGGTGCTAATTTCTTGACGTCAACCCCTCGGACAACCAAGTATGAGCCACTAAAAGCCGAAATCAGAAGAACCAATTGGGCAAGTGCATAACCAGTTTCTAAGCGGTGGGCTGCTATAGCCAACAAAGCGCCAATCATTCCAAGCCCAACTGAAACTGACCAAAGAGCGGGCTTGCCAAGGCCCATCGATTCAAAGGCTTTGGAAAACCAATTTTCAGCACGGACAAATCGAGCGGCAATGATTGCATTGGTGGCGGTTACACATGTCATCAACAAGAACAACAACAACTCATCCTCGAATGGAACAATATCAAGACCAAATACAGACCAATTGTTTGAGAGTGCATGGACTCCAACCCACAGATACGAGGATGCAATCCCAAGACTCGCAAGGTTTCCCGATTGACGATACATTGCAAGGCCATGCATGAGCAGTGTTCCCTAACCAATCATGGTGGCGATTCCAATTTCACCGTACAATGCACCAGCAGCGCTTCCAACAAGCAAGAGAATCAAAGTCGCTTGAGCAGCAATGGCATCTTCGTCATGACGTTGCGCAATAAAAATATTCAATGATACCAGCCCGATAAGGCTCACACCTAATGTTTCACTGGTCCCAATTGGAGAGGCATCAAACCATCCCCAATGCCATGCATCAAGGGCAAGACCGTAGAAGAGTTTCATCGAAATGATGACCCAAGTCACACCTAACATTCGCATGTTTGGATTTGGAATCCACCGTTCTCCCAGATAAAGCCCAAAAACACCCATGGCAAAAAGTCCTAATCCGCTGGGAATTTCAGGGAGAACTGTTCCGACAATAGCGCCAATCGCTGACCACGTGAGTACCATCGCAATCAAAAGGCCGAAACTCAAACGTTTCTCACCGTGGACTGCCATGTCGGTGACGCTATCCATCTCCGACTGGTGGAGAACCGTGCCGTCTGTTTGAACTGCTCCTGGAGCGAGATGGTCTTCTTTTCCTGAAGAGAACAACGATGCGATTTCTCCAACCGCTATATCTTCCGCATCCGATTGCTCGGTGGTTTCGAGTTCGGGAGATTCTTCGTCCTCGGATTGAACCATGAATGATTGAATGTCAAAGCCTTTGGCGCGTTGAAAATCGCGTTTTCGAACGATTTCATCTTTCGGTTGAATAGGGGGTTCTTCGGATTTCTCGCCGTTCGACTCCCCAGTCATGAAACCTACACGCCCACTATAACCTTCAATGCTTTCGATACTTGGAAGATTCGGCAACTCTTTTGAGAGTTGTTGGCTCTTTGCGAAGTTCTGAATAATTAAGTCGCAATACGCCGATTTCGACCAAATAAAACGGATTGACAGGACATCGCACAGCCAACAGGGACAAAGAGGGCCCGCGAAAGGAGGTGGTATGGCGGCCACCCATGGGACTCCGACCGGAGACCTAAACGCGCATGGAATTACTCCCTCCGGTGAAGTGTATTGGAACCAAGACGCCCCCACGCTCATCGAGTTGGCTGTGGCCCGTAATGAAGGAGTCTACAGCTCTCACCGAGCCTTGGTTACGGAAACAGGTGAACGGACTGGTCGTTCACCAAACGACAAATTCATCGTTGATGAGAATACTACATCCGAAGACATCAATTGGGGGAATGTGAATATTTCAACGGACCTCGCCACATTTACCCGTATGCGAGCAAAAGTCGCTGACTACCTCTCCGCCCAAGGCACATTGTTCGTCCAAGACCTCTATTGCGGTGCGGACTTTAGTGAGGCTTTGCCGATTCGAGTCATCAATCAAAACGCCTGGCATAATGCATTTGCTCGAAACATGTTCATTCGACCTGATGCTGAACGCCTGTCGAATCACTCTCCTGAATTTACTGTTCTTCATGCGCCACACTTTGAAGCCGATGCAAAAGAGGATGGTTTGAATTCACAATGCTTTGTCATTGTCAACTATGCTGCAAAAGAAGTCATCATTGGCGGCACACGCTATGCTGGAGAGATTAAAAAATCAATATTCTCGGTTATGAATCTCATTTTGCCAAAGAAAGGCATCCTCCCTATGCACTGTTCTGCAAACACGACTGGAGAAAACACAGCCATCTTCTTTGGGCTTTCTGGAACTGGGAAGACAACTCTTTCTGCCGACCCAAATCGCGCACTCATTGGTGACGATGAACACGGCTGGGGAGCAAATGGAGTCTTCAATTTCGAAGGCGGCTGCTATGCGAAACTCATTGATTTATCTCAAGATGATGAACCAGAAATTTTTGGTACTACTCAAAAATTCGGGACCGTTCTTGAAAACATTGTCATGGATGAAAATGGTATCCCCGACTTTGCTGATGTCAGTAAAACACAAAACACCCGTGGCTCATACCCGATTGAATTTATTGAAAATCGTACCATGGACTCCAAAGGAGGCCACCCTCAAAACGTCATTTTCTTGACATGCGACGCCTTTGGCGTCTTGCCACCAATTTCACGCCTCACCCCTGAACAAGCAGCATACCACTTCATCTCAGGCTACACCGCAAAAGTCGCAGGGACTGAAATCGGAGTGAAAGAACCGCAAGCCACATTCTCAGCCTGCTTTGGAGAACCCTTCATGCCCATGCACCCCGGCGTTTATGCTGACCTGCTGTCGAAGAAAATGGAAGAGCATGGTTCAAACGCTTGGCTCATCAACACAGGATGGTCAGGCGGCGCATACGGCGTAGGCAAGCGAATGAAGATCAAATACACCCGTGCTATGCTAAATGCTGCAATGGATGGTGAGTTGGACAATGTCGAATACATCACTGACTCGCGCTTTGGTTTCGAAGTTCCTGTCGAATGTCCAAATGTTCCTTCTGAAGTCCTGCAACCTCGCAATACTTGGGAAGACGTTGCAAGTTTCGATTCCACGGCGGATAAGCTGGCAGAAATGTTCAACGAAAATTTTGCTCGATATGAAGCCGGTGTTTCTCCAGAAGTGAATGCTGCTGCACCTCAATCTCTCGCTTGAGTGGTCGTTCTTTTTAGGGTAGGGCGCTGAAGAAATTCGCGGGATGGTCATTGGTTTTTATATCGCGTTGAATTGGCAAACTCATGGAACGAGCGAAAACCGTCTGGGTTTTGTTTTTATTCCTGTTTTCGAGCCTTGCTGGATGTTTATCCGGTGAACTCTCTGAATCGACAATTTCTCTCGTCGTTGATGCTGAAACAGAAAATGGAACTCTTGTAGAATCGTATGCCGAGGGAGAAAAAATTTCAACCACCAATGTATTCATTGATTTTGATTTTTCACAAACAAGTGCTGAAAACACATTAATCACTTATGGGATTGATACAAATGATGGGCGCGCACCCGTAACGATAAATGCAGATTCAGATTCAATCATCGAAGTAGAATTTCTCCATCATGGAATCTATGCTGTTAGCGCATTTGCCATCGATGAAGATAATTTGCGACGTAACATGACCATTCTTATTCAAATCGATTTAAAGATTGAGTGGGTCGAATCAGGCACCCATGAGCCACAAACATTGACCTATGACCCTATCCCTGTCAATGGCGGTCCAAGTCCAAAATATGTCGAAATCAGTTCACTTGTTGAAAATCCAAGTTTGCTTGAAGATTTGGGCAGTGGTGGACAATCGGTCCAGGTTACATGGAATATTGTCGATGGTCAAAATGATGTGTGCCAAAAGAAAACAGCCCAAATCAACGATGGAGATTCAGACAATTGGTATACGATTCATTTCAATACAATACAAGTACATGAATTGACAATAACGTATGATGAGGGGCAGGATAATATCAACATCGATCAAACGATATCGATAATCTATGACTCTTAATCGGCGGCTACAAGGGCCCCCACTGCATACAATGTTCTTCAAACCAAAGCAAAACACAAACTCAACAACTATGTTTATTGGCTCTCATACAACAGTTAAGCCCATGAAGAGAACTTTGGCTCTGCTATTTTGCTTACTGATGATTACAATGCCTTTTGCAGGATGTATTGGAGGAGATATTGAAACCAGTTAAGGCGATGATGTAGTTTTAGAGGATACTGATGATTGGCCAACATACTACGTTCCCACTTCCGGTGATTTACCGACTTGCGACTCTACTGCCCTGGGACGACTGTATTATGTTGAAGCCGATACCAATTTCCAAGCCTGTATGTCAACCGGCTGGCAAGTGGTGGAAATTGGCGGAGCAAACGCCAATGTTTTAGTTAATCAGCCACCAAGAATCACTGCCCAAATCACACCTCTTGATGATGATGCACATAACCTAACTTCAGATGGTTGGTATTATGTTGCAACAGCCCATTGGTCGGCAACCGACCCCGAAGGAGAAACCGTAACAGTTGGAATAGATGCTGACAGAGATGGAACCATCGATTTGAATCTCAATACCGCTGAAGGATTTTCATGGATTGAACTTGATTGGAATGTCAGTGTACATGTCGAACGAATTGAGCTGGAAGGTGAACGATTTTTGCATATGTATCGTATATTCGATGTAACCGCTGAAGACGCGTCAGGAGCTACCTCGACAATTAGTGTAATTTCTCCTGCTATGGACTCCCAGTTGATGCGGTCGTTATATGATTCTAATGATGAAGACGACATTACCTTTTATTTCCCAGGTACTCCTCAAGCAGACATTGATTGGTTGACAGCATAGTGATGGATGTGGCAGTGGGTACCGATGTATACAAGAAAGCTTCATTCTTTGAATACAAATCAAATACTTGCTCTCGGTGGGTCCAACATGCGTTTGGAATGGCCCG
>JAACDG010000146.1 GCA_009937025.1 Methanobacteriota archaeon
CTTTGTACATTTGCAAGTCGCACAGAATATCTACGTCGCAAGAAAGCAAAAGCACTTGCTGCAACGTTCTTTGGTCAGGATTCGAAGTGGAAATGAAGTTCACTTCTTGCCTTTCTTGGCTTTGGATTTAGCATTTTGAATGGCTTCTTCTGAATCAACACCAGCCTTTTCAGCAGCCTTCTTGATGTCTTCTTCTTCCTTTGCGGAGATTTCTCCATCTTTCGAAGCGGACTTGACTGCAGCATCAACGTTCATCTTTGCAGCCTCTTCATCGGTAATTCCCAATGCGTCTTGGAATGATTTTAATTCAGCCAATTCTTCTTCGGTGATGATGCCATCTTCCCAAGCGGATTCATAGGATTCCAAAAGGAAAGACCGGTATGCATCTGGATTGAGTAGAACATCTCGAATGAGGCCATGGTTCGGTCCATCGTCGAGTTGAGACATCTCAAGAATCGCAATAGAGCGACGCATTTCTTTCACAGCCATATCTTTGAGCCCGTGTCCAGCCCATACTGCACCAGCTGCGATTACAGCGGCAGCGAACCAGCGCATAACGTCCGGATTGACAAATTCCCAAGGCTGAACAAGATGGAAAATACCGAGTACAGCCATTGCTGCACCACACATTACTTCTACCCAGTCATTCATATCGGGTTCATCTTGAAAAATTGAAAGTCGTTCATCAACCATTGTTTCAACATCATCGGCCATGTGTAAGGTCATGTGAAGGCGGGTCTTATGGGTGTCGGATTGAACCTTTCGAAGCGTTGTCCTTTTGGACTGTTGGCGCGACTGTCGATACATGGAGGCGAGCGAGCGGGCTGTATCAGGCTTAGATTTGCCTCAAAAAGTTCTCGATTTCCTTACGAAGACATGGGGTATCAAAGACCTCCACCCGCCGCAACAAGAGGCAATGCCGAGTGTCTTGTCGGGAAGCAATACTTTACTCGCAATTCCAACTGCAAGTGGTAAGTCGCTTGTTGCTTACATAGGAATTTTACGCCGCATATTGGTTGATGAACCTGGTTCAAAAGCAGTTTATATTGTACCTCTGAAAGCACTTGCAAGTGAGAAGCATGAAGATTTAGTTGCATTGGGTGGTTCGGTGGGATTAACCGTCGGGCTCGGAATTGGTGATGCATCAGGAGAAGCCAAAAAAATCGACGAGTGTGATATTCTTGTTTGCACATCTGAGAAACTTGATTCATTGATGCGTAATCGTTCTGAACTCATGGCCAATGTATCGATTGTTGTAGCGGATGAATTCCATTTGATGAACGACTCAACTCGAGGCCCTACTCTTGAAATAAACCTCACACGCTTGCGATATTTGCGTCCAAAAGCGCAAATTATTGCTCTTTCTGCTACGGTCGGCAACTGCCAAGAACTGGCAACATGGTTGGATGCCAACCTTATTCTCTCAACTTGGAGGCCTGTCGCTTTGGAATACAGTACATTTCATGATTTACATCTTGAGCCCCGGCTTGTTCAATCGTCGGAAATGTCGACAGAGCCAGAGGTTCTTCAGCCTCCTCGTGATTTAGAAGGGCCAAAATCTCATCCGAGTTGGGTTGTGGTCAGCGATGCAATCGATCAAGATGGACAAGTTTTGATTTTTGTTGGAACACGGCGCAGTGCTCAATCAGAGGCTTTGAAACTCGCTAAGCGAATCGAGAAACGCCTCAAAAAAGAAGACCCTGACCGATTGAAACGTTTGGAAGATTTTGCGTCAGCCCTTGAGGGGCGGAGTCGAACTGCTATGGCAGAACGCCTTGCAGAATCTATACGGGGCGGTATTGCTTTCCATCATGCCGGATTGACTCATGGCCAAAGAAAAGCCATCGAAGGTGCCTTCAAAGACGGTCTTTTGATTGGTTTGACAGCAACTCCAACACTTGCAGCAGGTGTTAATTTACCTGCTCGTAGACTCTTGGTGCGAGACCTCAAACGCTGGGATGATGGCATGAGCCGTCCACTTCCAGTGATGGAAGTTCGACAGATGCTTGGTCGAGCTGGTCGACCAAAATACGACAGTTTTGGAGAAGCATGGGTTCTGTGTAAAGGAACTGATGGTTGGGGCATTGCTGATGATGTAAGTGAACGGTATTTCTTCGGACCCGTTGAATCCATATCATCAAAGTTAGCAAGCGAACCAGCACTGCGCTCCCACCTCTTGGCTTCTATTGCCA
>JAACDG010000147.1 GCA_009937025.1 Methanobacteriota archaeon
GCCTGTTGCTGTGCCGACGGCATCGATTGGATCATAGTTCCATGAGCCACCCTTGTTAGTGGCATACTTTATTCTTTCATTCGTGCCATCATAATATGCGAGATGAACATCGCCATTTGAATCAACAGCCATAGACGTATGAATACCAAGGTTGCCGAAGGTTGTGTCAAGCGTGGATGTTTGCCAATCACTGAGAGAAACGGTCAATGAAATCGATTGTATCCATTTATCATTGACAACTGCAGTTGGACCTTGTTCGCCTTTGAAAAGAGAGAGGTAGAAATCATATGTTCCACTCGCAGTGGTCGTCCAAGGTACACTATCACTCTCAGATGCATCATCAGAAATTGTATACTCCGTACCCAAAACGGTGTCAATCTTGTTCCCATTCAAATAGACATCGAGATAGGCCCATACTTTGTAGTCACATTCACAATCCGTATACATATCAAAAGAAATTGAAATCGTATCTGAAGAAGTTACTGAATGAGAGACACCATCAAACCATGCTGTGGCGTTTGATGGGTCAGTAGGAGAGGGTTGGAAATATGCATATTTCAAACTTTTATTTTCTTTATCATGATAAGAAATATGAATTCGTTGCTCGTCATCAACAATTAAGTTTGTATTGCCCTCGATATTTTCTACCGTGTCAATCAGTGTGAAGTTCCAAGAAGTATCATCATAAAACGCATACTTAAGGCCGGCGTTATAATATGAAATATGTACATTGTCCGAAGAGTCGATTCCGATTGAAGTATCTGTATCATCAGCATTTGAACTGTTTCCCCAAGAGAGACCTGCTTCAACAGTTGAAATCGACCAACTTGTTCCAGTCAAACTTGCATATTTCAAACGATTATTATAGCTATCAAAATAAGATACATGAGGGTCGTTGTTGCTATCAAGAACTAACGAATTACCTTTACCTTGGCCATTTCCCTCAATCGTCGATAAAACCCATCCTTGGCCATTATATATTCCATATTTCAATCCCCCATTTGTTAAATCTCGATAAGAAACATGAAGATTTCCTAATGTATCTATTTGCAAAGAGGACTCCATGCCGCCATCGTTGTCGATATCGGAAGTAGTCCATGAATTACCGTCATGGTGAGCAAATTTTAGAGAATCATTCGTTGGATCCCATTTCCAATATACAACATAGATGTCCCCATTTGGACCAACTTTCATATCACAATTACTACCAACATTTGATGAAGAATTATCTATCATTTCAAGAGTCCATGAACTTGAGCGTTGCCCCGTATTTGTTGCCAATCTAAGATCCCCATTGCCTGAAGAATCAGTAGTGTATACCCCCACATGGGGGCTGTCTGAAGAGTCAAGGGCTGAACATGGGCCACCAGAGGATGACGCTACAGTGTTAGAATTCCATGTTTGTCCATCGAAGGATGTGTGATTTATGGCATACGTAGTTCCAATTGCTGAAAGATAAGATATGTGGGGTGTGCCATTTGAGCCAATAGCCAAGGAATTGTACTTGCCATGTTCGACCCAACTTCCCTGTGAGCTGGATGTTTCTACAGTTTCGATTACCCAACCGGCATCTTCAGTATGATTACGTCCAGATGTAAGGGCTGTATTTTCAATATCAAATTCGGAATCTCCAGAACTAATATTCATGCTATCTTCCGATGAAAATAACATCACTTGACCAAGTAAAATGGCTATGCAAAGGTAGACAGGAATCTTGTTCATACGCTTATGCCAGTGGGTAGCGGTATATATTGCTTGCATTCAATGATTGATTGCCTTACATTTTGCTTGCTATTTCAATCGATTCGGAATCCCAGGGCTCTACACGGTCGATTTGTTGGACTTCAAGCGTTTGTAAATTGAATGCTGAGAGCCTCGCAGGCTTCTCTTCATCATGAAACAAACAGGTATCTAATCCAATACTCGCTGAACGTCCATCGCTGAGTTGAACTTTAGAAAACCAAGGTTCTCCCCAACTTTTCACTCCAAATGAAGTGTTCAAGTTCATAGTTGGTGTGTGCCCAAAAAGAACAGTTCGTTGCTTATCAATGGGTTTTGATGCCGTATGAAACGGACGACGTATCCATAAATGAACCTCTTCATCCTGAGAGTCAATGTCTTGGCGAGGGTCATAGCCCGCATGAACCAAGCGCCATTGGTCAAGGACGAGATGAGAAGGCAATCGTGCCATCCATTCTTTGTCATCACTCACTTGAGCTAAGAGTCGTTCAGAATCTTCCTGCCCCATATCATCGGTAAAATCTCTGACATAAGATGCAACAGTGGCTAAACCACCGTTGTACAACCAATAGCGCATATCGCTGTCAGGATTTTGAAGAATTTCAAGATTAAATCCATTCACCATCATGTCTTCATGATTGCCTTTCACACAATGAATTCTCGGGTCGCATCGAGCAATACGAACCACATCAAAACTGTCCGGCCCTCGATCAATTAAATCACCCAATAATACCACACGGTCATCCATCGATAATTCACATTGGTCCAGCAATGCTTCAAGCGTCACTGAGAACCCATGAACATCTCCAATTGCCCAAACATTATGTCCATTATCAAGCGCGTTTTGCAGGTCTTTTTCCACATCATTTCTTCGCATTTTTAATTACCATAAGTATTACCAATCAACACTACTTAAAGGGGGACTTCTGCAAGAGAATACACTCTCGGAAACGAAGGCTGAAACGACCAATGACGAGTTGGCAATGCTTATGATGGGCGTGCGAGTGGAAGGATTGCGAAAGCACCCTTATGGGCGTGTAGATCAGTTGGAAGATCGCTACCTTGGCATGGTAGAGGCCCCGAGTTCAAATCTCGGCACGTCCAC
>JAACDG010000021.1 GCA_009937025.1 Methanobacteriota archaeon
CCAAATAGATTCTGCTGTTTTGAAGTCAGGTGCTTTCAACTCAATACGGTATTCAGGAGCGCCATTGTAATGGCATTTGACTTCAATTTCTTCTTCAAGAGAAGAGAGTGCTTCTGCAGCAAGGAGTGCTTTTTGAATTATTTCAACACCGTTCACATCGTTGACACTCAAGGTAAGGACTCCTCGAATTTCAACAAAAGCAGGAATGATGTTTTCTACAGCGATTTCGATGAAATCCTTGAGCCATTCTCCTTCAAATCCAGCATCGACCAGGGAGCCTTCATTCATCGCTGCCTCTTCAAATGCAGTGTAAAGGCCACCGTATGCGTCGATGAGTTCTTCACCAGATGCGTGAATATCCTCTTCATTCCATCCAACCTTTTCGCCCAATACTTTCAGCAATTGGTGAGCACGTTGTTCATTTTTCCATTCTTGTAATCGTTCTCGGCGTCGTTCTTCTGAAACCGATTTGAGTGAAAGTTCAAGTGAAGTCCCGTCTTTACGGGTTCGCATGACTTTACAGATGAGACGTTGACCTTCACGAACATAAACTCGAATGTTCTTGACCCAGCCACTGGCAATTTCACCAATGAAGATAAAACCTTCAACACCTTCAAATTCATCGAGTTTAACATAACATCCGTTTTGCTTAACAGTGGTAACAGAAGCAACAACAAGTTCGCCTTCATTTGGCGTATTTGTAATTTCTGACATGGAGGCTCTGCCTCCTCATTCAAGTGCTTCGACAACAGTGCATCCGATCAAATCAGCTTTACCGCCAGATGGGCTGGTAAGTGTAGCGCCACAGACGCCACACGAGATAACCGAAGTCGCTCTCGAGTAAATGGTTGTTTCATTGCCGCAATCCTTGCAGGACACTTTGAGGAAATTTTTTGCCATAGTATTCAACTCACTTATCGATTAATTCGAATTTCTTTGAACGTCGGCAAGGCGCATAATGCGCTTTACCAGTTTCAGTGCACCGGTAGAGAATATTGACTCGCTTGGTTGGCTTTTCACGGCCATCAGGCTTTGGACGAGGGAAACCACGGTATCCAGCCATAACTCGGCGGAAACGTCGTTGACCCCAGCGAAGTTCAGAAGCACGCTTCTTCTTCACTCGCTCAATAGTATGCATTGTATGCTTACCAGCCGTAGGACTGTATCGCTTGACTTGACGTGGCATTTTCACCATAATAACACCTTGAGCATTCGGCCCACAAGAGTCGGCTATTTAGGAGTGTCGCATTCAAACTCCAGTGTAAATCGGGAGACTGCGAGGAAAACAAGGGGAGAGATAATGAACATTCGTGTATCTAGCAGAGGTATGGACGAGATGCTCCAAGCATTGTTTCTGTTTTGGATTCCAGTCGCTATGGTGCCTTTGGGACTTTGGTATTCGATGTCCACCTCACTTCAAACCTCAACTTCACAAGGACGCTTCTTGGCTTTTTCTGGTGTCGTTTTGATTTGTCTGTCTCCTTGGACCATCCCCTCGTCACCTTCATCCGCCGCCGGCCATTTACTTGGGGCGATTATCGGGCCATGCATGCTGATTCTTCTCGGCATCTACCTCATCTCTTTTTCAGGTAATGTACCGGTTGGAAAATTACCTCGAAGCGACCGGAAACTCGGAGTTTTGATGACAGGTGTTGGCTTTGTTTGGTTGGTTGGTATGCATTGGTGGATTCTTACACCTCAATTATCACCAAATGAAATCAATCCGTACTGGTTTGTCTTCTGGCCGACGTTCCTTTTGCTGACGTCTTGTTTAGCGTCATTTTCCGCAGTCACACTCTTGATGATTGGTGAACAACGCAAAGCAGAATCCAATGCCATGTTCCTTGTTTCGGGCCTCTCTTGTTCTCTTCTACTCTTGGGTTTGAACATCGATGGTCCTTTGATTACAGCAAATGAATTTCGAGAACATCTTTGGTTAGCAGGCGCAGACATGGTAGGAATTGCAGTTGGGACAATGCTGTCCATCCTTGTCTTTGCTTTGGTGATTTATTCCTATGAGCGCAGTTTACCACCGCCAAAAAGCATCTCACCTCCAACCGAATCGGAGTTGAAGCAAGTTTCGAGTGTTATTGCATCGCATCTTGGAGGTGAAGAAGAATGAAAGAAACAAATCTTGCCTTTACCTGGCGAATGATGCTTCTTGCTTTTTTACTCCCACCTTTGCTCATCCTCGCCATCGACATTACGTGTTTCGGCAGTTTCAAAGGAAGTGATTCAAGTGTTTCATTCACTCGATTTTCAAATGCAACATTGACAGCCTACACGCTTTGTTCATTGTTTTTAATGGGTAACTTGTTTTTCTATGGTGAATCACGAAACCGTCCTTTAGCACCTCTGGTAGGTATGTTATTGGCAACGGCTCTCGGAGTTTTAGCGACTGTTTTCTTTATCGGCCAAGGTCCTATGTTGCTGGAAGATAATGGGTCGGTTCGTGCTCAGGCAATCTACAATGTGGTTCACATGTTTGTGTCTACTGGAGCCATTTTTGTAGCGATAAGTGTTGTCCTTGGAGTCACATTTTCTGCCATTACATCTCAAAAACCGCGAAGTAATTTTGAATTGGAAGAAGAATAATCCTCTTTCCTTGAGCGAATACCTTAGCCGTCGGTTTGATAAGGGGGAGGGCGGTGGGGCGGCTATACAGGTGTTTCTATGTCGAAAGGTACGCCATCAATGGGTAAGCATCAGAAGACCACCCACATTCGTTGCCGCCGCTGTGGTCGTAACGCATATCACAAGCAAAAGTCGGTTTGTGCATCATGTGGATACGGTGAAACAGCACGCATCCGTAAATACAACTGGTCAAAGAAGGCCCACCGTCCAAAAGCTTGAGGCGAAGGATATGGTTTTCAGCCGCAATGGCTACAAAGCGTCAAGCACTCGATGGAGTTGAGGCAAAGCAATGTGTGGCATCATTGGAATCGTAGGGCGTAATGACGTCCATGTCAATCAATTGATCTACGATGGTCTCACTGTACTCCAGCACCGTGGTCAAGATGCAGCTGGCATTATGACCGATTACAAAGGACAATTCCGCCTCAGAAAGTCGAAAGGTCTTGTTTCTGATATTTTCTACACCCGGCATATGCGCCGATTACAAGGCCATATCGGCATTGGCCATGTTCGATATCCGACAGCGGGTTCTTCATCCCGTTCAGAGGCTCAACCGTTCTATGTCAATTCGCCTTACGGCCTTGGTCTTGCCCATAATGGGAATCTCACCAATGCCTCAGAACTTCAAGTTCAACTCTCAAACAATCATCATCGCCACATGAATACATCCAGCGATTCAGAGTTACTGCTCAATATGCTTGCTGTTGAACTTGCAACCAATTCATCGAACCTATCGATTGAAGGTGCGCCACATCTTGATATTGAAACTGTCTTTAGCGCAGTAACGAATCTCAACAAGCGTGTCGAAGGAAGTTATGCTTGTGTGTCGATAATTTCGGGCTATGGACTGTTAGCATTTCGAGATCCACATGGTATCCGTCCGTTGATTTTTGGAAAACGTGAATTCGGTGATGAAATCGAATGGATGGTAGCAAGTGAATCGGTAGCCATCACAGCTCTTGGTTTTGAAATCGTCCGCGATGTCCAACCCGGTGAAGCGGTTTTCATCTCGACTTCTGGGCACTTATTCCATCGGCAGTGTTCCGAAGTCGTTGAAGCCTCTCCTTGTATTTTCGAACACGTCTACTTTGCACGTCCTGATTCGGTAATCGATGGGATTTCAGTCTATCATGCACGCCTTAACCAAGGGGATATTTTGGCAAAGCGTATTCTTGAACAATGGCCAGACCATGACATCGATGCAGTCATTCCAGTACCTGATTCAGGGCGAATTGCTGCTCTTCAAATGGCCGAGGCATTGAATGTCCCCTATCGTGAAGGATTCGTCAAGAATCGGTACGTAGGCCGCACTTTTATCATGCCAGGTCAAGCGTTGAGAGAGAAATCTGTTCGACGTAAACTCAACGCTATAGAACACGAGTTTTCTGGAAAAAATATTCTTTTAGTAGATGATTCAATCGTCCGTGGAACAACCAGTGCTCAAATCATCGAAATGGCCAGAGATGTCGGTGCAAAGAAAGTCTACTTTGCTTCTGCAGCCCCTCCTGTGCGTCATCCAAATGTCTACGGCATTGACATGCCTGCCATCACTGAATTCATTGCCAATGGCAAAACGATTGATGAAATCAACACAATTATTGGAAGCGACCGTCTCTTTTACCAAACGCTTGAAGACCTTATTGAGGCAACTTCGATTGGAGAAAAACCACCAACTCGGTTCGATACAAGTTGTTTCAATGGCGAATACATCACTGGAGGTATTGATGAAAAATACCTTGAACAGTTGTTCAATTCGCGAAATGATTCTGCCAAAAAAGAGTCAAGCGAAGATGATGAAATTGTAGATATGCACAACGATACAGCTGATTGAGGCTTTTCAATGGCACAACAATCTTGGATTCTTCGCTTCGGAGAAATAGGTCTTAAATCCAAAGTTGTTCGACGTAGCTTTCAACGAGCATTGCGTAAGAATTTGGTTCAACTTGCTGAAAACTCATCTGTACCTCTGATTCGAGACCGACTCAGAGACTTCGATGTCATCTATTCAAGTGCACCGACTGAAGTCGTTGAAGATTTAATGTGTCATGGATTAGGAATTGTTGCGATTGACCGTATTGTCGAATTATCGAATACACTTGACCCTCAACTTATTTCTGAACTTTTACTTGAACGCCATGACCGTGTTGGGGAAAAAAGAACGTTCGGTGTACGAATTAAACGCCTTGGAGAAAAAGGAGAATGGGATTCTCAATCTTATGCTCGAGCCCTTGGTGCATCATTGATTGAACGGGACCCTTCTCTTTCTGTGGATCTATCAAATCCAGAATGGTGGGTGAAAATTATTCTCGAACCAGCCAGCGTTTCATCGATTGAACAACGAATTCAAGGTCCTGGAGGCCTGCCAACAGGAGTTCAAGGTGATGTTTTAGCCCAACTGACAACAGAAGATGACGTCATCAGTTCATTCCTCATCATGCGCCGAGGCTCACGAATTATTCCCATTCTCGATTCCAAGTCAGAATTCATCGACTTACTTTTGAAATGGGACCCATTCATTGGCGTTCGGAGTCGTACAAAGGATGAGAGGGGCCAAATGTTCCAAAGACCAGCATGGGGCGTTGTAGGGTTGACAATCGAACAAGCAGAACCACATATTCAGCGCCGAGAAACGGCAATTAAAACAACCCCTCTCTCAACCCTTGAGCCACTCTGTGCATGGTCCGAAGAGGAAAAACAGGCCTTATGGCAGCACATCAATGCACCGAGCCAATTCCGTCCTCACCCGGATACGACCTCTTGGTTTGAATAAACGGTCTGCTCAAGGAAGGGATGCAATTATTTGAGGCGTGCTCCTCTACGATGTATGCTCAGTACCCATTCGGTGCACATCGCATTCCAACCCGAGGCAAAGGTGAGTGCTTTGGCATTGTCTATGGATGGCGCAGTCGCTGTTTGGGCAGAAGGAGATGGTAAACTCTTCATCGCCCAAGATTCTGAAGGTATACTCGCTCCATCGACGTCTTGGCAAGCACCAGCATTGATTCGACAAGCGATTTTGCGTGGTACTCAGATTTTTGTCTTGGATGATGAACTTGGTCTCACTTGTTTAGACCTTGAAGGGAGTGTTCTCTGGCAACTTGAAATTGGAGCCGGTGGATTTGCTTTACAATCGTTACCGTCTCAACTCGCTGTACTCGATGGCCTTGGACGATTGCATTTGGTAGGCTATGACGGTACACGTGGTCAATTGGCTGAAGAATACAATGACGTTTTACGCTGTGCAGAAGTTGGAGGACATCTCGTCTTAGCACATGAAAGTGGCCTGGTTCAAGCGCTTCAAAACGGTGTAAAGGTATGGTCAAGACCGATTCGCGGAGATATGGGTGAATCGATTACATGCCTTGGTTCCGATGCAAATCATAACCTTGTGATTGGAAGAGAAGGCTATGCATTGGTCGCAGGGGATGAAGAAGTACTTGAAATCGAAATTTGGGATATCAAACAACAGGTTTTGGTTCAGCGAGAGGATTTGAAAAGCCGTTTACTGCAAGCAATCCCCTCGGAAAAAGGATTCTTTTGTGGATTCGATAACGGTGATGTTTCCGAGTATGTTTCCAACCAATCATCCTACACCTTTGAGCCTCTTCTTTCATGTGGTCATCCCGTTCAAAGTTTGCTCTCTCGGAATGGATGTATTGCAGCAGCATCATGGTTTTACATCTATGGAAGAAATAGTGATGGACAGGAATGGAAAATCGAGCATCAAGGCATGCCTCACTTTTTGAAAGCCTCCAAAGATGGTTCAGTCTGCCTTTTTGCTGGTGAAGACCAAAACGATTGGACCGATATTGAACCCATCGGTTTCTTTTCCTTCAAAGAAGAATTGGTTGAAATCGATGCCTCAGAACTCACACTTTGGTTTGAGAAGACTGAAGACACAGTTGAATTATCAGCCGAAGAACTCTATAGAGTAGATGATGAGATGAATGCATTTTTCTCAGAAGAAGAGTTGGATTCAATGCAAAATACACAACCGGCGGGGGTTGGCCTCGATGCTTTACAAAGTGCATTAGAGGGAGACCTTGGCGAATCTCATCAAGCAACAGAAGACGGTGCACTGGATATTGATACAGATGAATTGCTTGCTCAATTGGATGATGCTATCACTAATATGGCACTCCTACCATCAGAAGGTTGGATTGAAGAATTGAATACTGAAGTGGGAGAAATCGTCGTACCACGTGCTGTTTCAGGTGAAGACCAACATCTCAAAGCTGACGCAGATGGTTCAGCAGTCGTCACCCTTGATGGTTCGAATTCTTTTGACCCACAAGGCCGTATTCAAACGTGGTCTTGGATTGAGGCCAGTGGTAAGGAAATCGCATCGTCTGCAAAGGTGCGAGTCAAGTTGTCTCGTGGAAGCCACAGTTTTGAATTACGAATCTGCGACCGAGATGGCCAATGGTCGAGTGATTCTTTACATATCCTGATTGATTAAGGCTTAGTCTCTTGAAGGGGAGGTGCTTAGCGAGGTTATGGCCGTACGCGAACCATGGATTGAGTACTTCTTTGTTGGCGTATTGCAGATGCGTTGTTCAATTGTTACAGACCGTGCGACAGGAGATACCGTGATTATCGACGGCGGTGGAGAACCTGAACGCCTTATCGATTGGGTCGATGGCTTCGCAGGCAACGGTCCAGATTGGTCGAATGGGCCTCAAAGTGCAGAACAAATGAAGCAACAAAAAATCCCAAAGCGTAACGTAGTTGCACTTCTCAACACGCATGCTCATTTTGATCACAGTGGACATATTCCTGATTTACTTGAGCACTATCCCGTCAAATGGCATCTTCATCCTGATGATACCTTTTTGCAAACTTTGGCCACCTCTTCGGCTCAACGCTATGGTTTACAAGTACCGAAGCCTGCAACAGCAGATGTCGATTTAGTTCCCGACGAGATTCTAAGAGTTGGGGCGCTTGAATTTGAAATCCTTCATACACCTGGCCACACATTGGGAGGTTGTTATCTTCGCCTTATCGTTACAGATGGTCCCGACCATTTATTTGTCGGAGATACTCTGTTTGCAGGCTCAGTTGGCCGTACCGACCTCCCCGATACTGGCGGGGACTTCACTGTACTTGCTCGGTCTATTCATACTCAACTTTGGCCCTTGGCTCCAGATACAATTGTCTATCCCGGCCATGGGCCTTTGACGACAATCGGTCATGAAAAGAAAACCAACCCCTTTGTTGGAGATGATGCAGGTGCAAGTGGAATTTACAGCCGAGGCAAATATGCTTGATTACGCCATCATTGTCGAAAGCGTAGATTGGAGAATAGGTAATGCCTCTTCCCATGTTGCCACGATTCCATAATCTGCATGTTGGAAAATCGGGGCGTCAGCATCTTTGTTGATTGCCACGATATATTTCGATGAACGCATTCCAGCCAAATGCTGAATGGCACCAGAAATACCAACCGCAATGTAGAGGTTCGGATTGACCGTTTTTCCTGTTTGACCTACTTGCATAGAATGTGGGATTTCTTCCCAAGTATCAACGGCAGCACGCGATGCCCCAACTGCAGCGCCTAAGGTATCTGCAATTGCTTCTAAGTGAGAGAAATTCGCTGGGTTTCCCATGCCTCTTCCTCCAGAGATGATGATGTTTGCTTCTGCGACATCAAGTCTGGTTGATGCACGAGCCATGAATTCTTGAACAGCGGTTGCGACATTACCAGAAGTGTCGACAACAGAAACATCTGCTGAGCCATCATTTCCTGATGCATCAAAGACATTTGGACGGACCGAGACAACTGCATTGCCGCTTAGAGAAACGGTTTGCATTGCTTTACCTGAATAAATTGGAGAAGTTAAATTGCCATTTTCGATTTGAACGACATCTTGCACAACAGAAATACCTCGACGTGCGGCTAACCGAGCAGCGAGATCTTTTGATTGGGGGGATGCGGATGTGATGATAACGCCTGCTGGAGCTACTGCATCCAAAGCGGCAGCCCATCCAGCAGCATCATAGTTTGAAAAAACATCAGACTTTGCAGCCAAGATTCTTGCTGCACCCGAGAATTGAGCAGCGCCATCGGCAAGACTTGCATCTGCACATGGGACCACAACTACCGGTTGGGAGCCAAGGGCCTGAGCGGCAGTGATGAGTTCAGCAGTTGTTGGGTGGACAGCACCCTTTACGATTTCAGCTATTACTACAGTTTCCGTCATTTCATTCACCTCAAATTACGTTTGCCTCATCACGGAGGAGTTGTGCGACTTCAGCCGCTGCCGCGCCGCCTTCGTATGACTTTCCTGCTGGTTTGGCAGGGGGCATACTGTGGGAGACAACAGAAATTGTCGAAGCAGGAACTTCAACACTTTGAACGTGAACTTGTGCCCTCTTTGCTTGCATGATGCCTTTGACATTTGGTTTTCGAACCTTGATATCACCTTTGTCGCAGGAAACCACTGCAGGTAGCGGGACATTGATTCGAGCATTACCACCAGAAGAAGGAGTTATGACAGAAAGTTGGTCGCCAAAGGAGACACTTGTGGTATTGGAGACCGAAGCCCAGCCAAGACACTCTGCTAAACCAGGTCCAGTAGAGCCAGCACCGGTATCGGCAGCGGATTTACCGCAATACACGACATCTGCTCCAAGGTTTGAGACTACAGATGCAAGCATGGTTTGAAGGGCATTTGAATCAAGTTGAGCATCACAGTCAACTCGAACAATATGGTCGACTCCAATCGCTTTTGCATCTTTCAATACCTTATCTGCACCAGCGCCGCCGACCGTAATCGCCGTTACTTCTCCACCGCTTGCTTCACGGTGTTGTAATGCGGTTTCAACAGCGAATTCATCATAAGGACTCATTACTTTTTTGACTGCAGAAAGGTCAACTCGGTCGCCCGAGAGAACGATACGAGCATTGGTGTCAGGCACTTGTTTTACGAGGACGAGAATATTGGCCATAGTAGAGACACTCCTTACGGATATCTTGACCACCTCAAAGACATTCTTGAACGTTTGCCCCTCTTTTCGTGGCCCCCCTTTCACCCATGCATCGTTCTGAAAGGAAAGGATGAATGTAAGTACTTGTCGACAAATCAAAACCTTTCTTAACCGCCACGCTTCGCCAATAGAATCCATGAAGCGAAAATCTCCTACCGAACCACCAATTGACTCCCAGAAGACCCTCGAAGCATGGAGGCTCTTGTTTGAGAGTGAAACCTACAAAAATGACCTTGATTCACTTCCAGGAAATGGCGACCCAGTCTTTGGTTTTGAAGTCGAATGGGAGGATTTGACATCATACGATGCCCTCCATGTCAAGTTTTCAGAAAAAATGACAGAGACACTCCTGTGCGGCAATCAGGTTCTCAAAGAACAATATTCTAATCGTAACATGGCAACACGTCCAGTTATCCGTGTCGTCAATTTACCCGATGACCGAGCCTATGAAATTAGTCAATTACGTATGCGAGACCGCACAAGATTACTCTCATTCGATGCTATCGTTGTCTCGACAAGCCCAATCATCGGCTGGCTCAAAACGAGTGTTCACAAATGCAATGATTGCGATTCAAAGTGGACGATTCAAGAACGCTTAGCTCGCCCTCGAGAAAAAATCAAATATTGCCGAACTTGCCTCGATGTCATCATTTCAAATATGGAATCAAAGAAACCCAAGTCCTATCATAAAGACCCAACCGATGTTTCAATGGTTACAGAAGAGAATTACTATGAAGATGTACAATATCTGGAAGTTGTTTCTCCAGACATGTTGGAAAATGGTATGGCTGCAAACGGTGAAAGTTTCCAAGTCGTCGTGTTCGATGAATATGTTGGACACTTTTCCAAGGGTGATAACTTGACCATCAATGCAGTTGTAGCCGTTGACCCGTTGATTAACCGTGATTTCATTCGTGATACACGAAGAATGATTTATCTTCAGGCTCACAGTGTTGAAGAAGGATTTTCGCACAACAAACCAATACAAATCGATTTGTCAAAGCAAGAATCACTTTCGTAGAGCCGTCACCGCTTCAAGTGTTTCAGGGTGTTTTTCGAAATGCTCAGAGATACTTTGCAAACCTCGGCTAATACCGTCCGCGACACCCAGTTTTGCGTCAAGTGGGTGAAGTGTGCCATCGGTTACAGCGGCTTTGAAAGCATCAAGGTCCTTCCAAGTCGAAGGTTCACCAAACTTTGGATTTGGAGTGACGATTATTTCTCCCCATTCCGGTAGTACGACATGTTGAGCCAATTCATACACAGGGGAATGGGGGTCTTCTGGATTCAAGTAGGCGTGCTTTTGCATTTTCTTGCGGAGTGCTTTGGCTTCATCATGCAGTAAGATGGCCCCTGAAGGGTCGGATTTACTCATTTTGTGATCAAAACTCTCCATACGTACTCCTGTTGCTTTGAGGGAAGAAAGGATTGGAGTATGAAGGCAGGTAGGTTTTTTCCAATTCCAACGGGTGGCAACATCTCGCATGAACATGTGCGCTTTACGTTGGTCCATACCTCCAAGTGCCACATCGATGTTCATTTCAAAGATATCACTCGCTTGCATTGCTGGGTAATAAAACTTGGAAAGGTCGTGGTCAGAAGATGCCTCATCCCGCCCCATAATCGTGAAAGTCTTACGAACCTTTGCCAGTGTTGCACCTTTTGAGCATCGAAGAACTCGAGCCCAATAATCTCCCGAGTCCATGATTTCAGAAGCCCAGACGAAGCGCAGTTGTCCTGGGCCATCGCCTTCTTCAGGATGGCCTAAGAGTGCTCGAAAGGTTTCTTCCATGTAGGTTGCAGTGGTCTGAATATCTTCCATGACGCCATCAAATTTGTCATTGACCCAAGCGTGCCAGTCAGCCAAAAATATGAGCACATTGGTATCTGCTTCTAGCATTCGGCGAAGTTGAAGTGAGAGAACTCTCCAGCCGATGTGAGCTTTTCCTGACGGTTCAAATCCAACATAACATCGTATTACGCCATCGCCGGCCATGCTGGTATTTTCTGCTAAGCAGTTGACTAAATGGTCGATACCAACGGTTTCATCAACTTGTCCGACCATCAATGCAAGGCGACGTTGTTGTTCTGAATTTAATTCGAGAATACGAGGGTTATCTTCGACAAAGGATTCGAGAACTGAATCGATGCCCATTTTACCACTTTCTTCAAATTAAATCGTTGAGTTTCTTTACTTTTCCTTCAGAAGGAGGAGTTCCAGAATCAATCATAGTTTGCAATTCAGCAATCATGGAATTGGCAGTGTCGATGGTTTCTTGGTCGACACTCTTACTCATTTCCATCATTTTATGTGCCATTTTAATCGCCGATTTTGCTTTCGAGAATTTCTTAGCGTCTTCTTTTGCCTTATCGCCACGTTGTTTGGGTGAATAACCAGTGACTTCATCGAGGAAGGAAGACCATTTCTTTCGGGACTCCATTGCCTTTTCTCGACCACCTTCGGCGGATAAAAATGCATTGAGGTCGTCTCCCTTCATTTGCTCGACATCGACTGCAAGTTTTCCATCAGAGCCGAATTCTCCAGTGATGCGAGTGAGGATAGCGAATGAACCGGTGAAAACACCTTCAGCATCTACTTGAATATCATCAAAATATGTGGTTGCAATACGTGCAAGACCTGCATTTCCACCTATTTTTTTCTCTAAACCGCGCTTGACTGCGAATCGCTCCATACATCGGCGAAGCGCCTCTTTGCCATAAGGCTCACCGTCGAGAGGAATGAGATAAACCTCTTCGGTTGAGTAGGAGGGGTTTTTTTGTAGTTGGCATTGGGCAAATCATGCGAGGGCACATTATCCTAGGCGTCTGCCTGCTCATTCTCCTCTTGCCGGCTGTGCCTGCGGAGCCGAAGTCGGCCATCAAACTGACCTTAGTTGATACATTGGAAGATTCTGATATTGGTATTCATGCAGGCAAAGTATCGCCAAATGGCTTGTCAGTACTGATGGTTGGAGAAGAGGGCTATGCACATCTTGTTTCCGCTTTTCACGCTGAAGACCGTAGCCAAGATATCGAGCTCAATACTGCAAGAAATGCTGCACTTCAAGATGTATCTTGGCACCCACGAGGCGAAACTGCGCTCATCACTGGTGATATGGGGGTAGCACTTCGCTATTCAACAGAAAATCATGCGATCACAACTGTAAATGGTTCTGGTGGAATTGCGGGGCTTAACATGACTGCTGTAGAATGGCGGCCTGCAGGGGATTATGCCTACTTCGGTGCTTCTGATGGCACACTTTGGAAATATTCAGGAGGTACAGGTATGGAAGCAATCACCGATACTCGAAGTTCAGCAATCAGCGACATTTCCTGTCATCGCAATGAAAATATTTGTGTCGTTGCAACATTGAACGATGGTCTTGCTGTCCTTTCCACCAACCATCAGATCACATTCCTTTCCGGCACCGGTGGAGAAACTTGGATTGGTGTTGACTGTGCAGACCCGACTTTGAATGAATGCACAGGATTCGCCAGTGGTCTGAAAACTCAAACGATTCGTTTGGACACTATAGATGTAAGTGAATCTACCACGAAAGACATCAGGTCGATGTCTATGCCAGAAGGTGATTTCACTGCAGTTTCTCGGGGACACGATGGTACTACGCTGATTCATTTGGCACCTTTCTCAACCATCCGTCATCAGCCGTTAATCTCCGAAGCATTTGCTCAAATTGGCTCTGCTGATGCGACAGAATGGGACCCAGTGGTCTCCGGACGTTCAATCGAGGTGGTATGGGAAAATGCCCACCAAGAAGGCTTCATCATCACCTCATTTGGAAATATTGTTTCGTTTGACTCCTTTGAGGAAGAGGTCGAAGTCGGACTCGTTCCTATGGTCATTGGCGTCGTGGTTGTTATTTCGGTCCCAGGAGTTATCTTGGGGCTGATTTACATGAACAGTCCGTTCCTTCAAAAGAAGTACTACCAATGGCGTGGTTTGAAGAAGAAATGAACCCTTTCATCTACGGTTGAAAGGGTTAGGTTCTTGAAGCCCCGAGCAGACCACCACATGAGAGGGTAGTATGGAGCCTTACGAAGGATTAGATTTCTACGATATCGAAAGTTTGCTTACAGAAGAAGAAATCATGATTCGAGACATGGTTCGTGATTGGGTGGATGAAGAAGTTCTCCCAAAAATCGAACATGCTTGTGCTGAAGGAATTTTCTTGGATGAATGGCGTGTTGCTCTTGGAGAGATGGGTGTGCTTGGCGCTCCATTGAAGGGCTATGGATGCCCGGGACTTTCCTATGTTGCTTACGGCCTGATTTGCCAAGAACTCGAACGTGGAGATTCGGGTCTCCGCTCATTTGCTTCGGTTCAAGGTTCACTCGCCATGTACCCAATTTGGGATTTCGGTTCAGAAGAGCAAAAGAATTACTATTTGCCAAAGATGACTTCTGGAGAATGGATTGGATGCTTTGGATTAACTGAACCAGATTACGGTTCAAATCCTGGCGACATGATTACCAAAGCAGAAGACAAAGGGGACCACTACCTCTTGAATGGTGCAAAGATGTGGATTACAAACGGAACCATTGCTGATGTAGCAGTTGTTTGGGCAAAACTCGATGGTGTCATTCGCGGTTTTATCGTCGAAAAAGATGATGAAGGCTTCACTGCTCCTGAAATGAAAGGAAAACACTCTCTCAAAGCATCGGTCACCAGTGAATTAGTATTCCAAGATTGTAAAATTCCAAAAGACAGAATGCTACCAGATGTCAAAGGACTGAAAGGACCATTTTCGTGCCTCAATAATGCACGGTTTGGAATTTCTTGGGGTGCATTAGGCGCAGCTATGTCGTGTTTCCACAGTGCCAAAACCTATGCTCTTTCCCGTATTCAATTCGACCACCCTATTGCTTCATACCAATTGGTTCAAAACAAATTAGCATGGATGCTTCGTGAAATTACCAAGGGACAACTCCTCGCCTACCATCTTGGACGAAAGAAGGATGAAGGAACTTGGTTTAACGAACAAATCTCTCTCGCAAAAATGAACAATGTCGACATTGCCCTGGAGATCGCCCGGGTTGCTCGAGACATTCATGGGGCAAATGGAATTCTCGATGAATATCCAATAATGCGCCACATGGCAAACCTTGAATCGGTAAAAACATATGAAGGGACGCACGATATTCACAACTTGATTATCGGTCGTTATATCACCGGCATTCAAGCGTTCACTCGGACCGTTTGAACCATCTAAAGTGCCTTTCTTCCGTTTAATCGAAGAAAACAGGGCTTTATATGTGGCTCGATATAATCTCAATTTAACTAGAGTTGAAACTATGAATCTAAGTATTACTGATCGTTTAGTCCGAGTCTCTGCTGGTTTGGGTATGGTTGTTGTTGACTATGCCGCAAGTATTGATTGGGACATTATAGTGATTGTCGTTGGCTGCTGGGGCGTATTAACATCCGCCTTTGGCTTCTGTCCATTTTACAAATTGATGGGACATTCGACTTGCCCAATCTGATCAAACAGCAGGCAACAGTCCAAAACGAGCAAGACCGGACCATAGAGGGTCGAGGAATGCAGGGAGAAGCCTGTGGCGAATGTAAACTGCTGCTGCCAAACTGATTTTCTGAACTTTGTTCAGTTTAACTCTCTTGGTGAAAACGTCTCCTTGCTGTCGTTCAATCTGTCGAAGAATTTTGTCATAAAACGCAATCATTGCGGCAGGAGAATAGCGTGTTCTTCGAGGAAGTAAGGGGAGTAGTTGTCGTGCCTCAGCAAGATATGTTCGTGCCCTTCGTGCGTATTCTCTGCAGTATGGTTCCCAATTTTTGTTGAGGACAACTTTTCCAGCAAGTTCACTTTCGATGATTCCATTGGATTCAAGTTCATTGAGAGGAAGATAGACACGGTCTCGTTCAATGTCTTCACCAACATCTCTCAAGACATTGGTGAGTTGCATGAATATTCCCCATGATTCTGCGAATTTCTTTGCCCGAGGGTCTTCATAGCCGTATATTTCGATGCACATCAATCCAACAACTGATGCAACACGGTAACAATACACATACAATTCATCAAAACTGCGATAGCGGTTATTGTAAAGGTCATCTTCCATACCTGAAATCAAATCATCGAAGACTTCCCGAGGAATAGAATATCGTTCGACGGTTTCTTTCAATGCAAGGAAGACTGGGTCTGTAGAATATACTTCAGAATAGCAGGTTGAGAGTTTTTTACGGAAGAAGAACAATTGCGTGATTTTGTTCAAGTATGCCTCTGGGTCGAGAATCGTTCCTTGGTCTTGCAGACTTTCAAGTTGTTCTCGATAAGCAACAGCTTCAGGGTCTGTTTCGCCCATGCTGCCAGGGAATCTGTCTGCCCAATCGCCATCAGCGATATCATCTGCTCTTCGACAAAAAGCATAGACTGCACACATGGCATGACGTTGTTCATCAGGGAGATATTTGAATGAATGATAGAAATTTCCTGCTTCACGAATCGTAAGTTCTTCACAGTAGCGGAAGGCCAATTTTGTCAATTCTTGAGGTGGACGCTCAGACCAAATTGGAGCATCAAGATGTGAGAAAGGGTCAACCAGTTCATTGGTCTCACCGACTATACCGATGAAGGTAGCACCTTCACGAAGTGCTTCCATTGCTGTAAGGCTCACTGCTTTCACAGCATCTCGAGCGAGCATAACACCTGCACGAAGGTGGTCAAGGGTGGTCATACTCTTCTGTTCTGAACCCTCTTCTCTTGTTGTTGCATTCCCTTTCAGGGGGAAAAGCAATTCCAGAGGTTTTCGGCGCTCCAACATCGTGACCAAACAGTGCTCACACCTCACCCTTTTTGAGTTCTGCCCTTAATTGCCCACTTGAATTTATTCTCAAACGTTTTTATTTTTCTCGAGAAGACGACTTACTCCGCCTGGAATTAACAATGCACGGGGCAGTTTTCGAGCGTATGATTTGATTTCATCTCGAGTGACTTTTATTCGTTCTTCAGAATTCAAAATATTACCGGTTCGCAACAAGGTGACCGTTCTTTGTCCAATGAGCACAGGGAGCATGCAAGACGCTTTGAGACGCAATTGTTTTTCTGGCAACATCTTAATGTATTCTACCGCAGCCTCAAGATGTTGATTTGTCAAGTCAAGGTATTCATCGTATAAAGGTCGAAACGCATCGAGATTTTTATCATCCATCAAATCCTCTGGTTTGAGATTGTACCTGTTCAATGCCTCTTTTGGGATATAACATCGACCAAAACGCAAGTCTTCAGGGATGTCTCTGAGAATATTAATCATTTGCAGTGATTTACCAAACCGGATTCCCTTTTCGAAAAACTCCTTTTCTTTTTCAGGCGGTAGGGAGATGAGATGTTCAAGAGACATTTTGCTCCAAAAAACTCCCACTGAGCCTGCAACTCTAAATGTATAATCGTCCATCTCTTCATCGGAATGAAGTGCAGAAATATTCCCTCCTTCGTTGGCTGTTCCAAACCGTTCCAGGTCGAGTATTTGGCCACTTACAATAATCTCGAGACACTCGAGCATCAGCGCTTGGTCCGTTTTACTATAGACTTCAAGACCCGCCACAACATCTTCGACATTACGAAGCAGTTCAGCCTCGTTTTTGTTCGTTTGAATTTCTGCAAGGTCGGTCAAATCTGGAAGAGAAGAACTCTTGCCTTGAGCAACATCATTGTAGTCTTGGAGAAGTTTCAGAAGAACATCCGTTTCACCATGCTTTGAATCTGCGATGGTATCTGCGACCCGGGCAAGAAGATAGAGCAGTCCAATTTGACCGCGTATTTTCTTTGGAAGATATTTGAGCGTAGGATAAAATGAACGTGAAGTGGACTCAAGCAGTGCATCTATTTTTTCATTGATGAGTACCGCCACTTCATCCCCTCAATTGAGCGGAACTACTCTCTCTTCTTGACCCTGTGGGCGGATGGAATTGGCAATTAGCACATTTGAGTATTCATCTCTACGGCGATTCTTTACTCGATACTCGCGAAGGGTTTTTTGTTTGGCTTTGGCGAAGAAGAAGTCGATATTTTTTCCCCGATAATTGCGGTAATCCGTCGTAAGCCTTTAGGCGGGGTTATGCGAGCCCCAAACCTCGGGGTGGGTATCGTGGACTGTGGCTCTTGTACAGAACAGATTCCGGATGACAGTATATTTTGCCCTGAATGCGGTGCTCGGCAAGAGATGTCTCGAGCTGGTAATTTTACAAATCCTAATTCAATCGGTCTAAGTGGCCAAGAAGTATCCGGTGGTCGCAATTTTGGTGTTGTTTCAGGTGAGGCTGTTCGACAGCAACGAGACATGAACATGGGCGGAAACACCAACATCCCGCCAGAAGTTCTTCAACAAATTGCCATGGGTATTCAGCAACAACCAAATATTCCTCCAGGCCAATTCCCGCCTCAAAACATTCCACCGAACCAAATGGGACAGTTCCCTGCTCAAAATATCCCTCCACATCAAATGGGACAATTCCCACCTCAAGGAATGCCTCAACAGGGGAATAACGTGCTTCCAAATGTCCAATCAGATCGACCACAACAAGTGCGTGGTCCATCTCTTGCAAGCGGCGCAATGCCTCAAAAACCAGTGAGTAATATCTCCGCACATACACCAGGTGGTACAGTTGTGGCTAACAATCCATCAGCATCACCTACCGATGCTATGGTCAATCGTTTGGCTGAAGCTGAACGGGCTATGAAAGACGAACGTCGAAATCAATGGCTCAACATGAATCAAACACCAGCGGGCAATGTCTTGGCCTCTCTGGGAGCAGAATTGCCCTCTCACTTGAGGGGCAATGAAGCCAGTAATCCTGCTCAAGATGTCATAGCAGGTGCATTGGGGCAAGCACCGCAAGATGCACCAAATGAAGCCTTGCTCCGAAGAATGTGTGAAGTTGCGGTACGCCGAGTTGCTCGAAAGAGAGGTGTCGCTGTTGAAACACCGCAAGCCAAGGTCGCTGCTGATGTCTTAAGCGTCAATGTAACCTATGTTGATGACGGTCGAGTTCTCGATACTCCTGAAGACCTTAAACAAGCATTTCAACATGCCATCGAAACCGAAGTGGCCTTGAAAGGCTTTGACCTAACGACTGAACTGAAGGTATTCCGTTCAAAAGACGGTGAGGTAGAGACACTTGATGGAGATGAATCTCAAGATGAGGATGTTGAAATGTTCGCTTGCGAAATCTGTGATGGTTTGGTAAAAGAGACAGATAATGAATGCCCTCATTGCGGTGCAATGTTTGAAGACGAAGAAGAAGAAGAAGTTGTTGAATCTCCACGCCGTGGCCCACCAAAGAGAAGTGGTCCACCTGGCCCCTCGAAAGGCGGCCCACCAAAGAGAAGTGGTCCATCTGGCCCATCGAAAGGTGGCCCACCAAAGAAGAGCGGTCCACCTGGCCCATCGAAAGGTGGCCCTCCAAAGAAGAGCGGTCCACCTGGCCCCTCGAAAGGTGGCCCACCAAAGAAGAGCGGTCCACCTGGCCCATCGAAAGGTGGCCCTCCAAAGAAGAGCGGTCCACCTGG
>JAACDG010000148.1 GCA_009937025.1 Methanobacteriota archaeon
GCCAAGATGCAGGCTGAACAAGAAATGATTGCCGCTCAAGAAGCATCAAAGCAAGCACAGGCTGAACAAGAACTGGCTGCCGTACAAGAAGCAGCAAAGCAAGCACAGGCAGAGAAGGAACTTGAGGAGGCCAGACAGCAGGCAGAGAAGGAACTTGAGGAAGCCAAGTTACAGGCTGAGAAGGAACTTGAGGACGCTAGGCAGCAGGCCGAAAAAGAACTTGAAGAAGCCAAACACCAGGCTGAACAAGAAATGATTGCCGCTCAAGAAGCAGCAAAGCAAGCACAGGCTGAACTTGAACTCGAGGAACAAAAGCGCTTGGCTGAGATCGAGGAATCTACAGAAAAATTCGTCCCCGACTTACCCCCGCCCCAAGGGTCAGAGTCTCTACCCCCTCCGGTAGAACAACAATCCATTGGGAAGTTGCCAATCATCATTGGTGGTGGTTTGGTAATTGCAGCAGGTCTAGCCGCTGTGTTCCTGATTTAATTCTCTCGTCAAAGAACGACATATATCATCTCAGCAGGGTGAAGAAAGGGTTCATCTATGCGTTTGCCGCCGGTTAAAATAATGGCTCAACCGAATGACGGCTCAGGACGCGCACCTGTTGCGATTGTCCGTCCAACCACTTCAGTAACAAGTGGGCCTGCCGTTACTCAAAAATTAGTGAATGCCTCAGTTGCTTTTGGCAATCTACTCAAAGGCACATTCGGCCCAAACGGTCTCGACAAAATGATGTACAAGACCAGCGGTGAGACGGCAGTTACCAATGATGGAGCAAAGATTGTTGCAGAACTTCTTGTCAAACATCCAGCGGCCAAAGCCTTTGTCCAACTCGCCGAATCCCAAGAAAATGCTTGCGGCGATGGTGTCACAGGCTGCCTTCTTCTCGCCAGTGAATTGATGCGTGAAGCAGGGCGCCTCTTGGAGAAAGGACTTCACCCACTTCTTGTCGTCCAAGGCTATCAAGCAGCCCTCGAAACGACCCTCAATGTGTTGGATGAACGAGTAGTCAAAATTTCACCAACTGATATAGAACAACTCATTTTAGTGGCGAAAACAGCGATGACTGGGACCTCGGCAGAATCGGGCAGCAAACATCTTGCTCGTTGTATCGTCGAAGCGGCAAAAACAGTAGCGGGGGAAAGTAACGGCGTTCTCCATGTCAGGACTGAAGACGTTCGAATGACAAAGAAAGGCGTTGGCACACTCTCTGATACAACTCTTCTCCAAGGCTTGGTATTGGAGCGACGATTTGACCTTGACCGAATGCCACGAAGCCTCTCTGCTGGAAAGATAGCAGTACTTTCGTGCCCAATCGCCATCGAACAAAGCAGCCGAGACTCAGAAATCGAAATTTCATCTCCCGACCAATGGGTCGCCTTTATGGAAGCGGAAGAGACCATCCTCGAAAAGAAAGCGTTGCGAGTCCTTGAGAGCGGCGCAACAATTGTCATTTGCGCTGAAGAAATCGACTCACGTATTCTACACCGTTTTGTTGATGCAGGATTATTCGCACTTGGCGGTCTTGAGCGAGCAGGTGCAGCAGATGTTGCAAAAGCATCAGGCGCCCAACTTCTTGACCATTTGGACGATCTCAACACTTCTTCGTTGGGAAGTTTTGAATCAATGAGTGTAGAAGTTTTGGAAGGAGACGACGCACGTAGAGAACGCCTGCATCTTGATTTTGGTTCCAAAGCAGGACTTGCGACCGTCGATGTTGGCGGTGGTGACGGCGTTGCAAGTGAAGAAATCATTCGAGGATTGTATGATGCTTTGTGTTCAGTCACCAGTGCAATGGAGACAGGAGAGATTCTTTTGGGGGGTGGAAGTTTACACATTGCTGCTAGCCTTGCAGTGAAGGATGCCGCAGAACAACACGGTGGCCGAGAACGATTGGCCATGGAAGCATTTGCCAGAGCACTCGAATCCATTCCTTCTGTTTTGATTTCGAATTCAGGTAATGACCAACTTGACAGTTTACTGGAACTTCGTTCTCAACACCGCCAGGGGAATACTGGTTTTGGCGTCGCCCAGAATGGCCTATGCGAGCCTATTGAACAGGCATGGGCAAGTGCTGAGACACTGGCACATGCGTTTGAAGCAGCATGTGAAACAGCATGTGGACTTTTGCGAGTCGACCAAGTCATTTCAGCCCGGGGCGATTAATTCGAAAGAAATCTCAAATTTCTTCGGCGCTATGTTCAATATCATCGGACCAATGCATTCGATAACGGGAATCTTCGATGAGTGCAACCTCAGCCCCACAACCCCGTGCTTTACTCAGTGTTTATGATAAAACTGGAATCGTAGAATTTGCGACATCTCTTTCTCAACACGGGTTTCAACTTGTTTCTACAGGTGGAACTGCTCGAACACTTCGTGCAGCAGGATTGGAAGTTATCGGCGTCTCAGAGGTTACGGGGCATCCAGAGATTTTCGATGGGCGCGTCAAATCCCTCCACCCCGCAATCCACGGCCCGTTGCTCGCCCGGCTCGAGTCTCAAGAAGACCAGGAAGGCCTTGCAGAACTTGGCTATCCACCGATTCAAATTGTAGCATGCAACCTCTATCCATTTTCAGCAGCCGCAGCACAACGTCCACCGTTGCAGGACTCAGAGTTATTGGAAATGATTGATATCGGGGGACCAACAATGGTCCGAGCTTCTGCTAAAAACCATCGAAACGTGATTATTGCTTGCAATCCTTCTCGCTATGATGAAATTATATCTGCGCTTGAAAGCGCCCCTGATGCACAATCGGTTGGGATGGATTTACGACGAAGCCTTGCGCTTGACGCTTACGAACATACAGCGGCATACGATTCAGCAATTGCCGACGAACTTCATGCCCGTTGGATTGGCCGCCCTGAATGGAGTGATATCACAGAAGAACAAACCTCTCGCCTTCCTTCAACACTTCTCGCATCAGCTGTCAAAACTCACGCTTTACGTTACGGTGAAAACAGCCACCAAGCAGCAGCATTGTACACGAATCCAAGAGAATTTGGCAATCATTCAACTCTTGTCACTGCACATGTCGAAGGAGGAAAAGACATGTCTTACAACAATTATTCTGACGCAGATGCCACTCTACGTTTGTGCCGAGCCCTTTCTACTGACGAATGGCCCCACACACCACATGTTTGCGTTATTGTCAAACACAACAACCCTTGTGGCGCAGCACTTGGTAAAACCCAAAAAGAAGCGTATGAGGCGGCTTTAGCAAGCGACCCGGAATCAGCCTTCGGCTCCATCATCTGTTTCAATGAACCTCTCGAAGTCGAAACAGCCAAAGCAATGGAACCACTTTTCATTGAAGTCTTGATGGCACCAGCATACAATGAAGATGCGAAGAACATCGTCATGCAAAAGAAAAACAGAAGAATCCTCACCATCGAATCTCCTGGAAACCGGTTGGCGGCTTTGGAACGAATCCTTGTCCGAAAACCAATTGAAGGTGGCTGGTTGGTTCAAACAGAAGAAGCACCGGTCATCGATTGGGAGAAAGCCAAAGTGGTGACCAAAATCTCGCCAAGTGAGGCTGAAATAGCAAGCATGAAATTCGCAGTTCGAATATGTGAACAAGTCAAATCAAATGCAATTGTCATGGTTCAAGGAACTGCAACCGTTGGCATAGGCCCCGGACAAACCAGCCGAGTCGAAGCGGTCCGCATCGCCGCGCGTCGTGCTGGAGAAAGAGCAAAGGGTTGCGTTCTTGCATCAGACGCCTTCTTCCCATTCAAAGATGGATTGGAGCAAGCAGCAGATGCAGGGGCCTCTTCTATCGTTCAACCTGGAGGTTCAATCCGAGACCAAGAAGTCATCGATGCAGCAGATGAACGCGGCATTTCGATGTTGTTCACGGGACATCGCCTTTTCCGTCATTGAGGTATCTAAACACACTCGTAATCCCTCTTGTTTAAGCCAAGAAGCATTGACGGGGGGACATGGGTCACCTCAAAGATATCGGGAAAACGTATTTTCAACACCTGGGCCAAGCATGGGTGATGGCTTTTTGGTTTACTTTGGGCGGAATCCGCTTATTGATACACGGCTTACTTCCAAATTTTGATACAGAGGCAGGCCATTCGACAGTTCAAAAATACAAAGACCCTCAAACCGATGATTAAACCGTAGTTGGAACCCGCCATCCTACCCACCATACGCCTATGATGGCGAGCAGAGCAATGAGCGTTTGACCAAATCCCGGGTCTCCCGCTTTGGTAATAATCCATATCGAGAAGCCAGAAGCAATACAAATTATCCCGGCAATGACAACTTTAGAGTGAAACGGCAACGACCTTCCAGACCGATAATATTCAAGCAGACCCGCACCAAACATTCGATTTGTGAGTAGCCAATTGAACATTTTTTGACTTGAGCGAGCATAGCAATATGCTGAAAGGACCAGCCAAGAGGTTGTGGGCCAACCCGGGACGAATATGCCGATAACGGCAAAGGCGACAGCGACACTTCCAATGGTGATCCAAACGCCACGAATAAAGGGGTTACGTGAAGGCTTATGTTCGTTCAATACCCGCTGGATAATTTCTTCTTCAGTCAAATGAAGGAACGGATTTGAAATCCCTTCCCCTTCGGCCTCATCGGCGGTTGAAGACTCCGAAACACTCACTCAACCAACTCCCCTTGCCCCGCCGTACCATAAGACCCCCAAAAAGTGATGGGCGCGCATTTCCGAAGAACTCAAGGCGTTTACGCAACAGCACGCAACATGGTCAGAGGGGCGAGTCCATTACGCACCGGCTCTGCTTCAGACCCCATTCGTTGTGCAATACTCATATCGGGCTCAGGCTCGGGAATGCATGCAATGGTTGTTCACCAACAAACACACCCATTATGCGGACATACCACTACTGTTGTCATTTCAGACCAGCCAGAAGCAACAGGCCTCAACAAGGCAGAACGACTTGGAGTTCCGGCCCATTCTCTTCCACTTCCAGATGAATCTGATAGTGAATTACGCAGGCATAAGCACGAAGCTCTTGTTCAACAACTCTTGGAGCAATACAACATAGAATTAATTCTTCTCAGCGGATATATGCGTCTTTTGTCGACCCAATTCGTTGAACGCTGGGCGCCTCGAATTATCAATATCCACCCTTCGCTTTTACCCTCATTCCCCGGGGCGCACGCCCACCGCGATGTGCTGGCCGCAGGAGTCGAAGTATCAGGTTGCACGGTCCACTATGTCGATGCTGGCATGGATTCTGGTGAGATACTTGGCCAAAGACGAGGTCCGGTTTTTACAGACGACAATGAAACCTCTCTTGCCGAACGCGTTAAAATTGAAGAACATCAATTGTATCCGGAAATCATTGATAAAATTACAACAGCACCCCAAACTCAATCTTGAGGGGCATTGAAATTTTGCATTTGTGACGCAAAGTCTCCCATTTCAAGATTCTGAAGACTTGAGAAAAGAGAAGACACTTCCCCTTTGGTATCATCCATTTGCCAACCAGCAGGGCAGTAGGAAAGTAATGGCTGACGCCTTCCATTTTCGTCTAACGGAACTCCACCTTTGCTATTGAGTAAATATTCTAAGCCATCAATTTCTAATTGAAAAGCGTCGCATGGAATGAATTGAACAGCACCTTCAATTTGTTCGAAAGCCCACTCTAATACCTCGCATAATGAACGGCACGATTCCGGATCGGGCCATGTTTCGCCTTCGAACAAGGATTGGCGACCCATCTCGCCGCATAAGGTGATGACGCGCTGTACGCCACACTGAATTGCAAGGGCACGGAGATGAACAACCCCTCGTTCCATCATCGCTTTATCTTGTCCCATGCGCTGACTTGTTCCGCCAGCCAAAAGGAGTACAGTTACCATAAAAACACCTCAGGAGAGGTTTTCGAGTCCATCGAGTGCAGACTCAAGTTCAGCCAAAAGATCTCGAACTCGGTCAAGGAGCGCTTTCCGTTCGCGACTCGACCTTGCCTCGGGCAACCATTCCAATAAACGGCGAACATCTTGAGCATCTCGAGCAACAGTCCATTGGAGAACAGCCTCAAGCACCGGGTCATCGGTGGGGAGGAAGCGCTCACTCATACTTCCACGCGGGCCGAGTAAGGGCTTCAATTCTCCTGTGAAAGAATATGGTTACGTATCCTTTCAAACAATTCGCCACCCGCAGGGGCGGTAGCAACAAGGCCCCGTATTTCACCGACTTCCTCCTTTCTTAATGAAAGAAACAACACCGCAACTTGGTGCCAGAGTTCACTTTGCCCAGCCATTGCCATGAGCCATCTGTCATCCGGAACCTCATGCCCCCCCCGAATTAATTCTTCACCGATTTCAAGTAAGGCTCCAAGCGGTTCCTGGTTACCAAAAAGGTGGATAAAGGCCATCCATGGGGATTCACCCAATTCTTCTTCAGACATATTTGCGAGTAATAATCCAGACAACACGAGGTCTTCCTGGCCATGGCGTTTCCATAGAGCGGGGATGAGTTTTGCTACCCGCCGCGGGACGTCTTTTCCACTCGTGAGAATCCAAGAAGCAATATCGCGCATTTCTGGGTTGGGGCAACTATAGTGAAAGGAATACCCCCCAGAATTCGCCAATAAATCAGTAGATGGTTTTGCCATCATCCCAGGGACGCCAGCAGCGTAAGCGCCTTTGAGAAATTTCAACATTTTCCGAGGCGAACGTAAGAGTTTAGGTTTTGGCTCTCCAAGATAGTGGGCCACTTTTTCATTCACTTCGTCCACCATCAGAAGCTCTCTTTCGAACGCTATCAAAAATATCGCCGACGAGTCCTACCGAATCGCGGAGGGTGTGGAGCATTTTATCGACAACAGAGGGGTCCTCGAATTTTTCTTTGACAATTTCACGCAACTGAGTCTCAATACTTTCGTGCTCATCATCATCGATTTCAAAAACCGCGCGTAAATGGGCAAGAACACGAAATTCATCACGGGAAAGGGAGGCATTCACAATCGCAACTTCAAACACCTTGGTATAGATTTCACGAGCATCATCCACTGACACAAGTTCGCCGGAAGGTGATGTTTCTCCATCTTGAATGGCTTTGTAAATAAGAGCCGGTTCGTCTTCAGTTAAGTTGAGTGCACTTGCCAGTTTGATTGTAAGTCGCTTTTCTTCACGAGTGAGGCGGCCGTCGGCAAGCATAACTTCGACGGTACTTCGAAATACATCCAAGTTCCGAGAGTCAGAGGTCGTCACGCGTAAGGCGAGAGGGTTTCTCTTCTTGAAACTCTTGTATGCCAAAAACACAGAAAGTGGCCAAAAGTGCATAAGAGGTTTCAAAAGGAGTCGGCCAGTCGCTGATACATCCACCTCCCTTTCACGCAGTGTGAATCCGTTCACAATTGCAGCAAATGAGCGATGGGCCCCGGCCCATCATCTTGCAATGGGATGTCGATAGAAGGAGAAATTAAAATGGCTCGAAAACACAACTCAGGCCGCTCAGGCGGCTCAAAGCAAGGCAAGGCAATGAAATATCAGATCCGTGCCGATATTAAAGTAAATGGAACAGTTCAACGAAAGGACATTATTGGCGCAATCATGGGCCAAACAGAAGGACTTCTCGGGGATGAACTCGAACTACGCAAACTACAACGCACAGCCCGAATTGGCCATGTTGACGTAGAGACTGAATCGAAAGGCGGAAAAGTGCATGGACTCATATTGATTCCAAGCAGTCTCGACAATGTTGAGACGGCAATTATTGCATCTGCTCTTGAAACAATTGACCGAATCGGACCATGCAACGCAATAATTTCCGTTGTTGAAATCCAAGACATTCGTGCAACAAAGCGAACAGCTGTTGTTGACCGTGCAAAGGAACTGCTTCTCAAACTCGTCAATTCTGGCGAAGCGGCATCAAAAACCATTATTGAAGAAGTTCGCTCAGTCATGACGACAGGCACAGCAACCAGTTTCCACGGCCTTACCTGTGGACCAAACATTGAATCTTCATCATCATTGATTATTGTTGAAGGCCGAAACGATGTTCGGAACCTTTTGAACTGCGGCGTAAAGAACGCAATCAGTGCCGATGGTGCTGGGACAATGAAACAAGAACTCATCGACCTTGCCAATGGTAAGGAAACAGTAATTCTTGCAATTGATGGCGACCGTGGCGGCGAAATGTTGTTCAGCCAATTGATGGAGACATTGAAAGTTGACTTTGTAGCTCAAGCGCCTGTCGGTCAAGAATGGGAATTACTCCCTCAAAAGACCGTTACAAAATGCCTTTCCATGAAAGTGGAAGCGAAGAAATTTGCTCACGCTCTCGGAAAGAAAAATGCTGAAGACGATGAAAAGTCTGGAGCAAAGGACAAGAATTGGGCAGAAGATATGGAAGAAGTCTACGAGACTCCTGAAGCCCCAGCAGAAGTTCACGAAATGTTCGACCACCTCGACAGTCTTGACAAAAACAAAGCAGTTTTCGTTATGGTTGATGGCACAATTTCAGACCCAGTCGGACCTTCGACTCTCTCGAAAACAGCGGGAAGTACTGACGGAGCAGTCGCCATTGTATTCAATGGACCAGTGAGCGAAAGAACACTTGAAATCGCATCTGAATCAGCAATCGAAACCGTAGTTGGTACGAAAGCGGGCAAGGGATATGCAGAACGCGAAGATGTCAAATCTTGGTTGGCTGAAATCCACCGTTGAAGACGACTACCTTCATCTAATGCGTTATCTCTCGTCCAAGCATGGGCGAGAGCGATGAGGCCGATTGGCCGGAAGACGACACTGAACTTTTCGGTGACGAAACTCCTGAACCAAAATCCGAAGAAGAGGAACTTGAACTTTCAGAATCTTCAGAAGATGAGTTGGAAGAAGACATCGAAGCAGAATCAGAGGAACCCCTTGAACAGGATTTTGAACAGGTGAGCGAAACCTTCACCGAACATGCAACCATGGAATATCTCCCAATACGCGCAGCACCACTTCTCCTTCAATTCCATAATGAAACAGTAACAGAATATCCACTGCAACAATCGGCAGATGGTCGTAAGACCACTTCACTTGTTCTCGATGAGGACCTTTTGAGAATTATCGATTCAAGATTGGATGATGATGGGCAGCGGAGATTGAAAGTATCTCTTTCGATGAAAAGAGAAATTACTGGATTCAAGCACCAGCATAATGAGTTGATGCATAAACATCAGTTTCTATGGCTGGGTTCCGTGCTTCTTGGAATTGTATTTTTCCTCTCATCCCTCAGTGCGCTCAATTTAATCGGCCTTCTTTTGGCGACCATAGGTGGTTGGAATTGGACGAAAATGCATCTTGAAACACACCACCTCCAATTTTCAAATTCTGGAGGCACACTTTCACACACTTTACGTGGCTACGGTACAAACCGTCCTTTTTTCAGAACAAGTATGGCTTTGCTCGGTTCAGAAATGGCGGGCTTATTGAGAAACGGTACATTGGAAACCGAAGCACTTGAACAACTACACGCCGCTCTTGCAACTCCAGCGCCACCACCGGCACCAATGCCCCTCCCCGCTCCAGTACAACAACTACAACCGATGACGATAGAACAACCCCTTCCAGAGCAGCAGCCACCGTCGGAAATATCTCCGATTCCAGCATTACCGGTTCCAACAGCACCCGTTTCGCTCCCTCCACCACCACAGCAACAGCCAAACCCGCCAGAAAACATACCTATGCCAGGTCCGCCAATTGTTCAAATTCCTCCACCACCGCCAACGCCAACACCTCCCCCCCTTCCATCACCACCCCCGCCTTTGGGAGCAAACGTTCCGATGCCTTTGCCACCACCACTTGGTTTGCCAGCAGCACCATTGCCGCTTGATGCCCCGCTTCCAAATGCGCCAGAAATTGCAGTAACGGCCTCACCAGTTGAAGAAACACTGAGTGAAAAAGAGCAGAGTGATTTACTCAACGAACTTTCATGATTATGCAAGAATACCTCCCGCCGAGGGGAGGTTCATGTGTGTAACAAGTTGTTCAACTTCGTATTCCAATTGCTGTATGTCGTTTGGATCTGGCAATTCATAGTCATCGATTTCAAGTGAAAGCGGGTGGCCAGGCCCAGGTATACGTTGAAGCGCGATACCAAGTTTGAGAGCATCCTCAAGAAATACATCGGATGAACCTGAATGTCGATTTTCTAATCGAGCACGCATCCAACGTTTCATGGCCTTGACATTGCCCCCAATTCGTGCTAACAATTCGGATTTCAACACATCGCTTTCTTTGTTTTGAGGGAGCAGGCGTAATGCTAATCGCAGCATCCGGTCAACCCGTGTATCGCGTGGGGCGATACCTACATGCTTTGCCAACCCCCTTCGAATATTTGGTAATGAATCAGCACCATTCAGGGCTAAATCATCAGCCAATTCGTCAAGGTTAATCGCTCCAAGGAATTGAATGATGTTCGTATAAATCGCTGGAGAAAAAGAGACATCAAGCGTCGTTTTTTCTTGTGGCTTGATAGAAGCAGGGAGCGGCGAATCTTGTTGTGTCGCCTCCACCTCAGGAATCTCATCTTCAACAGGAGGGGGCGTGGGGTCATCGTTTACTTCTTCTTCAGCCTCCACCACAACGGCTTCAGGAATTTCCATCTCCGGCTCCATAGCCTCGAGAATTGCTTCATGCGCATCTCCCATTGCATCGGTTGGAATCATCGTTTGTCGAACGAAAGTTTCTGGAACAGGAACCAATGTTTGTCGAATTGGAGCAGGCTTCCAAGCTTCAAAAACGAAAGAATCAGTATCGCTTTTTTGGGTTGCAAGATGTTGAGTGAGTAAGGGTATTTTCTCAGTAAGAGACGCCAATTGTGTAGGGTCTCGCAACTGCTCTTGAACTTCAAGAGCCAATTCCACATCTCGATGCCACGGTAAAGGAGTGAGCCGGCGAACCAATTGAGAATACGAGGCTACATGCGGGCGGAATGCGTTGATTTTTTGTGCAGTTGCAACAACATCGCTTTCAACATCGCGGAGCAGCCGATGAACTCCCCATCCAAGTGATTCCAGATTCGCTAATTCTTGCCGAGTTCGAGTTTTCAAGCGCTGGTGAATATCTCCTGCCACGATTGAGCCCCCAATACTAGATGCAGAAACCGAAGTTCCAAACCTTCGAATTAGGCCAATCTCCTCTTCAAATTCTTTCAAACTAAAACTGGCCGTTGGTGCATTTTCGTTCGCTTTTCCTTGTGCGACGAGTTGGCGCCAATCTTGCTCGAGCATCCGGCGATGCCGAGCGCCCCTTTTGGCAAATGTTTCGATTAACTCGCGAGTATTTTCCAACACATCCAAATCAACATCAAGTTCCTTCAACACATCGATTCTGGCTTTCGCCTCCTCTTCTCCTTCAAACGATGTATCGAGATTTAACAAATCTTCAATGCAACGTATTCGCATTTCAAATCGGTGTTCATTCTTTTTCAATTGCTGTAATGCACTTCTTGGGTCACGGAGTATTTCATCACCCCAATCACTCATGACAATTCCCATGCTTTCATACCGTTCAATGAGCATCATGGCTTCCAATTCATATTGTTTCCACTGCTGGTCAAGATGGTCTACATGGTCGATGAACTGTTCAGTTCGTTCCAACACTCCGGCGTATTTCTGGCCAGATTTGGCATCATCGCCCCACAACGCCGTGATTTGATTCCAACGTTCAAGGGCGCTCATAGGGATATGGATTGTTGATTCAATCTCTGGTAGGTTTGTATCCCATTCGAACAATTCAATGGGCCGGATACTGTCGCTATGTGGGAATTCAATACCCTTTTCACGCCATTCATTCAACAAATCGTTGAGGTTTGCTAACCGCTGATGGAGGTTGTCGGCAATAGCATCCATTTGCACTCTAAAGTTCCTTAATTCGCCGTGAGATGTTTGACTGATTAAATCCCGTCTTCGCTGTTCATGGTGGTCGGCCAAATCGGGGTCGAAAAGAGCAATTTGTTCGAGAATTAACAATCTCAATTCTTCATGCAAATCGTGTAGGTCATGCAATTGAGCAACCCAATCCAGTGCATCGATAATTGACATTTTTTCAATTTCACCGACATCAAAACCAGCATCAACTAACATCGTGGCAGCGTTTGATATTGCGGTCCGCTGGCGCCGTTCATCATCTTCCAGTGATGTAAGGGCGAGGTCGATTTCATCGACATCCTCGGGGTGTGTAAGCAATGGAGAAAGGATGAGTGTTAAAGGCAATGAAGAGATGTCGAGAGCATCAAAACGCGCAAGGAATGAAGCATAGGCTTCTTCTTCGCCCGCATCACGCCATGCCATTTCCGCACTGTGAAGAATCAATTCCCAAGGTCGCCAATCCTTTGCCCACATAGTGTATTCCGCTAGAATCCGCTCTGCATTCATAGGGTCCCGCAACTCCTCCTCCCACAATTCACTTTGATTCAGGGCACGCTGATCTGCAGCATCGCCAAGATAGCCGGTTCGCTCTAACAATTCTTGAGCCAATTCCACTGCGAAATCAATGTAGACAAAGCGTTCAGTTGCTAAATTTTCATCAGCAGCAAGGTAATCTTCAATCGAAACAGTCACCCATCCTTCGTGTTCTAAATCGATTAAACGTTCATGGTACCATGGGAGGTTTGTATCGTCTTCGACATCATCCATACCTTCGACCCCAAACACTCAAGAACTCCGAGAGCCTTTCAATGTGAGCAAAGAAACACAGCATTTGTTGGTATTTTACCCTCTCAACCACTCAACCGTGCGTATAATTTCCAACTCTTCGGGAAAAGAGTAAGGGTCTTGAAAACATGCCGTAAGTACCTAATTCCTCCGCAGACCATAAAGGGGCAAAGTTCGGGTGGACTTCAATGGACCCTCTAACTGCCGCATTTGGACTCGCTTGTATTGGTGTTGGAGGAGGAGCTGGATATTGGCTCAAAAAGGCTGACGAACGCCTTCAACGCCTGTCTGAAACAGCGGTGGTTCTACAAGCAGGACAAGCTGCACATTTTTCTCATCTGAACACAGAGGTTAACACCCTTCAACAACGCCTTTCCCACATGACTGGATTAGTTGAAGCGTTACGGGCCACACACCCAGAAATCGACGGTGCCCTTCTTGTCCATTCGGTCATTGTCCACTACGAAAATTCGACGGGAATTGAACAAGCAGTATCTCGTTCAGACGCTCTTGAAGCACTTGAAACGCTCATCTCACCAATATCAACTGAATCCGAAATAGGCGCAGAATCATTGCTGACTTCAGCAACCGAGAGTTTGTTGAGCCGCTTGTTGGATGTCTTCCAGTCGCGTCAAATCACCGTTGAAGCATTGGGGCTCAATCCTGTTGCAGCCCATCGACTTGGTCATGCAAGCCTGCTTCTCCGCCGTTATGATTGGGCAGAATCATGCTTCGGCGTCGCTTACCGTTCATCTCCAGGAAACCAAAACATCCTCGAAGCATTGGAACACATTGCTTTGCAACGAGGCGATGAAGAACTCCGCCGCCATTGGCTTGAAGCCCGTATGACCGTAACCCCTGACCAGCCCGAATTGTTACGGGCACACGCACATCTTCTTGCTAAACTCGGTGATGCAGAAGCAGAACGAGATGTTCGTCGGCTTGAAGCCCTCGGCGTCGATACTGCTGCAGACCGCTCTCTCTTGTCAGGTCTTCGAGCACGAGCAGGTTCACGTTCTGAGGCTCTCGAAGCGATTGAATTGGCCTTGGCCGATGACCCGGAAAGGTCCGATGATTGGTACAGTTATGCCCAACTTTTGTATGATGATGGAGAACAAGGTAAAGCCCAACAAGCCGTCGACCGATGCCTTGAAATCGACCGTCAAAATGGGGAGGCGTGGGGATTACTTGCCAAGTTATTGGCGCCTATGGCGAACCGCCTCGATGGGGCACTCAAAGCAGCAATTCACGCAGTTGCCTTAGAGGCTGGTGGCACTGAATTGGTGTTCTTAAAGTCAGATTTACTTTTGGCAAGTGGTAAACTTACTGAATCGAATGAAGCCCTTCAACGAGCATTACTGGCAAGTCCAGATAACGCTGAACTGCGAGCTAGAATGGCAAGCAGAAAACTTCTCAATGGATTTATCAATGAAGCACAAACCCTTCTGGATGAAACACCTCTGGGAATCGACCACGCCCTGCTTCACGTCATCGAAGGTAGGTTACGACTTGCCCGCGCAGACCGAGAGCGTGATGGAACCGGGGAAACCGATGCAAACCTGCTCGGAGAAGCACTCACTGCTTTCAATGACGGATTGCGCTTGGACCGAGAATGCGGAGTTGCTTGGCTTGGCCTTGCCCGAACCAAGCGTTTGCTCGGCGACCTACAAGGTGCAGAGGAAGACATCGCTCGTGCTCTTCGCCTTCTCCCAGATGAAGACCCTTCATCATCGTCTGAAGCCGCCCTTCTGGCATTGGACTGCGAAGACATTTCAGCCGCAACAAAACACATCGAAGCCGCTGCAATCCATGGAAACTCGGCAACCATCAGTTATGTTCGAGGAAATATTGCTGCACGAACAGGCTCTCTTGACAAAGCCTTGATGCAATTTGATGAGGCACTTTCTGCTGACCCAGGTCATATTCGAGCACGCTTGAATCGCACCAGTATCCTAATGGCCTTAGGAGAGGGGAAAAAAGTGCTCGACGATACAGAAATTTTGCTCGACTTAGCACCATCACTCACACTTGCTCGTCTACGAAGAGCTGAAGGATTCATGCTCTTGAGCGAATGGGACAACGCTCGAGACGACCTCAAGATGGTGCTTGAAGCAGCACCGCACCATTATCACGCGTTAACCCAACTGGGCTCTTGCTATATCTCACTAAAACGTCCAGAACGCGCAGAAGGGCCATTAAATGAAGCAATCCGTTTGAATCAAAACCATGCAGCAGCTTGGCACCAGCGAGGATTACTTTACCTAGAATTGAAGGAAATGGACGCCGCTTTCGACGATTTCCAAGCCGCTATACGATGTGATGCAAACCATCTCGATGCTCGCCTCCATGTCGCAGCAACACTCCACCAACAAGAGCAACACGAGGCAGCAGCAGCAGCATGGCGTGCCGTTCTAACGATTGACCCTGACCACACGGTCGCAAGAACTCGCTTGGGCGATTGTGAAGTGAAACTCATTTGATGGAAAGACAATTATATTACTGAACCGAGGTTCTTCTATGCAAGGCTCACCCCCGCCTCAAACTCTCGTTGGCGTGTGGGATTCTCCACAACCTCAGCAGGCCACTTTCCCGATTCACGGGGCTCAAATGGGATATTTCCCGAAAACAAATGCTTCGACGGCCCTGACTTTGTCCATACTTGGATTAGCACTTGGAGTCATGTGTTTTCCGCTTTGTGGATTACTTGCAATCCCTGGTCTTATTATGGGGCAAAGCTCCCTCAATATGACCAAATCGATGCCTGGCCACCCAGATAGTGGGACTGCACGAGCAGCCCAAGTCATTGGCATAATTACAATTGGGCTCATGCTTCTCTCCCTTGCTTTTATTGTCGTAATTATCATGCTTGAAACTCAAGGTGGAAATGCTTGGTGAAACCTTTATCGCTGGACCCCACTTCCAACTAACATGCAAGGTACACCTCCGCCTCAACAACAGATGGGTCAAGCATGGACACAACCTGCTGCAAACCAAATCCCTCTTAATCCCGGTATGGGCATGCAGGGATACTTTGCACCCACCCAAGCCACCTTGGCTCTTGTTCTTTCAATACTCGGCGTCGTAGCGTGCTCGATTTGTACTGCAATACCAGGTTTGATTTTAGCAAATCAAGCCTTGACCATCACAAGCGACCAACCCGGACATCCTGATGCAGGGCTTGCAAAGGCTGCGCAAGTCATTGGCTGGATAGTTATTGGACTCACGATTGTGGGCGCACTCGTTTATGGCGCTATGATCGCCTTCTTTGTTGCAACCGACCCATCCATGGCGCCTTGATTGCCCGGTCCAAAAACACCTACTTCTTCGTTATTCATCGTTGAAATGAAGAGTGTTTTTTCCAGTAATAATCTGCTGTTCAAAGAGTGCAACGACTCGTATGGAACAACGTTCTGAACAAATGTTCACATTGTTTTCGCGAAGAGAAATCGTTTCATTCGCCCCCCAAACACCGTCGCCGTTTTCAAGAATTGAGCAAGGCGAAATTTGTACCATTGTGTCATCGACAAGCGCGGGGATAGAGGCATTTTCAAGCGGCGCTACAAGTATTGTAACGTGCCGAGAAACGCCCTCTGAGTCGTAATAACTCATGAATTGAAGTTTGAAAAATTCACCCCGGTCTTCGATGATGTAAACTTCTGAATCC
>JAACDG010000022.1 GCA_009937025.1 Methanobacteriota archaeon
ACAGATGACGTCGGCGACATGTCCTCATTAGCGATTGATTCCAATGATCACCTGCACGTGACCTATCGTGACTACACCAATGGCAATCTTGAGTATATGACCCATGATGGCTTTTCTTGGAGCACACCGGTCTCACTCGACAGCACAGATAACGTCGGCTCTTTTTCCTCCTTAGCGATTGATTCTAATGACAATCTGCACGTGACCTATTATGATTATACTAATGAAAATCTTGAGTACATGTTCTCCAGCAATAGCGCAGGTGGCAACAACACGGGTGGCAGCGGCAGCGGCTCAGGCGGCAACAACACCGGTAATAGTACCGGCAATTCGACGAATCTCACCGTGGTAAACAATACGCTCATGTTTGGAAACAGTTACACATCATTCAATTCCTTGCATACTCTTCTCGAAGATCTTGGGGTCCAGAATGCTGATGCATTAACTGGAGGCGGAAAAAAATTATCTGCTCACTGGAGTGAAGTCAATACGTCGGGCCATGTCTCAAATACAACCTTGCGTGATGCGAATATTGATTGGGATTATGTTGTACTTCAAGACCAAAGCCAAGTCCCTGGATTCTATCGAACCAATGCCGATTGGCTTGCCAGCATGAACGGTGCTGTTGGATTGGCTGGTGCTGTTGAAGATGAAGGAGGCGAATCGATACTCTTGATGACATGGGGTCGACGAAACGGCGACGCAATGAACCCTACTTTGTATTCAAATTTCTCAGTCATGCAAGACCGACTTGAATCTGGATACATTGATTATCACGATAACATGACTGCAGCAGGCAATACTGTTTGGATTGCACCAGTCGGACTTGCGTTTGCTCACATTCATGACAGCGTCATGGCATCTGGAATAAATGCGACAGTTTCAGGAAATACATTCTATGACCTCTACAATGCAGACGGTAGTCACCCTTCTCTTGCAGGAAGTTACCTTGCAGCATGTGTTCTGTATGCAACCATGACTGGGGACTCACCCGTTGGTTCAAACGATACAGTTTCATTGAATGCGACTCTCAAATTGGAATTACAACAGGCAGCCGCTGCGACAGTCTTCAATGAGACTTCCCATCTTTCCTATCCTTGGCAAGCGACGGGAACTGCTACCTCGAGTATGATGATGTCTTCATCTCGTGGCTTGGGTGGGGGAATACCTGCTGGATGGAATGTACAATGGGTTGATGATGAGTTCGCGAACATGGCTGCAGGTTCCTCTGAAACTGCAAGCCTGCACATATCGGTGCCAAGCAATGCAGCACCGGATTATTACGGATTTAGATTGTTCAGTGCATCAACAGGTGGAAATGTTTCAACTTCGACCATGCTCGTTGTTCATGTCGACGAAGAGCACAACCTCAGCATCGCTTTCCTTGACCAATATTCTGATTTTGTCCCAGGGCTCTCTACGAACTCGAGTGTTCAAGTGACCAATACAGGGAACGCCATTGTCGACTATGATTGGTCTCTTTCACTTCTAAACGGGCCATGTCAAGCCTCACTTGCAACTGCTTCTACCCCTTCACTTGCTCCAAACGCAGTGGTTGATGTCAATTTCCAAATTACTGTCGATGAACAAGCATCAAAATCTGATGATTGCGATTTGAAATTGGAAGCAACAGGAACTTCTTCTTCGGAACAACATGATATTGAGCCTTTCCTTTTCACAGTCGACATGGATGAATTAGTTGACTTTGAGTTGACGAAGCCTATGGGGCAATTGGAAGTGACTCCGGGCAATCCAATCACGTACGAAATGCGTATAACAAACAACGGCAGTGAAACCGTCAATTTTTATCTTGATGCACTCACACCTCCTGAATTACAGACCTCATTTGTTTCAAGTTCAAGTGTACAGGTAAGTCCTGGTGCCATTGGAGTTTGGACACTTTCGACGGATGGAGTCTCTGGGCAAGCCGGAAATTGCATGCAGACCTTTTTAGTTTCATATGCCGGAGAAACCTCATATTCCAGTTTTGACATCGAAGTGCTAGGGGTAAGTCATGCTACACTCTCTGGGCCGATGGATGGCCGAATACAAACACAACCCAGTGACTCGGTTGTAACAATGTTCAATCTTTCGAATACAGGAACTTCGAATCTAACACTCTATGGTTCTCTCTTTGGTTTGCCAGCTGGTACTGATGCAACACTAAGCCACGCCCAAGTCGCACTCTCAATAGGTCAAACTATCGAAGTTAGCCTGACAATCGACACACAATCCACGGCATCTGCAGGAACCTATCAACTTTCATTTGGTTATTTTGATTCGAATATGACTGCTGAAACTTCGATATCCTTACTCATCCAGGACCGGTTCAGTGTAAAACTAAACCCGATGTTCGGCTATCAGCAAAATACTCCCCTTCCTGTTGGACCGTTTAATGCAACAAACGGAGTAATCTTCGATATGTTGAACACCGGTTCGACACAAGACACCCTGTATCTTTCGCTTTTGGATTATGACGGCGCATTGGAATGGTTTACGTTTGAATTCATGGTAACATCCGCAGTTTTGGACTCGAGTGGAACCATGTTGAACTACGTCACGTTCCGCGAGATTGCAACTGGTGCGCCATCGAGCGGGGTTACTGTGGGCATCATCCTTCAGTCTACTTCCGATAGTAATGTGTCAGACCACATGAATATCACTTTGATTCCGTCCACCTCTAGCGCTGAACTTCTTGTTCTTTCTGATGATGATTCCGCCGAACCTAACGGCACCATTTACGGCACAGTAGTCGTGACCAATACTGGAAATGCGTGGGATGATTTACAAATTACAACCGTTGGAATTGATTGTGGTGTGACCAGTTCACACCAACTAATGCCTGGACAGTCTTCGGATGCAATACCATGGTCCTGTACAATTCCTTCTGATTCGGAAGCGGGATTGAAAGAGTTGGTATTCCGTGTCACCAGTTCTTCTCGTCCTACATATTCAATCACCAGTAGTGAAATTTACACCGTCGAACCAGTGTGGGGCTCTTCAGGAGTGTTGAATATTTCTCTTGACAAACCATCTCTTACAGTTCCTTCATCAGGTGGGTCAACAGTCATGGTCACTGTGACCAATCTTGCCAATGCCCAAGTTTCAGGCACCCTTTCTGTTGAAGGCATCGGAGATGGATTGATGGCAATTGAATGGGTTCGTCTTTCCGACAATACAACGACCAACGAGATACTTTTGACTCCTGGCTCTTCTGCGCAGTA
>JAACDG010000149.1 GCA_009937025.1 Methanobacteriota archaeon
ACTGTTCTCCTCTGTGGTCAGACTTTCAGCGATCCAATATTTTTCGGCGCTCAAACCATGTTCTTCTGCTACATCTTCCAAATATTTTGGGTCCGTAACTTTCTCTTTGAATATTGAGAGTTTTTCAGCAAAAGGGTGCGGGGTCGATAAAAACAGCAGGATAAGGCCGACAATGGCCCAAAACGGACTGAAGAAGAACCCGTAAAGGTAGAACAATGCACCGAGCCCCCAGGCAATCCACATCTCTTGTGTATAGGGCAGAGAGGCAACGAAAAAACGACCATCAACTTCTGGCGCTTTGCCATCCATGACGCACGCTTAACATCAAAGGTCTTGAACTCTGTGGATGTTTCAAATGAGTGCAAACATTCCTAAGCCGCAAAGAAGGCAGACGATTGGCATAATCAGCAGTTCAGCAGAAGAACGTATTTTCCCTAATTTTGCAAGTTCAGTTCCACGCTGAATGTTGGCCTTCATACCCGGACTGTTTTCACCATGGACTGAAATGGTAGTATGACCAATTGTACCATCAAGGCCTTCATTGGCAAGTTCTTCACGCGAACGGGACTTAACCATCCCTAACAGATAGACTGGATTTCCAATTCGAAGAGCATATGCAGTCCATCGGTGCTTACGAACATCCCCATTTCTAAACAAGCGTGCAGCAAATTCTGTTTGGAAGTGGTCTCGCATTGTATCGGCATGACTGGAAGTCCATTGCTTGACAAATTGTCCTAGGTGCTTTTTCTTGAATGTACCCGATTCAACCCGAATCGCTCCGGTCCCATCATGGAGCATGAAAGGAACATGTCCATCATCTGAACGAACCCTTTGCCAGTTACAAACTTCCTTTGTCGTTGTATTTCCCTCAGAGTCGGTCGATGTTTCCTGCCGACAGACATAGACCTCGTAAATCCAATTAAAATCAACACATCCAGGAATCATTCGACGATGATTTCCATCCACTGCGACGTTTATCCATTTTTCAGGTGCTGGTCGAACTTGGCCCACAAGTTCTGCGGAACCGAGGGGTACTGAGCGGACCAAAGAAGTCGGTGTGTCAATCATTTGTTGCTGGCGTTTGTGCTGTAAAAATCCAACGATGAGCCAAATTACACCGATAATGCTCATAATCAAAGGTGTGTATTTCATCATCGCTTCTTCAGCTAAAACTTCCCCATTCTCAATTGCTGTGTTCTCATTAACCACTTCCATACCAAGAGATATGGCAAGCAAAATGATGAACAGAACCATACTAATTCCGAAGGTCGCAAATGTGGCAGGCAAAGGTGTCCCTACTTTTGTTGGATGTTCTGCAAGAGCCGAACCGTCTCCATCTGGAGCATAACGGTCCTCTTGGTTCCATGTAGAAGGCCCCGGTGCTGGTAGAATCCAATCACTCGGGTCATTGGTTGGACTGTATGATGAACGGCCGAAAAACCAAGATTCAAGCTCGTAGCCATTCTTGAGTGCTTCTGCTTCTAGATCATCAGGCTGTGGTGCATTCTTTCGGATGTTGTGCAAATCAGTTTCAAGCGAAGCAGGAGAAACAAGCCCAATCACAAAAAATCCAAAGGCAGCAAGAATTCCTCCACCTGACATGAACGTTGCCAAGCCACCAATGACCATCAAAAGACCAATAATCCAACCAATCCAACTCAACCAATGGTAAGGCACGGTAAACTGTAAAAATCCGCGGTTAAGATTTGCACCTTCAAGAGACATAACCATCCCAAGTGAAGGGACTGTAAAACCATTGCCTGCATCTTTACGGTCCTAAATGGAGTTGTTTAGGCAAGAATTCCAACAACTTTAACAAGAATTCGTTTGTCTCGACAGCCATCGAATTCAGCATAATGGATTTGTTCCCAAGTCCCAAGATGAAGTGTTCCATCGTGAACAGGCATGGTGACTTGCTGGCCAAGTAATTGCCGTTTCAAATGCGCATCACCGTTATCTTCACCAGTTCGATGATGATGATATTCTTCTCCTTCGCGCCCATCACGGCCGTAAAATGGAGCGATTTTCTCAAGCCACTTCATGATATCATGATGCAAACCTCGTTCGAGGTCGTTGACGTAACAGGACGCTGTAATGTGCATGGGATTGACCAATACAAGGCCATCTTGGATACCACTTTCGGCCACAATGCGTTGAACATCTTGTGTAATACATCGTATTTCATACCGTTCATCGGTATTGATCCATAATTCTTCGACATAGGTTGCTGCTTGGCCGGTGATGAGTTTGCCCATGCACCTACTCAAGTGCTGGCGGTTGTTGATTATTTCAGTGGACTAAGCAAAGAAGAATTATCAAGTCCTTGAGCAGAATTCATCAAAGGAATGGCTACAAGTAATCCACAAATCACTGAACAAATCCCTTGAATGATAGCAAAAAGCGCAAAGGCGGCCTCGTCTCCGAAGAAATTCCCTAATCCGCCATCACCACCAACCAAAACGGTTGCTAATCCAAGCATAAACGAAAGTCCAATTCCCAAAAGTACGAGATGGATTCCTCTTCTTTGGTATTCAGTCATCCAATAACCACCAACAATACACGTAAATGCCACCAAGACGGAATTGGCCACTTGGAGGGCCAACGCAATGAAAGGAACTACGATTTCTTCCCCAGTGAATGGGTCTTCAGTCGGTAAAAAGAGTGAAAAGATTCCTAAAAATGAAATCGCACCCCAAATGATTACAAAAATTCCAAGTATTTTTGGAGAAGAAGAGGGTTGTTGAACATAAATGATTTGCTGACCCATTGGCTGTACTACTTGTTGTGGCAAACCAACAATCATCGGCTGTGGGGCATTCTGAGGTGCGGACATTCCATCATCCCAAGGGTTCGGTTGCATAAAGAAACTGAGAACACCTACTCATATCAATGCTTCTTCTTGCTGTAAGGGAGCATAGTGGTGTTGAAGAGGGAGGAACACTTGGAAGAACCGAGGAGGGGTTCTATGACTGATATTTTACTGGTCTATAAGAAAAACTTCGAGGCAGTACACGATATCAGTCTAGGGTTGGTAAGCAAAGCATTAGAAGACGCTAGTCAACGACGTGGCGACCTTCGAATCGATATTCGAGCGCGTGAACAAGTGCGCCGGGCAGACTTCATTGGACGGGATTTGGTACTTGTTCTTGGGGGGGATGGTACATTGACAAGTATATCTCATAACATCGATGCTTCCACTCCAGTCATGGGCATAAACTCTCATCCACGAACGGAAGACCCTCACGGAAGTTTCGGATTCTATATGGATTCTAATCTTGAGACTTTTGCTGAAGATTTGGAAACTGCACTCAATGGTGATGCAATCGTCAATGAATTGCCACGATTACAGGCAATCATTGACACGACCTCTGGAAATCGATTCACAACGGACCCTGCAATGAATGATTTACTCATTGCAAATACACACCAATATGCCCCAAGTAAGTATCACCTCCGAAGAGGAGACGACAAATTAATTCAACATAGTAGTGGATTGATATTTTCAACTTGGCTTGGGAAAGGTGCGTGGTTAAGTCATGCTGCAAACGAGCAAGAATACAACAGTGTTTCTGATTCGATACAGTTGGATACAGTTAACTCTCATTACTATATGTTAGCAAGAGACATTTCCCATTCACAGAGAAAGGCCAATCCTTGGGCATCTCTTGCTTGGACTTCTGCAGCAACCACACTCACTTCTGATATGCATAGAGGAATGATTGTTCCAGATGGGTGGGATGAAATCCATTTCAATAGGGGTGCTACGATTACAGTCAATTTAGATGCACCAAAGATTAGATTATTGACATTTAGACAATCGATGATTCAGCGATTGAAAACGTACCAAATCAAAAAATAAATTAGCACTCAAGCGAAATGAGTGGGCGAAGCAAGCAAAGAAGTGATGCTCAAACAGCTGGTCCTCGTAAGAGGAAAGCCACCCAAAGCAGCGAAAGCAAGATTCCACAGACTTTGAAGATACGAGACCCTTTCACCGGGTCCCTAAACAGGTTCGAGGCTTTGTCGCCAAAGTATGTCCAAATGAATAATGCAGCGACACAAATGGATACAGTGACACTGATAATGACGAGTATTCCAGTGATTCCTCCACCGAGTGGCGTGATGTATTGACTCATGATGAGAATGATGAAAGCCCATTCTTTGCCGTTGGCAAATTGCATTGCAATACCGGTTTTGAGTCCGAGTTTTGAGGTCGTTTCTTCGATGTGTATTGAGGCTGGGTTAAACCGAAGCATACCGATGGCCATTGCTGCTAAAAACAGCATACCAATCCAGTGCAAGGTGACCAGAGCCGTAGTATTCTCGCTTAACGAATCAATGACCAGACCGACAGCCAGTTCTATGGCGATAATTCCAGTAGCCATCCCAATGATGAGAGGGGTATTACTCTTCTTTCCAAACATACCACTGTGGGCGAAACAGGTCAACGGATTTGGTCCTGGCGTCAACAAGGCGATTCCAATTATCGCTAATAATTGAAGGAGAGCCGTTGAAGCATCCATGTCTGCCGCCAGGTGTACTGATATGTAATGATTCAGTCTTGATCCAAAGATATTAGCAAAATTTCAATCATTTGACATTCATCAAGTTTATACCACAATTTTATCAGGGCATTTCATGGGGAGGGCCGCTGAGAATTCCGCAGCTTTGGGTGGCTCAGCCTCTCAAATTGGTAGTGATCTCAATTTGCGATATATGCAAGTGGAAATCTCTATGGAAGTTGGCAGTGCCCTACCTGGCTCGACACTCCCTGAATCCTTCCCAATGTGCGAATATATCACGTTACTTGAGAGGACGGAGAAAGGTCTCCTCTGCTATCTTCGGTTAGAGTTTGAACATCCAGAATCTTTGAAGGGAAAATATGGGGGTATTCAAATCTTAGAAGTCCTCTCTCAAACGCCTCATTCAGCCTTGGTCAAAGCCTTAGCCGGCGGCCCTATTTCCATGATTTTCAGCAGGTGTGAAGATGCTTGGTGGATCAGCCCGACACAGATGTCTGTGAATGGATTTCTCATGACGATTCGTGGGACAATGAAAGGCATGCGAAGAGTTCGAACAGAATTAGAGGAATTAGTCGGAAATGGTTTCACGGTCAAACTCGGTTCTGAAACATTACACGAACCTGAATTTATGGATATTCTTCCCGCAAAACAGCGTCTTGTTCTCGATAAGGCAATTGAAATGGGGTATTACAGCAGACCGAGAGGGTGTACGCAACGATATATCGCACAAGTTTTGGGCATCAAACAGGCAACGGTGAGCGAACATCTTCAATCTGCTGAAGCCAAGATTATTCATTCGATCAGCAACTGATTTCAAACACCCTATCATGAAAGG
>JAACDG010000150.1 GCA_009937025.1 Methanobacteriota archaeon
ATTTGGATACATGATACTCTCTGCGGATTGTTGAAATACCACGCGGATAACCGCGACTTACCTCTCATGGCTGTGATGGTGTAGGGGTTAGCACGGCAGATTGTGGTTCTGCCAGCCCGAGTTCGATTCTCGGTCACGGCCCCTTTAATTTCCATCGAGTTGTTCTTGGTCAATTTGATGACCCATACGCTCGACTTTTGTTTCCAAATAAAATCGATTTTGTTCACTGACACCGACCACCAATGGAATCAAATCAGCGACATCGATGCCATGCCTCTCCAACTGTTCACGCTTGTTGGGATTGTTGGAAAGAAGGCTAACTCGAGGGATTCCAAGCGCTGTAAGCATGCTGGCAGCAATACTGTAATCGCGACTGTCTGCTGGCAGACCGAGCATTAAATTTGCATCAAGAGTATCGGCACCTTTGTCTTGTAAGTGATAGGCCTGTATTTTGGCATGTAGGCCGATACCACGTCCCTCTTGACGCAGATAGAGTAAGCAACCCCACCCTCGTTCTACTATGGCTTTCAAAGCGGAATCCAGTTGAGGCCCACAATCGCATCGAAGACTGCCCAATGCATCTCCTGTCAAACATTCGGAATGTACCCTGACAACAACTGGGTCGGGCCCCTCCATATCCCCAAGCGTGAGGGCAACATGGTCAAACCCGGTAGATGATTCATGAAAAACACGAATCTGAAAATCACCATGAACCGTAGGAAGTTTGGCTTCACTTGGAACTGAATTCTTTTCAACCAATTCTATTTGTTCTTTGTTATCAGTTATTTCATCACCTCAATCAAAAAGCGTAGTTCTCCTGCATGTTCCTCGACCGAAAGAATCTGATGCTTTCCACGGGCCGTCAGTAAGGGCATGTCATGAATCGTTTCAGGGTCATCAGCAAGCACTTCAAGAACTTGACCAGCCACCATATTGGAGAGTGCTTTTTTGGCTTCTGCAACCGGAACAGGGCAGAAAAAACCAATCACATCAAGGCGGTGAGTCGGTGAAATCAAAACTCTTTCCTCAGAGGAAACAACTTCGACCATGGTATGCCCTGTCCCTCATCCTTTTCAAGACCTCCCAAATGTTGGAGGATTGCATTCGATGTCAAATACATCCGATGAAGAACAACCGCACCTTGATGAAGAGGAACACCTACGCAAAGCCATGAGCAAGAATTCTAAGTCCACCTCTTCAAAAGAGGATTTAGAATGGTCTGAAGTAGGCCAACTTGGGCTACGTTATGCCCGAATACCCTTGGCCTTACTCTGTGTAGAGGCTTTTTACTGGTTTTTGACTCAACCTTCTGACACCTTGGCCCCATTACAAGTGACTGAGGCATGGCTGTGGAATGAAATGACGAATTTCTTGTACAGTGATGGCGAATATATCGCCTCAACCTTATCGACACACAATGGTTGGATGACTCGAATTGATTTGGTTCACGTCGATTTCCCCGGAAATTACGATACAGTAGGTTTGTATGTCTCTGATGAATGTGCAGGTGTTCATGAAATGATCTTCTTGTCCACTCTGGTAGCAATGACCGAAGGTGTACCTCAGCGATTGAAAATACGCTCAATCGTAGTGATGTGTAGCATTATCTATATTCTTAACATTCTGCGATTGGTCGTGTTTTATCCAATTGCAGTCAGCGACTGTACGGCAAATCCTAACCAAGCAGAATGTCTTGCAGGAATGTGGAACTGGCACACCTTTGTCTATGAATGGGGATTTTTATTGGTCCTTGTGACGATGTGGGTCGTTTGGTTTTGGAAAGTGGGCGGTCCTGCTCGAACACTTGATGCAAGTGCTGGCGCAGATGAAAAATGGCGTTTCAAACTTCGAAGTGCATGGGCTCCAAAGCACTATTATTTACTCGCAGGTGCAGTATTACTGCTTCTCTTTGCAGCACATAATGTCACCAATAATGAAGAAGCGATGGCAGCCAAAGAAACGCTCGATTTCTGTTATTTCTCAGAACTCGTCACCTCTGAATGTGGACAAGCACAGAATCGTTGGGATGATGCCATTGGTTATGCTTGGTCCCTCTCCGCTCTCGGAATTATGGTAATCGGAGCAACTTCAGTGGTTATACAACGTCCCGATGAACACGGTAATTGGCCGGAAAAACTTGAATCTGAAAAGCAGAATGAATCCGAACATGAGGAAAAGATACCGACATCTCGTCATTCAAAGAAAAAGTCTGGCTCTTGGAAAAAATCTGGTTCTCGGAAAAAGAACAGCGAAGAAGAGTGATTACTCAAAGACGGTTCCCGTAACTCTTTGACCAGCCATATCATGCTTTTCAAGTGCCTTGATGGCGAGTCCAACTTTACTGGTGTGAATACTGACAAAAGTAGAGCCGTCATCGAAATGCACATCGCCAATTGCCATTTCATCGCATCGCAATGAACTTTGGAACCAATGGGCAACTGAACGTGAAGAACCTGCCAATGACGAATCGATATTCAAGTGAAGTGTGACGAATCCAAAGACATCTGCAGTTTCTCCAAAGTCATCTTGACGAGAAACGGGGTCTCGGTCGATTCCATCTGGCAATTCAGGGGCTTCAGTTTCGATGATCTCCAAACCATAGGTTGCCATAATCTTGGAAAGTTGTGGTGCATCGTCTCGAGAAACTAAACTCCATGCTTCTCCCTTACGGCCAATTCGGCCGGTTCGTCCGACACGATGAATGAATGAATCCAAATCGACTGGCAAATCGTAGTTGACTACGAGGGTTATGCCGTCAACATCGATTCCACGAGCGGCAACATCGGTTGCAACAATGGTCTTGACTTCGCCTTCTTTGAAGCGGTGAAGAATCTTTTCTCGTTGGTTTTGGCTCAAATCACCGTGCAGTCCTTCAACGACAAATCGATGTTTATTTAATCGCTGAACTGCCAAATCGACCATTCGCTTGGTATTGCAGAAAATGATTGTTTGGTCTTCATCACTCATTCGGGACATCAATCGCCCAAGTGCCCAGAGTTTGTTTGCACGACCGATTTTGACACTGTACATATCGATTGGAGGGATATCCAATTCTTCTGTATTGGTCAAAACAAATTCAGGTTCATCCATGAATTCGTGAGCAGCATCAATGATTTCTTGTGGGAAAGTTGCAGAAAAGAGGAGGGTCTGATCTCGGTTTTTCATGCGTTCAATGACCCACATAATGTCTGGGAAAAAACCCATGTCCAGCATTCGGTCTGCCTCATCAAGACAAAACAAAGTTGGATTTTCGAGATGAATATGTCCACGTTCGGTCATGTCCATTACACGGCCAGGGGTTCCGACGATGATGTCAACACCACCACTGAGTGTTTTTGCTTGCTTTTCTAAATCAGTTCCACCATAGACGGTTTGAATCATTAGACCGGTTTCGCCTTGTAGAGTTTGAAATTCTTCGGCTACTTGATTTGCCAACTCACGAGTTGGAGTGAGAACCAATGCTTGCAGTTGACCTGTAGGTTGGCAGCGTTCAAGAATTGGTAATCCAAAAGCTGCTGTTTTCCCTGAACCTGTTCGTGCCTGTCCAATGACATCCCGACCTGTTCGAGCGATTGGAACAGTGTCTTTCTGAACTTGAGTAGCACATTCCCAGCCGATTTTTTCAAGACTGTCAAGAAGATGTTGGGGAAGGTCCCAAGAGTCGAAGCGGGTATTGGTGAACATTTGATCATCTCCGTCTCGGTGTTTCGAGTGGGTCGCCGAGACGGGGGCAACCCAATCGAGTGGAATCAGAAGTTTTCGCGTTCAGCGATTTCTGCTTGAAGAATGCCCATCCAATACTTTCGAGCATTGTCTCGGGTAAGAGGACGACGCATTTGACGGACATGTTCCAAAATGTATTGTCGGAACTTCAAAGATTTGTTTCGGTTAATGCCTTTAGGGGTGATTCCATCCCACAAGCGTTCGAACTGCTCAGCCTTATCATTGAATGCATCATCCATCATATTCACCTCTAAGCAATCGGCCCACTGACCCACCCTTCTTAACCATACCGACATGCGTATCGAAAAAAAGGAACACCTGAATTCAATGTGTTATCAGAAATATTCTGCGTCATCATCAGGGTCTTCATCTTCAAAATCATCATCATAGCCCATCAATTCATCTTGACTAACAGCTCGATAAACCGGCGCAGTGGCCGGTTCAGTAGCCGCTGATTCCTCTGGCTTTTTTTCTGTCCCTTCTGGCGAAGATGCTTTTTCCGTTGTCGATTGTTCCATGTCTGTGGAGCGAACCGGTTCCAATCCAACGCGTCGACCTTGTGCTTCTGCGACCTCCCGGTCCAAAGCCGGAACTGGTGCCGAAGGTGCGAGTTGTGCATTCTTTTGTGCTTCTGTTCCTTCCAACGATGCATCAAAGACCATTTCCTTGAGCGAAGCAATGATTTTGTCATCTGTTTCAGTAATAAGCAACTCCTCTGCCATACCACGTAGTACTTCTTCTCCAAATAATCGAGGTAAGAGGTCGATACAGGCAGACCGCACCTTGAGGTCTTTGGAGGTCGTTCCACGCACCACCAATTCACGGGCCCGACCATGGTCGGTATCCAACACTTGGACAGCTTTGATTGCGCTCAATCGCACTTCGGAATCAGAATCGACCAAAGCACGCTCTGCGAACATAGTTGCGATTCTCGACTCACGTCGAGCCAGTGCAGGGAGATTCTTTGCAGCAACTCGACGTACTTCGACTTCAACATCGTTCAAGGACCATGAAATCAAGTCCCAGACTGCTGAGTCGCCCTTCTTGATGATTCTCTTGAGCAGTGCTGTCGCCTTCTTTCGAAGTTGCATATCCTCTTCCCACAGTAACGAATCAACATGGTCTACAACGACCTCTGGCCATGTCTCACACAAACCTGACAATCCTGCCCAAGCAGCATCACTGCGGTTTCGCACAGGTGAACGAAGTTCATTTGATAAAATTGTAGAAACTCCAGATGGAAAAATTGGTGAAGTGAGAGTTAAGCAACGACTCGCTGCTTTTCGAACATTGACATCCTGGTCATCCAATAAGACTGAAAGCCAATCAAACAGTTCATCAGATTTGAGAACGGCGACCTCTGGAAGAACTTCCAAAGAGGCTACACGTTCTGAAGCCTCATCGGATTCCAATCCTGCCAGAAGCAGTGAATGAGCTTGATGAACCCTAACACCATGAAAACGACCCAATGCACGAAGAGCGTATGTCCGGTCGAGATTGATGGTTTGGTCTCTCCATCGAACCGCAGCAGTCGAAATCTCGTTGTTGAGCAGAGAGAAGACTTCTTCATCGGAAAGAGCGACCCAAGGCCCTGTTTCAACCTTCATTTTCTTGGCAGACTTTCGGCGTTTCGCTACCGGGATGGGAAGGCCTGTACGAGGGTCTCGTGCGATATATTCTCGTGACAAAGTGTTCTCCTCAGTTGGGCGCATATCACTCAAGACAATGAATCTATGCTCGATTCACTCTCTGTTTGAACCCACTGTTCTTGAACTCTTGTAAATTGATTCAAACGGCAGAGGGTAAATGTATTCAAGCGACAGCAACACCAAGACCCATGGGCAGCGATTCGTTTCGTGGTATTCTCCCCGCGATGGTTATGATGGGGCTCATGCTTCTTACGCCATTGCACTCAGGGCTAACTGCAACAAGTGACTCGTCTTTAACAGAGGAGCACGACGCATCTCCAAGCCTCCACATGGATGACCAATTCAACGAATCCGATGGTTTTACGCCAAGTAATATTACCATCGATTCAGCAACAGGTGAAGCAATCTTAGACCATCCAGTCATCACTTGGCAAGCGATTACCAATACTGCGCTCATGTTTGCAAGGACAGGAGCATGTGCAGTTCATCTTCCTTCCGAAAATCAAGTTTTGCTGATGGGTGGTCGAGCAGATCCAAATCCAATGCAATCCGGCGATGAAGCAGAAACGAATTTCGTTGAAATCTATGACATTAGTAACTCGAGTTGGGGCCCAAGTGAAGAAAGTATGCCCTTTACACAAATGTACTTTGGTTGCTCTGCAATAGGTGAAAAAGTCTACACAATAGGGGATTACCACCCGTTTCAAACACCTGAAATACGTTCTGAAGGTACCGTTCAAATATTTAATTCAAGTAATGAAACCTGGATTGAAGGTACATCAATGCCAAGCGGAAAAGCTGTTGGTTTAGCAGGTGTTGACAATGTTGGAGATTTCATTTATGTTGCCGGTGGTGTAAGCCGCAAAGACCGCTCAGACACCACCGACCGAATGATGCGCTACAACACCAACACAGATACCTGGGATGAAATGGCGAACATGAGTGTACCACGGCATTCTTTTTCTCTCGTTGAATACCATGGAAAATTGTATGCTCTTGGTGGAATGGTGTCGTACTTTGACCCTACAATTAATCAAAATGTCTCTGAGCCTTCAAACCACACCGAAGTGTATGATGTCCTCACCGACACATGGAGCAATCATTCGGTTTTGCCGTTTGAAATTGCAGCCTATGCGGCAACAGTTCACAACGACGAAATTATTCTTTCTGGTGGAATTACCGGAACTGGATGGAATGCTATGTCGAATGACGTCTATGGGTACAATCCAATAACTGGGACTATGAGTGATCATTCCCCACTTCCAGTCGATATGTATGACCATACCATTACAGCCACCAATGGTACGATTCTCTATGCCTCTGGCGATGCATCATCGTACCGTTTCTCAAGTTGGAGTAACAATTATCTTGACCAATCCGAATATTTTGAAAATCCTGCAGAACATGACGGTTGGTTGACTTCTGATATCCTCGACCTTCGAGAGACTGTTCGTGGGACATCCTCGCCGGTGTGGTTGGACTTTTTAGGTCAAACTCCATTGGACACTCAACTCCAATTGCAATACAAAGTTGGAATCGATTCAAGTCTGCTTACTACATCGAATTGGCTTCCAGTCGGCCCACAAAACAGTACACAATATTTCCAAGTTGGAAACCATTCATTAATGCACATTGGACAAGAAAATTCCTTTTTCCAATATCGAATCCAATTCAATACTACTGAACTGAATAACTGGGAAATTCCAAGTTTAGATTATGTCAAGATATATTCCGAAGAAGCAACACTACTCAGTCAACCTCCTACCTCGTTCCATCCGAATGCCGCACCGACTGAATTGAGGTCTTTGCATTCATCCTACGGTGCGAACTCGGAATATTCGTTGCTGGTGCATTCAACCAACAGTGATGGCTTTATCCTACCAAACAGTCAGGCTGCTGAAATTATCTGGAATGCAGATACAGATTCATTCTCGATTGATGATATCGATGGTATTTTGAAACAATCTGACATCGCTGTACAAGTTATCTCATCAACTGAAGATGGTGATGAAATCAAATGGAGCATCGCTGTTGATGAAGGATTGCCAAGTGATTATTTAGCCCTGGAAATACAAACACATGGACTTCATGAAACGAACTATAGAAGTCCTGCTATCATTACGATTGAAAACATCCTTGATGTTCATGTGACCGGTTATTCATCATTATACTCCAGCCAGGGTGGAAACGAAGTCTCCGCAGGGGAGGTGTTTCCAGATGGTGCTGATATCGATGTTTCTGTCGACCACAGTTTCAATTCGACAGGAACTCGACTCCTCTACGGGACAATCGAAGCACGCCTGCACGTTGATGTTGAAAGTCCAAACTTTGGATGGTTCAATTCGACAGGCGAGTGGTTTACGCTTCAAACCGGCCTCGAAACCGAGACCAGTTACACTCTTCCAAATGCAAGTTCTGGTGAGGCACGTATGTGGTTAGAAGCACGAACTCAAGATGATTTTGTACTCAATGTCAATCCATCTTCAAAGGAAATTATTCTCAATGTTGATGCACCGCTGCAAACAATGCCCTCCCCACTACCCGGTACATACATCAATGAAAAAGCAGAGAGGAATGTAGAATTTGGATTCTATGATCTCGGTGGTTTCAGTGAAGAGACGGTACAGGCCTTCGTTTGGGTTGAAGCATTGCATGACAGCAATTCCGATGGACAATATTCCTTTGAGGAATCCGTTCAATCACCTCTTGGTTTCATGAATATCGACTCCTCATGGGTGCTTAACTTGACGGTAAATGATACGGCAAATTCCGACCACCAAATGGTTCACATATCACTGGTAGGAGAGAATTTAGCCGGGAAAAATATTCGAGATGCTCAACTCACTCCCGAGAATGGCTACCTTTCGTGGATGAGTCGAACTCCGGAAAAGGCAAACCTTTCACTGATTGAGCCATTGTTCGGAGCTGCAGAAAACGGATTCCAACGCCTCGAACCAACGGGAGATATTGGATGGAAAGTGGTCGTGAGTGATAGCAATAATCTTTCTGATATTGCTCAGGTACGAATCGAACTTGGAAACGATGAAACACTTGGAATGCGATACAATACCAATTTGGATACCTGTGAAGAAATGGATGCCAGAATACAAGTGGCTGGGTTGTGCTATGCAGTTATCGAAAACAATAATTTGACCATATATTTCATCGGTAAAGTGGACTGGACATTCGTGAATTCTGCAATTGATGTTGGTCATCTGGAAGTTCAAATCGATGACTATGACGGCACCAATCTGTTTGCTTTCGAAGAACAATGGTCTCTTGAACGCCAAATGACCGTAGATATTGAACCACTTCGAGATAATGAAGGGCCTGTTCAAGGTGAACTCACAACAGGATGGAGTATGATTTCTGGTGAGCATGTCCAACTTAATGCAACGATTAACCATCTTGTAAGTAATTCCTCTTACAACGGCTATGTTTCCGTATTTTGGCGAGGAAAAATACAGAACGAGTTCTTTTCCAGCGGTTTTTCTGCTGAAGTAATTGACGGGCATTTAGCAACACAAATTCAAACGCCAATGGGCTCAGGGCTTTGGCATCAAACAGTCCTCGAAATTTGGGACCCATATGATTCTGAAATATTGTTTTCGACGACTTTACCAAATATGATTTTGGATGGAGAGGCTCCTCTCCTTCTCCCTTCAACATTGACAAGTGGGGTGTCTCGCTACCATTTGGACAGTGTCGAGATTGGGGTGAACATTGCTGAAGCAAATTCATGGACTGAAAACCTCACACTCAATTGTCAAATTCAAGCTTTGGAATTTGAGTGGCCCATCATCACGCTTAGTCGAGAATCATCAACGGTATATGACGGTAAAACCATGTTTAGTTTCGTCTATAATTTCGCTGAACAAGGAGACCCTTCGACGCTCTCAACACAATCCAATATCGCATGTTGGGCAAGTGGCAGCGACGATGCTGGATGGGTGCTCACATCAACGGATGGCAATTCGGCTAACAACCCTTGGCTCATCTCTTCACTCAGCAATATAGGCCCAGATTTAGCCATCGGTTCTGTTGATTTTGAGGGCGATACAAGTCCGGGTTCCAAATTGCGCATAGAGATGAAAATTCTCAGTTCCGGAGAACGCATTGAAGTACCGTTCAATATCACCATCAGTGTCGTTCAAGGCGAGACATCAACCATAGTCGGGCGGGAATCATTGACCAGTATATCTGAAAATACGGCAATCAATATTCGCAGCGCTATTACCGTTCCAAGCGGCAAGTGGACATTGCTTATCGAAGTCGACCCTGAACAAGAAATTTGGGAACTCAGTGAAATGAATAACATGTGGTCGGCAAATTATTCCGAACAAAGCGATGGAATCTCTGGAACAGTAATCGCCATTGCAGGTGGTGGAGGCCTTCTACTCATTGTCGGACTCGCTACGGTCTTACTTCGAAAAAGAAGGGGGGATGCGGAAGTTGAAACTGCAACACCGGCAAAGAAGCCACTCAAAGGCCCTCCACCTCGGAAAGATGAGGCTCAGAAAGCGCCCGCCAACCTCAAAGGCCCTCCTCCAAAAATTCCAGAGCCTGCGCCTGAAACGGAACTCCCATCCGATACAGAAGTACCTGTCGCCCCATCTGGAACTCTTGATGTTGGAGGAACGGTTACTGATTATTCTCAACTCCCCGGAGGTGGGGAATATCAATATGAGGGCAGTCAGACATTCTATGCTGGCTCGTCAATAGGAAGATGGATGCAAAATCCTGACCAATCCTTCACCCGAATACAATAACTTCAATGCTTAACTTCTTGAAGTGGAAGGGAATGTTAAGACTATGGCGAACGATGATATCGAAGATATTCGACGCGTTCTTGCTATCTGTTTCCGAGACGGTGAAACACTTGACGCACTGGATATTGAACGAATTATTTCGTTTGACATGGAATGGGTTGCACCCGATGTTGCCGAGAAGGTTGTTCAGGCGCTCATTGCGAAAGGTTGGCTAACCGGGGAGGAAAATGCACTCCAGCCTGCAGTTTCACTCCAAGGTGTTCTCTCTCCACTCGGTTGGTTTCCTCGTCCATCACGATTACTTCACCCCGTTCATCCTGATGGAAATAAATCTCCACCAAGTGCTGATGTAGAAAAGCCTACAGCCGCATCACCACCTCCTGTCAGTAAAGAATCAACGCTCCTCATTTCGGATTCAAGCGACCCTCGAGCGAAACTTACTCAACGCTTGTCGAAATTTATAGCTAAATCGTCGGAGTTATCTTTGGATGAAGTGGAAAGACGAGCGAAACGCAAACAACAAGCATTGCAATACGTCAGTATTTGGATGTGTCTTGCATTGGTCGCAAGAGAGCAGAATCTTTCAATGAAAGAAATCATCGATGCATTAGCTGTTCGCTGATTAACCCTCAACAATAATCGGCTCTGATTTTTCGACGATTTCTTCCTTATTACGTGCAGAAAGCTCGATAAGAACTGGCAACAGAAGCAATGCGAGTACCAAGGAAAACAAGACGGTAACTGCAGTAATCAAGCCAAAGTCTTGGATGACTGGCATCGGTGAGAACAGCAAGACAAGGAAGCCGAATGCAGTTGTAAGTGCACTCATGATAAGAGCAACTCCGGTGGTCGAAAGGGCAGCACGCAAGGCTTCCCAGTGCGTGTCCCTCCGAGCGAGTTCAACTTCAATTCGACGCCACATGTGAATGGAATAATCAATTCCAATACCGATGGTTAACGCAGTGACCATCACGGTCAATACATTCCATTTCAAACCAAGAATGAACATTGAGCCAGCGACCCAGAGAGATGCAAGAGCAACTGGTAACAGCACGGCGAGTGCTGGAACCACACGACGAGTGAGAGCCAATAACACAAGCATCGATACAAAGAGAGAAATGGTCGTCGATTTAATTTGGGAAGTATTCAATCCATCAAGTACTGTTTGCAGAATAACGAGATCGCCTGTCACATACAAATTCGCATGCGAATCAAGATTGTATCGTAACGTCCCTGGATGCAAGGTGCTACCAAGCTGTTCCTCGATGTTGTTGATGACAATTTGAGACTGTGCTGACGTCGATGCTTCCACTCGAACCTCAGTTCTGAAATATGTGATTTCCCCATCTGTCAAGTATACGGTTTGATTGATACGTTGTGCCCAAGTCTCCCCGGTCAAAACATCCGCAACACTTTGGTTGGATGAAAGTTCCATAAATACCGGGGCTAAATTCAATTCCAATGAATTGTTAATTCTGTAAACATCTCCAGCATAAACTTCCAAATTATGAGTGTTTCCAAAAGATTCGTTTCGCAAAATCGCATCTCTTAACACCACATAAGGTCCTTCATACGATGGTGATGCTGGGGCATCATCTGTCCCAACAACATCGTGATTGGTTTCCAAATCCTTGTGTAAACCTCTCAACTCATTTAGCATCAAAGAATCACCCGGAATCGAAGTAGATTCGCCGGCTGGTTCAAACAGAATGTAAATCAATTTCCAACCAGCACTATCGTAACTTGTCGCCATGTCTTCACGCACTTGCATGATTTCCATGTCCGGGTCAACGAAGTCGGCTAAATCAAAATCAGTTTCCAATGAAACAGCACCAAAGATTGCGACACCAGATAACAGAATAGTCACAAGAAGAACAGTAACTTGTTGTTTCTGTTGAACACCAACAATTGCTCCAACAAGACCTGGCATGGTAATTGCTTGATTTGTGTGGTTCGTTGATACCTTGTTGCGAACGATGTGAAGTGCACCAACGACAACAGTTGAGGAGACAAAAGCACACAGCACACCAAAGGCAAGAGCATAGCCAAAGGTTGCCAATGGGGGCAGAGGAGAGATGACATTCGCCAAAAACGCCGCTACGGTGGTGACGACTGCCAGCGAGAGCGGTATTGAAAGTCGAGCACAAGCGCGCAACCATGCTTCAGCAGGGTCATCTTGTTCTTTACGTATTGCAGAAAATGCACGTTGCAAATGGATGGCATAATCAATTCCAAGGCCCAGAACCAGTGGAGCTACTGCAACTTCAAGTGCGGTGAAACGAACTCCGAGATAATTGAGAACACCATAGGTCCAAATCAATGCAAATGATAAGCCAATAAGAGGGAATGCAACATCATTGAGGGAGCGGAAAGCGATGGCTAAAAGGACAACAACAACCAATAAAGCAAGAACGACAAGCAAAGCCAAATTATCGAATGTACCTTGGTCTATGTCATAGGAAATGAGGTCAAGAGATGCAACGCCATATGTTAAATCTGAAGATTCAGAGAGTTGAGCGAATTCCATTCGAAGTTGGTCTTGGATGACTTTCCGTTGCTCTTCTTCCATATCCGGGTCAATTTCCAAAACCCACAGTGTCGACGATGCTGTTGGTGCACCATTCCCAGTCCCGTCCTTGAGATATTGACAACTCGCATCGACATTCAAATCTGTATGAAGAAGTGCTGAGGAAGCATAACGTGCCGCAGAGAGAAGTTGGTCATCTTCAGTCAAAGAACAAACTGTGTCTTCTTCAAAGAGAAGGTCAAGAATCTCGCCCCAAGATTGAATTGACGCCAAGGCTGTACCATTGCCTTCCTCATCAAGAGCAAGTTGAACAATACCAGGTGCAGTCGTCCATACCGATACAGCATTTTGACGGTTGGAGGACGCCTTTTCCATGTGCTCAAGGTGGGAATTCATCGATTGAAGATTTTCTATAGAGAGGATGTTTGAGCCATCGCTGGAAGACACATGGACAAACATTGGCCTTGCCTCATTTGGAAAATATTCATGGATTTCATCATGTGCATCACGTGATTCCGATTCAGGTGCGAAATCGGCAAGGTCCGTGTTAAATGTTGGAGGAGATACAACAAGATGAACACTTAATGCAACAGTGAACAAGGAGACGACGACGAGTAATACTGGGGCCAAGCGCTGGAATAGTGGGGCCAAACCGGCCATCCGTTCTTCCAATGA
>JAACDG010000151.1 GCA_009937025.1 Methanobacteriota archaeon
ATTGATTGCCTTTGCAACAACGTCTCGGGTGAGTAATTCAGGAGGTCGACGAACAGTAGCGAGTTTACCTGAAACGACTTCTTCGACCCACTGGTCCGATTCTTCGATTGTTTCAGCATGGTCTCCAGCAAACATTTCTGGGACATAATTGAACATGAAACGCTCACCTTCAGAATTGGTTAATCGTCCACCTTCTCCTCGAACACCTTCGGTGACTAATATCCCTCGTACAGAGGGCGGCCATACCATTCCGGTAGGGTGGAATTGAACAAATTCCATATCGCGTAATTCAGCACCTGCCCAAAGAGCAAGGGCATGACCATCGCCAGTATATTCCCAAGAACCAGAACACACCGACCAACATCGAGTAATTCCACCCGTCGCAAGGATAACTGATTTACCAGAGAAAGCATGGAAATCACCATCGACACGAGTATAAGCAACACATCCAGTTACTCGGTCTCCTTCTTTGAGCAGATGTCGAACAGTATATTCCATGAAAATGTCAATACCTTCATGAATTCCTCTTTCTTGCAATGTTCGGATAAGTTCCAATCCTGTAGCGTCTCCTACGTGTGCAAGTCGAGGGAATGTATGTCCTCCAAAATTTCGTTGATTGATTTTGTTTTCAGTTGTACGGTCAAATACAGCCCCCCATTGTTCAAGTTCACGAACACGGTCAGGTGCTTCTTTGGCATGGAGTTCTGCCATTTTCCAGTTTGCCAGCCACTTACTTCCCTTCATGGTGTCATGGAAATGAACTTTCCATCCATCGCGAGGGTCAGCATTTTGCAATGCAGCCGCACAACCGCCTTCAGCCATCACAGTGTGGGCTTTTCCGAGTAAAGATTTGGTGATGATTGCGGTTTTAGCACCGCTGCGAGCCGCTTCAATAGCAGCACGAAGACCAGCACCACCAGCGCCAATCACAATAACGTCGTATTCGTGTTTTGTAAAATCTTCAGCCATCTCATCACCTCAAATTACAAACAGCACCATGTCGCTCAAATATCCTTCTTTCACAGCCAAAACCCAAAGGTCTCCAAAGAAGACAAAGATAAGTGAGGTCCAGAACCAGAAACCATGGGAACGGTTCAAGCCGCTGAGCCGTCCAAAAATTTTCCCACGCAACTTACTGATTCCAGTTACCCAGCGGTCTAAAGAACCACCAGCAAGGTGTCGGAGTGCGTGGCAGGAGGTGACATACATTGTCAAAAGAAATGCTTCCACCCCCATCACGAATGTTCCAAGAGACATACCATATCCATCATCAAAGTGAAGGGTATGCGTAACATCCCACCATTTGATAGCAAGAATAATCATAGCGGCATAAAGGAAATAACGATGAAGGTTGTTCATGATAAATAATCGCTTTTCACCCTTGTAACCGAGTTTTTTGTTAATATCTGGTTCATCAACCCAACAAGCGGTAGGGCTTGCAAAGAAAGTTCGGTAATAGACGCGTCGCATGTAGTAGCATGTACCCCGGAACCCAAATGGGATCCAAAGAACCAATACAGCTGCATTGACCCAAGCAGGATGATTCCATTCATTCAATCCAAAGAGATTCCATTCCAGAACATTTGGGGAAAAGATTGGCGACATGACGGTACTGCCTTCGAGTTCGTATGAAATCGATTCAGGATAGAGGAAAAGTCTCCATGCGGTATAGAGCATTGCAGCGGTTAATCCCAACCCCATCGCTATTGGTTGATTGAGCCAATTATCGATACGATTCGTACGCCCCAGTCCGTTAAGAACTGGAAGTTTTATCCCTTCACCCATGGATCCTCACCAACAACCACACGGGCTGCTATTTCCATGGACTCGACCAAGGTCTTTGAGGTTCACTCTTGAACCCCCTGTTGTTCAAAAAACGAGAATCCATCGTCAAAGACTGTTTCATTCGCCCAATAAGTCTTCGATTGCCAAGCAAGAACACCGTTTTCCGCAATAACTTGAAGAGTTGGCGTTCCAGGATTTCCAAATGCTGAAAAGAGTGATGTACCGGTGTTTTCACCTGTTGAAAAATCATGCACTTGAGTCTCCAATGTCGGTGTAATGATTTTCCAAGGAGTATAATGGTCGGATTGATTGCTGTTTCCAAACACATTCAACATCTCTTCCTTTGATTCAAATTCACCCCATCGGTGAACGCTGATGAGAGTCATATTGGAATCCTCGAAGGTTCCATTCTCCATTTTTTCTCGAAGTAAGTCGGTCCAGTCGTGACATCCTGTGCATCCCGCCCCAATCCAAAGAAGCATAACTGGCCCATCTTGTAATTCCTGTTTCAAATCAAACATTGCTCCACCATCCTCGGTTCTGTCCAAAGTTTGAGAACTGAAAGTTAGTTCAAAAGGAACCGACTTTTCCTCAACAGCAGAATCCATGCCCGCTGTTTGTAAATCAATACAACCAGGCGTAAGAAGAATGATAGTTGTGAACACCAAAGCGAGTTTACGCAACATGGCCATCACCGGATACGATGCTCTTTGCCTTTGCTGGCACAGATTTTCGTGGTTTAACCTTAGGTCGTCGAACATCCTTGAACCAAGAATCTACCCCGTTCCAATCTGCACGTATTCCAAGGTCGGCAAGCAGAAGTTTGCTGCTTATTCGTGCACTTTCAAAGATAGTGGGTAGTCCACTTCCTGGGTGAGTTCCACCGCCGACAATATACAGGTTATTGGCTTCTTCAAATCGAGTTTGAGGTCTTCGCCAAAGCATCTGTTTGAGGTCATGTGTTAGATTGAAAACAGCTCCACGATAGATGTCGGAAGCGCCCCAATCATCAGGTGTAACGATGGTCTCAGACACAATATGGTCTGTGAGATCGTCGTATCCAAGTTTGGTGAGTTGTTTGATAATCAGTTCACGATAGTCATCTTTGATGTCATCCCAAACAATTGAATCATGTGTGTTCGGAACTGGGACAAGCACATACACCGTTGAATGACCTTCTGGTGCTAGGCTGTCATCGGTAATGCTAGCATTTTGAACATAGACCGAGGGGTCATCCCATGTCATCCGGTGATTGGTGATGTCTTCGAGATTCTTTTCGTAAGAAGATGAAGCATATATCTGGTGATGTGGCAAATCGTATTGTTTGTCAACGCCCAAGTAGAGCATAAATGTCGAGCAAGAATACCCCTTTTTCTCAAGTTTCTTATTTGACCATTTTTTCCTCTTTTCATCGGGGACAAGTGTAGTCATAGCATGAGCGAAGTCGGCATTAACGACGACTTTATCAGCATGAATCTCTTTTCCTTCAATTCGAACTCCAGTAACTGTTTTGCCTTCATAAATCAGTGATTTAACCGGAGTATCACATCGGATATCGACGCCCATCTCTCGGGCGATTTCACCCATACGAGCAGTTATACTTCCGAGTCCACCCTTTGCATGAAATATGCCATGCTCATATTCTAAGAATGAAAGAATGGTGAACAGCGAAGGAGCATGGAACGGACTCATTCCCAAATATTTTGTTTGAAAGGACATAGCCAGACGTATACGTTCATCATCGAAGTGTTTACCCAAATCTCCAGCTACGCTGGCCCATGGTTTCAATACGGTTGCAACGCGAAAAGCTCGCTTTGACATGACGTTAAGGGGGCTGGTCCAAGGCGTTTGCAGGCATTGTTTGGAAAGTTCGAGTTTCTTTCGGTTTTGTTTGACATAATTTTTGAAACCGTTTGCATTTTTCTCTCCAGCCAGTTCGCGAATACTGTCGGTCATTTGTTCGAGATTGCTTGTTGCATCAATATGGCCCCCGGCTCCAAAGACCAATCGATACATTGGGTCAAGTGGCATTAAACCGAGTTCTTTATGAGCATCGAGACCAATAGCTTTGAAGATTTCTTCGATGACTTCAGGGTAATGGAAAAATGTTGGCCCTCGGTCAAATGTGTATCCGTCTTGGTGAACGAGTTTTGTTCTTCCTCCAACTTGGCTTTCCTTCTCTAAAACCGTAACGTCTACACCGGAATGGGCGAGCAGTAGGGCACTTGCTAGACCACCTGGGCCGGAGCCAACAATGATTGCTGTAGGTTTGTTCGTTTGAGGCATGTGTTGATGTCCGAGATAAGACATATAAATAACCGTTTAGGTCCTTGGAATTTATGAGAAAAATTTTACTTGGATTTACTGCTCACAAACTTTCTTCTCATCAATCAATAAGCATGATAAGTGGCCCCATAGTGGACTGGACACAGCCTTAGGCTGGACAGTGATATCATGGCTGATTGGAGTTCAAAGAATCCCTATATGACTAAAATTACCGAGAATTATATTCTCAACGGTGAGGGCTCCCGTAAGGAAACTCGCCATATTGTATTCGAACTTGGAGATTCAGGTCTCGAGTACAAAGTAGGGGACGCACTAGGAGTTGTATCGGAAAACCCCCCTCACATCATCGATGAGCTTCTTGAAATTCAAGGCTGGGACCGAGACCAAATTGTTGAAACACACAATGGCGAGCGAGACCTTTACACTGCCCTCAAGAAAGATTTTGAAGTGCATATGGCCAATAAAAAATTTGTTCAATCACTTGCAGGCAAGGTCGTATCTACCGGCATGAAAATCTCATTGAAGATTGTTGGACGAAGCCGTCGTGATGACGAGTGGGAGTCCTCAGAAACTTCGCCTCTACCACCTGGTCTTGCATCGAGTAAAGCATCCGATGCTCCTGCTGCAAAAGTCGAAGCATTAGTCGGAGATGAGAAAGCAGTTGAGGATTATCTCTGGACACGCGATTACATCGACATCATGCGTGAGTTCAATGTCAAATATTCACCAGAAGAGTTCTTTGAACTTGCTTCAAGACTCAAACCCCGTTTGTATTCGATTGCATCTTCACATGATGCCCATCCAGGTTTTGTTGAACTGACTGTCGGAATTGTCCGGTTTGAATATCATGACCGGCCTCGAGGTGGCTTGTGCGCACTCTATATGGCTGATGAGATTGATACCAGCGGCCAACCAATTGGCGTCTTTATGTCTCCGACCAAATCGTTTATTCTTCCAGAAGACAAAGATGTTGACATCATTATGGTCGGTCCAGGAACTGGTATTGCCCCTTTCCGTGCATTCATGGAACAGCGAGTTTTTGACGGTGGTAAAGGGCGAAACTGGTTGTTCTTTGGCGACCAATCGTCCAAAACTGAATTCTATTACAAGGAACAAATCGAAGGCTGGATGGATACTGGCGATCTGTACCGTTTCACTACTGCTTGGTCTCGAGACCAAAAAGAGAAAATCTATGTTCAACACCGCCTCAAAGAACACGGTGAAGAGATTTGGCAATGGTTCGAGAACGGTGCTTACTTCTACATCTGTGGCGATAAGACCTACATGGCAAAAGATGTTCACCGAGCGTTGATTGAAATTGCAATGGAACATGGTGGAATGTCCGAAGATGATGCAACTCATTTCATTGGAACAACAATGATGCGTGAAGAGAAGCGTTACCTGCGCGACGTCTACTGATGCTTTGTTTTGTCAAAATAAAAAAGGCCCCCATTCCCTCCAAAGAAGGAATAGGGGCGGCTCTCCAAACCACTCGGGTTTGGTGTTATTACTTCAAAGAGAAACTTGGTTTCACTCTGCGCTTGCGTCTTCGGCTTCGCCAGAGATCATTTCATCAATCTTGACACCGACTAAAGCACCAATACCAACAAAGAGACCATCGCAAATCCAGTTGACCAAAGTATCCAGGATACCGTCGCCAGCACTTGCAAGAGATGCACCCATTTCATTTGCGCCAGTAATCGTCATTGCACCAGCAAGAGCCATGAGTCCGAAAGCAGAAGCCCACTCTGATTCACATCGAGTGTGGACTTGCCACCAAACAGCACCAGCAGCAATCATTCCAAGGACAACCCAGAGGTTGTCAGCAATCTCAGGGATCCACATTTCTGTGGCAGCCCAGCCGGTTTCAATTCCGCCAGCTTCAGTTGCAAGAATGATTGCGAGCAATGCTCCAATCGCTTGCATAACTAAACGCATACCGTTTGCCATCCAATTTCCTTCAGTGTCTGATAGGTCGCCAGTCATCATGTGACTCCAGGTTACTACAGGTAGCAGGTGGGCACCGTTAAACGCCATCCAAGTTATAGCAAGGATAATTCCCATGCCAACTGCACCATCCATCGCTGTAAAACTACTAGATCCTAGTACCCCAGCAAACATTGCCCAAGCGATCAAAAAAGATCCCCCGAGTTCATTCATATTTTCTTTCATATTCATTTCCATATTTTTCCCCCCTCCTAAGAGTTAACTAGTTATTTTTTTTACATAGTATATAACTCGCGAGGGATGTGTAACCGCGATTAAAGGCATTTTTGGGGGTTTTTCTGGAAGCCGGTGTTGCTGAGAACACCTAAATTTCCTTTCGAATAAGGACAGTGTATGCCTTTCACAAGTGTTTGAGGCGAATCACTCGAGCCCTTCTTCAGGCAAAGGAACACTCGAGACAGGTACTCCTTTTTCGGTAGCCCGTTCTTCCATGCGCTTTGTCCAGACGGAATCTGGACCAGGGAAGGAAAGCATGTGAGTTGCTTTTGCAAGCATCGTTCGAGCCAAAGTTGCAACAGCCTCTGGCCGCCCAGAGTCGTGTGCGGATTTGGGTCGTGGTGCGTTCCCAGCTTCGCTGAATACGGCGAGTTGTATGTTGTTATTGTTGGCCCATCTTTCAGCAAGATAGTCAACACCACTTGCTCCACCGAGAATAATGAGGTCGGGATAAGCATTGGCTTCCACCCAATGTTCAAGTTGCTCTTCAAGCCATGCGTAATCATAAAATTTAGAATTCCCACAAATAATCAAATTCACAATCTGTCCATCTCGATTCAAATCAATTCCGGCGAGTCGGTCGAGGGCCTCTGCTCCGGTCTGCTGGTTCCGCGTCATGTGTTCCCATCGACATCATGTGCTATCAAAGTTGCGTAGTTTTTCTAGAAAAAGAACATAATTTCGATACTTTCCACCGTTTTATGTCAATAAAAGTCGATAATTTGCGAATTCGGCGAAGAATAAATCTATCTCAAAGAAGGTCTTTTCACTTGAATTGAACCGTTGGCATCATAGAGTAATTGCTCTTCGACTCAGTTATGGCATTCAAACGTGTACTCATTGCCAACCGCGGTGAAATCGCTCTACGTATTCTTCGAACCCTTCGAGATATGGGCATTGAAGCGGCCATTATTCATGGCCGTGAAGATAGATTATCGCTCCCTGTTCGTTTTGCCGATGTGGCTTATGCAAACTATAAACAGAATCCATTGGACACATATCTGGATATCGAATCAGTGATCCAAGCGGCAAAAGAGATGGGTTGTGATGCAGTCCACCCAGGCTATGGTTTTCTTGCTGAAAATGCTACTTTTGTCCGGCGATTAAAAGAAGAAGGTATCACTTTTATTGGACCATCTTCCGATGTCATCACCCTTCTTGGAGATAAAATTGAAGCGAGAGCAGCCATGGAGGCTGCAGGTTTACCGACAGCCAAAGGTTCCTCAGAATCGATTTCAGATGCAGAGGTGGCATCTGCTTTAGCGGAAGAAATCGGTTATCCAGTCATCATCAAAGCAGCAGCGGGCGGCGGTGGAATTGGAATGCAGATTGTTGAAAAATCCGATGAATTTGAGAATGCTTTGAAACTCTGTCAATCTCGTGCTAGGTCTGCTTTTGGTGATGAGCGAGTCTTTGTTGAGAAGTATATTCAAGGAGCTCAGCACGTTGAATTTCAAGTTCTTGGAGATGGAAAGAAGGCTATTCATTTCGGTGAACGGTTTTGTTCAATCCAACGCCGACACCAAAAATTGGTCGAGGAAGGCCCTTGGCTTTCTGATGAAAAGCGCGAAGAAATCGGAGCATTGGTCTGTAAAGGGGCAGAATCTGTAGGGTACAAAGGATTGGCAACCTTTGAATTTTTACGCGATGCAAACGGTGATTTTTACTTCCTTGAAGTTAATCCTCGAGTTCAAGTTGAACACACAGTTACCGAATTAATCACTGGTTATAATTTAGTTGAACTCGGTATTCGAGTCGCTCAAGGAGAGCCTTTACCTCTTTCGCAGGAAGACATTGTTTGGCGAGGGCATGCAATTCAATGCCGCCTCAACGCTGAAGACCCACGCCAATTTATTCCAAGCCCGGGCCGACTTTGGGAATGTCATTTCCCTTCCGGATACGGAATTCGAGTCGATACACACGCTTACCCAGGATACGAAATGCCAGGTTGTTTTGATTCCCTTCTTGCTAAATTACTCGTTTGGGGTAAAGACCGAGAAGATGCAGTAAAGCGTATGCGTACCGCTTTGGATGAAACGGTCATTTCAGGTGTTGAACATTTGATTCCACTTCATCGAAGGATAATGGATGAAGAAGATTTCCTTACACGAAACATCACCATTCAATACATCGATATGCACCAAGAACTTCTCGGCTGAGCACTTCGATGTAACGAAAGGGACAAGTAGGCTCTCCCATTGGCCGTGCCATGGATGTATTAATCGTCGGTAGTATCGCTTACGACAGCGTTGTTTCTCCGATTGGCCATGTAAATGACGCATTGGGTGGTTCGGCGACCTATGCCGGTTTGGCTTGTTCGTTTCACTCAAAGCGGCTCTCACTTGGAAAGGTTGGGCTCGTTGGCGTTGTCGGTGAAGATTTTGCTGCTAAAGACCGAACGCTCTTGGCTGATTGCGGATTGGATTTGAGCGGAATTGAAACTGCTGAGGGAGAAACATTTCGCTGGGCAGGTTCCTATCATGGGACAATGGCCGAAGCACAAACTCATGAAACCCACCTCAATGTGTTTGAACATTTTGAGCCAAAGGTTCCAAGTTCACATCAATCGCCTCAAATTACTTTTTGTGCAAACCTCCACCCTGCTCTTCAGTCCAGCGTCCTCCAACAAGCAAAACCCCGGCGCCTTTCGATGCTGGACTCAATGAATTTGTGGATTGACATTGCACGAGAGTCCTTGATTGAAGTAATGCAAAAAGTCGACCTCGTCATCATCAATGATGGTGAAGTTCGAATGTTAGCTGATGATGAAAACCTCATTCGGGCAGCGGGAAAAGTCATTGAAATGATTGGGGTTCAAACCCTTGTAGTAAAACGAGGCGAGCATGGTGTCATCGCTTTCCATGGCAACGATATTCTTTCTCTTCCAGCATACCCTACTGAACATGTGGTCGACCCTACAGGATGCGGTGATACATTCGCAGGTTCGATTGCTGCACACCTCGCATCAGGTTCTGGTGCGTTGAGTCGAGATGAGTTGCGCCAGGCTTTATTGGCAGCAACAGTGAGTGCAAGTTTCACACTCGAATCCTTTGGAACCGATGGCTTACATTCAATGACAGAAGTTCAATTCAATGAACGCCTTCTTAAGTTTCAGCACATGCTCAACTGATTAGATGTCGAGACGGGGTAATCCTGCCTTTCCAGCATGCTCAGCATGATGCGTTTTGCTGTCTTTCAAATCATCGAAAGAAATGTCATCAAGCACTGGCAAAGGTTGTTGAATATTCTCAAGTGATTCTTGTTCGATAACCGATTGACGTTCAATCATATGAGCGAGCATTGGTTCGATTTCATGGTCCGGTAAATCGCCACCACGACTTATTCCTAAATTTCGAATGGATTCAATGGCTTCTGATTGATGATTTTGAGCTGAACGTTGTCGAAGTTCTCGCGTTGAAGAGGAACCTGAATTTTGACGGTTGGCTGAGCGACCGACCAACAATCGAGTTGCGAACCCAGTTGCCCCTTCAATCATTTGAGCAGCAGCCGGTGCAACAAATTCTCTAATTCGAGTTACCTGCCCGTGTGAAGTACGAGTTTTTGGCCGGAGGCGTGAGTTGGACCGAACACTTTCTTTTGGGCGCAAACGACTGTTTCCCTGTTGGACTCTAGCGTTCTTTTGCTCAGGAATTATAGGAATCTCAGGGGTTTCTCGACGTGCTTTTTCGATGAGAGAGGTTTGTTCGATTTCAGCCTGTGGAAGGATAGCGTCTGGAGAGCGGAAAGCCTCCATATTTGTGTGCGTTTGTAAATCTCCATTCATCGGTAATTGATGCCCAGGGATGTGGGCACCTTCTTTGCCGACAAAACTCGGCATATATGTGAATGGTATTTCTGTAGGTTGAGGTGTTTGATACTCATGTGGGACTTCGACATTGGATGCCTGCATGATCTGTTGATAAGACGGTGCAGGTGATTGTACAGGGTAGGCAGGTTGAGGTGCTTGAGGGTGAGTTACAAATTGATGCTGAACTTGATTTTGATGTACATTCTGGGGGGGAGCTCTTGCGAGAGAACCTCGGCGGTCGTGTACATTTGCAATTCCACGTTGCAGAAGCCCATGCTCCACAGTTGGACGAATAGGTTCTTCAACGGTTTCTTCACCATGCATCCATGCAGCGATTGTATGTTCTTCTTCACCAAAGTCCAAATCGATGCCTTCTGCAAAAATATGGTTTGAATCGAAGGATTCAACCGTTTCTTGCTCTACAGATTCTGCGTCCAAAAAGGATAAAATGGAAGGTGAAGACTTCAAATGAACAGGTTTCACTGGGACTTCGTGCAGATTTTGCAATGTTGAACGAGGATAGGCCAAGTCTCGGTCGAGAATGTCAAGTCCAATTCTTGCTTCTTCAAGACTCATGCCACTTTCAAGTCGCTTGAGTAATGTGGATAATCGCATTAATGATGCATCATTGCCAGTAAGCGTGTGGCAACCCCCCGCTTCTGTATCCAACGTAAGTGTTGGTTTTCGTGTTCCAAACCATCCCACAATCATGGCTAAACCCAATATCGCAGTTAGTATTTGCAACATATCTGGAATGAATATGTTCTTGGCAACATGAATCAGTCCACAACCTAACAAGGCATAGAAAAAAGAAATCAGGCGTGTATGATGGTGATGGACCCGTGAAATTTCCGAGAGGCGCAAATCTAAACCATGCCCGCTTCGTGTTTCAAGGCAAAGCATACGCTCATCGACTGAGGTTCGAACCTTACCTGAGCCTGCTAAGTGCAACCCTCTGAAGACTTCGTAGTCTTCTGCACTTGCAGGACCTTCCTCCTGTTCTATAATGCGCATCCCAGCGCGTAAACCAACTGTGCTGGGTTATCAAACCACCGATTGTTCAACGCATTCCGGCAACGATAACGCGCCCCTTTTTCCAACGCCGACTCTCATTTGGAAAGTGTAAGAATAGCATTTCCCATTATACGTGGTTTTGAATCTAATTGAGCGATGAGTGTAGCCTCAGGATTTTCTCTTCGAATGAACAAAGGAGAATCCCAAACAACTTCCATTTCATCTCCATTTACTGCACCGACTCTGCCGACGACAAATTGCAAATCAACGCTAGCGTGAACGACATCTCCCTCTGCAAGAACTCGCTTTTGAAATGGAGAGCGACTCAATTTCATTGTTGATTGATTGTGAGAGATAACGGCAAGAGGGATACTGGTATTGGTTTTTTTATCCTCAATTGCAGGGCGAACCAGAAGAGTTCCACTGCCTAGGTGTTCTTCTTTGGCATTTCGCAAGGCAAGTCCAACGCGGTCTCCAGCCACAGCCGCAGCCACATCATCATCCATCACTTGGAGGGATTTCGCGTTCCCTGTTCCGTTTGCAGGAAGCAATACCAAGTCATCATGCACATTGACTGTTCCAGATTGAACATAACCGATGGCAACTAAACCGATTCCTTTGACATTGAAATATTGGTCGATAGGAATCACCAAAGGAGCTGCAGCATTTGCAATTAAAATTTCAGAAATTTCATCCATGAATTGATAGAGTGTATTTCGCAACTGGATTCCATCATTTGTACCAAATGTCCAATCTCCTAAGCCCGCTTGTTGAAACAACATCTTGACTTGTTCTTCATCGACCCATTCACCCTGTGGTGCGTTGATTACAGCAATTCCTTTGAGAATGTTCGCACTTGCAAAAGCGACGAGAGATTCTCCAAGAGTGGCATCAATGCCAGTGATCTCAATGAGACCGACGCGTGCGGCAGAAAGGGCATTCAAAAATGGGCGAAGTCGTTCTGGGTATTTCGCAGGGCGAATGATGGAAAGAATACGAGGGCCGTCTTGACCTGTTTCTTTGTGAACATAGGTGTGGACGTCTCTTTGGTCGGTTGCTTTGGCAATTTCGCGTGCCAATTCATCGGTTCCAATCATGGCGATATTGAGGACAGGCATGTCTCGTCCACCAAAGTGAGCCACATGAAGGTAGGGGTGATTCACTTGTTGCGTTTTGCTAACATCTGGTCGCGAATCTTTTTTGCGTGGTCCCAATCTTCTTGTTCTTCATCCATTTCAACAACAAATTGAGGGATAGGAATGGGCCGCATCATTGAATCAATGGCGACAAAAAAGAAAAACCCTTCACAAATTTTCTTCTTTTCCCAATTCGCTTTGTTGATGGCAACTGCAGTGACCTTTGTGCATGCAGTATGGCTACTTGTAAAAACGACTTTTCCAGAAACTTCGAGCAAATCGCCCTGCCGTGCTGGAGCAATGAAGGTCAAAGCATCGATTGATATTGTGACAAATTCACGATGCGCAAATTTAGCGCAAGCGATTCCACCTGCTTTATCCATGATTGAGAGCAATTTTCCACCGAACAACGTATCGTATGCATTTGTATCTCCGGGAAATACATGTTCAATGAGCGTCGCAGGCTCTTTCGAATAAGGTTCCATGTTTGTGCGAAGAGGTCCTCCCTCAAGAACTCAATGGAGCCCACTCTGCCGAGAGGTGGTTTCTTGACCTTGGAGGAGTGGCACCTATCATGGTGAATGAAAAAGTGTGCATCGCTTTGGTATCTGGCGGCATCGATTCACCGGTTGCAGTCGCCCGGATGCTCAAGCAAGGATGGACGATTTACCCAGTTCATTGCACTCAAGAACCAGTCACAGGACCAGAAGCAGAACATAAAACGATAGCAGCACTTCGTTATTTTCTTGAAATGGATGGCTCAATTGGCGAAGCAGCACGCCGCCAACTGTCACGAAATCTAACCGTTGTTCCTGTTGCAGATAAATTGGCCCTGTTCACCGAAAAATGGTGCCATACAGAATATTTCATTCACATGAAACGGTTATTCAATTGTCTTGCAGATTTGGCTGCAAAAGAGGTGGATGCAACGCATATTTTGACGGGTGAGAACCTCGGGCAGGTTTCATCGCAAACATTAGGCAATCTCGGAGCGATTGAAATGGTTTCTTCTTTGCCAATTTTAAGGCCTTTACTTGGATTTGATAAAACCTCAATAATGCACATGGCTCAAGCGATGGGGACATTTGATTTGAGTATTGGACCCGAAGTATGCGATGCTCTTGGCCCCTCTCTCCCAACCACAATTGCGAATTTAGAATGGCTTGAAAAAAGCGAAAATCGGCTCGGTGGTTTAGACCAAATCGCCCAAGATGCGTGGCTTCAAAGACGCGTTGTGGAGCTTTGAACTCCAAACACAGTTGAAACCCCTCCGTAGGAGGGGGTTTTTGGCCAAGAGTCCGTTGCGATTATAGGTGAAGGAATCCTCGGACGAAGAACAGGTGAGTCTATGACCCATAATAATCGACGATTGAAAGCCCCATTGTTTCTAGTTTTCTTGATGATATTGGCACCATTTGCTGGTGCAGCAAACGTGACAACTTTTGGAAATGGAAACTCGACAACTGATATTGATCTGCGGGATGGTACTGCGTTTGTGGATACAGATTCAGGTGCGATTCACCTTCCAGCATCCGAAACCGTCACCAGTGCTTCACTCGATATCTCGACCAACATGATTGAACACAGCGCACAAACTCGAGTCGACCTTGAGACAATGCCGCGTGTTTGGAATCCGATGTTCAACAACCAACTCACTAAATTCTCGAATGCGTCTCATTTTATCTACGAAGAAGGTTCAAATGCAGTCCCTGTCAAATTGAAGGCGGAAGGATTCCTCACTGATTTTGAAGAAACAGGCTCCAATTTCCTCGACCACCGAGGCTTTACTCAAAACCAATTTGGCTGGGATCACGGCCCAATCGACATCACAACCGTGGGGCCAAACTCAAACGTTCCTGATTGTTCGAGTGGAACCTATTGTTGGGGTACTGGATTGACAGATGATGATTACACCAATGAGCCGGCAGGGCAAAACGGCTTTTCATACCGCATGACTTCGGCTTCAATTTTCGTTGATTCTAATTTGAAAAACCATATGGCATTCTTTGACTCATGGCATGAACTGGACATCGAAACCGGTTCTGGAACAAACCCTCCGGTCTACTATCGGGATTGTGCCTACATGCAAATACGTTCATCATACAACGATGATTTTGTTGACAATGACCCTGCAGGTTTTTCTGCAATCGATCTCGACCTTTCCAATTCCTCAGGCGTTGGATACGGTAATGGATATTATGCAAGAGGCTCAGGTTCAAACGGTGCTGGACAAATCGATGCGCGTTGCGGAGGCATCAGCCAAGGAGATTATGCTCTTGCTGGAACTTCTACCTCTATTTCTAATCCAACAGGTTGGGCAAATATTGCCATTGATTTGATTCAATATGTTGGGCAATATGTTCAATTCCGTTTCATCATGGAAGACAACAACATCGGAGGAGCCGATGGTGGAAAAGCCGGTTGGTATATCGATAATTTCCGAGTAGGCGACCCTTTGCCTCAATCAGCTGAAATGTCAATTAACGGATTCCTTCCTTCTGTTTCAAGTGGCGCAAATCAACCTAATGGATTCGGATTACTCACCCTCGAATCAGAGACAACCAGTTCAGCAACAATCGCAGTTGAAGTTCTTGATTCAGCAACAGGCCTCACCGTCGTTGACCGAAATGGAAAAACGATGACCAACCTTCAAGGGAAAATCATCGAATTGTGGGACATCAACTCGACAATGCACCCTTCGATAGATTTCAAAATGACTTTTGATTCCGGACCAAGCCGATTATCTTCGCCGGTATTCCATGGGTTTAGTATCGGGACGAGGGTTGGAACTGGATTCAATCAAACGACTGGAATGATGGCGAATATCGTCAATGGTGTTTGGGAAACCCCTGGTAATGGTATGCCAATGCTCTATTCTCCAGAGATTACCGATGATACATATTCTCCAGTAGTTGAACGAAGTAATTTCGATCGACCGATTACTCGCATAACCCCATACATACAAGACGATTGTTCTGAACTCCCGAACGTCGATATTATTGGATTTGGTGGAGAGGGTTTAACCGGAGTCGAAAGCGGTACTGAATACATTCTCTCAGAACCATTATTTGGTTTCAACGTACTTCTTTCCTATCAGAATCCTTGTAACGTGGGTGGAATTTGGTTTGATTTGACTTTTGGTCACCATACTGAATATGTTCAACTCGATGTTGCAAACGATGGCCATGTCGACTGGGGCTTTGAAGAACCAGCCTTTGGAGGATTTGGAAGACAAACAAATTTCTTACAAAGTAAAATCGATGGCATCAACTACGGTCAATCTTCAGCTGCATTGACCATCGATAGCACTGGTGTCGCTGAAGGTGCCATGTTTATGCTTCCAAAAGGTGCAGAAATCACCTCAATTGACTTTGCTTTTGACCAAATAGAGATTCATTCAACCAATGACCCAGTGGAAGGTTTTGACCTAACGCTCTTGTCAGGTACCCAAGAAGTATTCCTTGGCTCTATTGATAACAGCACCCTTCTTTTCCCAGAATATGTTGGAGCAACAGTCGATATGAAGGCTGGACTCAATTCACTTCTTTCAAATGGTTTGGTTCCAGTTAGCCATTATGATGCATATGGGCATGAATGGCAAACCTTCCGATTGAGAGCAGACTCTCCGAATGCTTCTACCGGTGCTCAAATGATTGTTCGAGACCTCGATATCATTTACAATTATTCAGTTTCTATTGGAAACGCAGACGGTTTAGACCGTGAGTTGAACAAAGGTGTTGCTTTGTGGACTGGCGGTACTACTGCGGAAGTAGAAATGAAGGTATCCGGCACAGTTGGTGGCGGAGTTACTCTTTCCAATCTTCAAGTCACGACTTCAAGTGGCTATGATAATACCATTAGTTTAGTTGGTAATCCAATTGGTTTGTATCCAAATGGAGCCATCTATGAAATCACGACAACCCACACTGTGAGTCCACTTACTGGTGCGAGCTTGGCTGAAGCAACCTTGACCTTTGAATCAAAAACAGGCGATGTAGTCTTGAGTTACAGTGATGCCTTCCAATTCTCTGAAGCATCAGATGTCGACGACCTCCTTACCCTTGAATCATCAAGTCCGGTTGTCATTAGTGATGGAAAGCAAATTACTTGGCGCTTTGTCATTAATTCAAATTGGGAAGATACTGATGAAGTGCGTATCTATTCTGGCCTCGTCGCATCAAATGGCGTCAATGGATTACCAGATGCCACACTCCTCGCTCCTGTTGGAGGAAATGCTGTTGAAAACGATGCAATCATCACTTCATTTGAAGTTCTCAACAATATTGGAATTGTTCAAGATTTGGATGATGGAACATCGGGACAAACAGTAAATGTTGTCGGCTCAATCCGTCTTGAAGATTTGTCGATTGCACCGGACCCAAGTGGATATTTCATGGTTCTCGAACAGAAAACAATCAATAACACGAATGGAAACATTTCCATTGAATGGGCTTCGGTTGCGAATCAATCTGGTATCCCGGGTGGCGATTTCAATTGGGCAATTGACCTTGGAATGGCTGCTGGCCAAGACACATACCGATTCCGCATCGATGGATATGAAGGTGGCGACACCCTCTGTCCAGCGGCACTGTATCGCCCAGATTCGGATTGCGCAATACCGTTCAACCTCTCAATTGATACCCTTGACCCGAACCTTCTGGATGTTCGAATTCTTAACGGTCAAGTCGACCCATCTCTTGATTCAAACTGGCGAATCATGGTTGATGACACATGGGTAGTCCCATCGTCGAATCCTACAGCTACTGGCGATCAATCGATCCGACTTAATGCAAGTGATTTGCCAAACCCACCAGACACACTCGACCTGAAGATTTGGGTTCAGTATGACCATGATACAAATTCAAACGGCCAACCTGAAGCAGATGAATACATCACGATTGTAGCGTACAGCGATGGTGCTGCACCGTTTGCGAATTACTCTGCAACGTTTAACGATAATGCCAATGTCGGGCAAGACCCTGTCGGTAAGGTCAGTGTGTGGATTGAAGGCTATGATAAGGCTGGTAACCCAATTAACGGTGGAGGACCAGGGTTTGAAAACGATCATTTCACATATGTTTCAATGAATTCCAAATCACCAGTAATCCGGAACTTCTTCATCGAAGATTCTAACGATGGACGTTTCTTGAAATCAAATCAACAACAATACAATGGTAAATGGAACCATACAATGTATGCGGGTAATGAATACCACCTGATTGTCGAAGCAAACGACGACAATGGATGGAGAGATATTGATTATTTCCGCATAGATTTGGCCGATGATAGAGACGATATGACCGTCTATTATTTCCCGCGTAATGAGACTGCTTGGACCGACAGCCCATATGTCGAAATTCTCCAAGAAGATGGCGCCTTCAAAGGCCCACAAGTGCTTCGCATGAGTGGCAATGTTCTCATCGACCCCTTCGAATCAGACTTTTTCCTGGATTTACCAATCCGAATGACATGGGGACTACCTGGTGCATCAACCTCTTTGAACAACCCAGTCTTGTATATGCAAGACCTTGACAATCCACAATATCGAATGCTTCCAGCACCTGGACGCCACATCCAAGATTGGTATTACAGCGATGGCATCCAACTTGATTATCGTGCTGATGCAGCAAATAACTTGATGATTACTCCATTGTTTTCCGACATCATGGAGCCTATTACTCAAGATGTTCGAAGCGGCTTTGTCGGTCCTGGTGATATTATTTCATGCGAAGGCCAGTATGCTTACCTTGATGGAATTTTGAATGAGGTATATATCACGCCAGAAATCGAATTGACCCTTGAACTCACTCGGGAAAATGCTGAAAAAGACGGGTCCAAAGGATACATCTTCACCCCTGGTGAAGTATCATACCACACCTTTACCGGTGGCGCATTCAATATCAATATTACAGCACCCACAAATACCAATGATTACACCTACACATTCCGTTTGTGTCCTTATGATGCAAGCGGCGGAAGTGGTGGTTCGAGCGGTGAATGTGGCAACGGTATCGAGGGGCTACCCCTTGGTGCAGTGGATTCAACTTCAGCAATTTGCGCATCCGCTTCATCGTATGGATGTCAAAGTTTCAATCTAAAGGTCGATGATACAGCACCTCGAGTTGTCCTCAACTCTTGGACGGTCAAAGATGCGAACAATGAAATTCTTGCCAATGTGATGCCAACTTCAACATACCACTGTGTCGATATTGAAGTTATTCTTGAAGAACAACAAGCCCTGTTCCAAGGCGACGTTTCCGTAGTTTGGAGTTTCTACATCGACCCAACCAATAACATCACATGGCCAATCTATGGTGCGACACATGGTCAAATGCCTTTGAGTCAAGAACTCACCCTCACTCCGAGTGGTGGCTCATACTTCGCATCAGCAGAATGTGTCGATTTGTGGCCAATCACTGAAGGACAGACAGATCCATTAGCAGAACAAATCGACAGTGTCGAACTGGTCTTCTGGCTCGATGCAACCGATTCAGCAGGTAATGGTGCAATCAGCCGTGGCGGACCGACCGTGGATGAAGAAACTGGTGCAGTATCAATTGCTCCAATTATGTCAAGCAATGCCCAACACAAATCGATGTATGAATTGATTCACGAAGAAGCAACTTTCCTCATTACAGATGTGGTCATGCGACCTGCGAAACCTGAAGTTGGACAAGACATGGATTTGGAAATTAAAGTCTTCAACAACGGAACAATGGATGGTGCAACTGTTCTCAATATCCGCTCAGTGATTAATGGCGGCGTACCTGTGTTTGAAGGAAACGTTTCCACCGGAGAGATACCGGCTCTTGGAGACGCTTGGGTGAAGGTAACACTTCAGCAATTCGACTTAGCGACGACCGGTATGTATTATCTCATCTCAGATGATGC
>JAACDG010000152.1 GCA_009937025.1 Methanobacteriota archaeon
TGAACCGTTGTACTTTGTGATTGATTCCACCCCACACCATTGCCAATCCAAGCACGAGCAAAAGATTACCCAAAATCGAGCCAATCAATGAGGCTTGCGTGACGGTAATCATCGTTTCACGAAGTGCTGGATTCTGAGATGCGGTATACAACGCCAATCCAGCGATAATCATCTCGACTGCATTTCCAAACGTAGCATTGAGAAGGCCACCTACTGCTTCACCAACGCGAAGAGCAATCTCTTCAGTCGCCTTCCCCATGAGGAAAGCAAGAGGCATAATGGCAATCATTGAAAACAGGAAAGCGAGTTCTCCCATGTGCTGATAATTTGCATAAATCGCAACAGGCATGGCGAGAAGGAGGAAATTGAGTTTGTTCTTTCTTGGGCTAAATGATGCGAAGATATTCTCCATCGTATCTTCCACTTCTTCCGTCAAATCATCGATGGAATCAACGACTTCGTGTTCCGACATGTATTGGTCGAAGAGGCCACAGCCCTTGACTTCACCGCTTCAAAATGTATTCAGTCGTCGTTCTTTTTCCGACCTACTGTGCGCCGTTTTGGTGCTTTTCTGGGGGCTGCTCTTCGACCGACAGAACGTTTCTTCGCAACAGGCTTTTCTTCCTCTTCCTCAACATCATCATCATCGTATTCGCCCCAATCGATGCCGTCTTCATCGTCATCAGTTTCTTCAACAATCTCTGGAACTTCCTTCTTTGGACGGGTCTTACGAGACATTACATTCACTGCAAATGGGTCTTCTTCTTCATCCATTTCTGTCGTTTCAACAGCCTTTTCTTCGGATTTATCGCTTGTATCCGTCACTGAATTCATATCCAGTTCCTGTGAAGTGCCGATAAATTCAGACATCCAATTATCATCTTCATCCTCATCATCTCCTTTCTTCTTCTTTGGACCACTCATGCTGGTCTGAATAACCATGAGCATAATAATGAGTGAAAAGACAAACACAACAGCAAGAATCCATACGAGAACATAGGGCGGGTCAGTCATTGAAGGGTTCACAAGAATTGGTTCTGGTTCTGGTTGAAGTGATTCAACATAGTTACAGGAAGTCGTTCCGTCGAGACGGTTACGGCACTCGTCAACAACAAAAATGACCGTTGCTGAACGTTCATTACCTGCAGAGTCTATTGCTCGAACGTAAACGGCATGTTGGCCTGGTAGGAAATTGCCTGCCGAGAATTCAAGGTCCAGAACAATTGAACTGTTATCGCCAAGTAAATCCGTTACTGAAGTTGCTTCAGTCCAAGGCGTTGATACCGATTGTCCTGTTCCGTAATTATAGGTGAATTTGTATTGGAAAGAGTCGATGCGAACATCATCTTCGGCACCAGCAAGAACTTGCACATTGTTACCATAGAGGTATTTTGAGTTGCTATCTGAACTGGATGATGGTGAAAAGATTGTCACTTGTGGAGGAACTGCATCAACAGAACGGTCATCCCATATCTGAGTGGCTTGATTGTTTGCTAAATCTTCCATAGACACTTCAAAAATCATGTCTCCAGCAATGGTTGAAGTGGTGATAAAGAAGTCGAGTTGATAGACAGGTCCACGGTCTGGGTTTCCTGCATTGGATTGAATCTCCGTCATTTCCTTGAGGCCGCCTGAAATATCGCCACCGTTGATTGTCGTGATGTTGAGCATTGGACTCACATCGAGGTCTTCATCAAATTCGATTTGAATCTTATAATCGCCGGCAATCAATGCAGGGCTGGTAAATGCTTCATTGTCTTCATTGATGAGCGTCATTGATGCTTGAGGGGGTTTCGTATCTTCTATTACTTTAATCGCATTGGAGTTGAATCCGGAAAAGAGTTCAGGGTCGCTGTTCCCCCACTGGTCAATGATGATTATCGCATACCAAACATCTCGATCCACATCTTCAGGAAGATCGAGTTGGCGGAAGAAGGTTGGGTCCTCTGAAGTTCCAGCATTGATATTGTCAAGAGCGAGTTCCCATCCATCTGCTTCAATCGAACTGATGTCGCTTTCATCTTCACCGAATGGTTCTCCATAATTTCGCCATACTTGGTACACTTCATTCTGTTCCAAATTATCGTTAAACCATTCTACTCGAACTTTATTCAATGAACCTATTGCTTCAATGACTTTAATTTCGGCTCGACCTGGATTCACCGTATCTTCTTCATTTCCTTCATCGATTTGGTAGACGTTTTGCTCCAAACTCTTGTCCATAAAGGTTCCAGAGAGATGCCCATAGAGGGCTTCAGTGGTGACGAAATAGAATGGGCGAACGCCGATGAGCCCATCTGCGAGTTCAACATCGAAAAAGCCAATTCCGTCACTTACAGTACCAAGCCATGTGAGTGAGCCGTTGAGACTCTGCCATTCACCACCAGAGACTCGCCAAGAAGATGTCCAAATGTGGTATTGTTCACCTTCGACACCAAGTTGGTCAGTCCACGAGACACGTGTAGTTTGATTGCCGATGAATTCAGCATACACATTGGTTGGTTCTGCAATCCAATTACCAAACGCATCTTCTTCGACAGATGAGCAAGCATTTGTCGTGATGTTTGAGTCAAACACACCATACAAATCAATGGTAACTATGCAATAATGAGCCCATCCTAAGCGTCCAACTGGGATATCATAGTCAAACGAGTTCGCTCCACCTGCAAGTTTTCCAGAGACGGTTGCGACGAGTTGGACATCCGAACGATAGATGGTATAGAACGGAGTTCCTGACATGTAAATTCGGTATGATTCACCTGTTTCGCCAGATACATCAGTCCAACTCACATTTGTTGTTCCGCCACCAGTCAGAGGGTCTGCAGTGAAAGTTGTGGTAACTCCATTCACGTGGGCTGGAGGCATGTTATCTTCGAGTATTGGAGAGGACATGGCATTGTTTGAAAGGAAACGAGAGTCTTCGTAATCAACACCGGGGCCGTTCCAATTCGGAAGGGAATAGGTGATTGAGTAATATGCATCCCTATCTGTTTGTTCAGGAACGGTCAATGTATGCGTGTCAGTGCCTGCTGGCAATTGAATAATCGGTGTTTCCACCGATAACATGTTTGCCCCATTTGCTCGAGTGACTGGATAGGTTGTTCTGTAAATATTAATGCTGTAAGCATTCGGTCCCGTTTCTGGAAGAAGTGGAATCAAGTCGTTGTAATTAATCCATTGTAATGTTGTATTGCTGACCATTGGATCGAACGAACCGATGATGTTGTACGGTGTACGAATAGGGGAAGTTTGTTCCAAAACAGGGTTCTCAAGAGTCGATGCATTCACGTCCAAAGTGAATAATTCTGTGCCATCTTCGAGTGTTGTGGTGACTGCATAATAGTTCGTTTGATTGACACCTGGCGGGACCAAAAAGGATGCAGAGTGTTGGCCATTTGTTCCGTTTATTCCTCTGCATTTTTCAGGGAATTCGCCAACATTAAGTTCGCAA
>JAACDG010000023.1 GCA_009937025.1 Methanobacteriota archaeon
GATTGCTGCAAGCTTGAAATTCGTATCCCAATCAAAGGGACCCATCAGGATAATGAGATGGAAAATGAGTAAGAGGGAACCGCCCATGAATCCATAGGCATATCCACGGCTTGAAACGTGGTCCATACACCGCTTTTCAGCGAGGTAAGGCATGAACGAATAGTAAATGACGTTACCACCGGTAAACCCAACGGTACCTATGGCATACATGAGCGCGAGAATGATGTAACCCTGAGAACCAAAATAAGGAGCAGCACCCATTAATGCGGTAAAGACTACACCGGCAACGGTATACCATTTCAGAAGTTTCTTCTTGATTGGCATCCGGTCAGCAATTACACCTAATGCAGGAGCGGTAACGACCACAAGAAGCATGGAAGCCGTAAGGATGTACGCATAGAACGTGTCACCAGATTGGGTTCCAGTTGCCAAGTTGTACAAATTTGCCATAAGCGCTGGTGCAATGACCGTCATGACGGTTAATGCATACGCTTGATTTCCCCAGTCATACCAATACCAACCCTTGAGGGCTTTTTTATCATGCTCAGGCATTGCCTTCATGGCTGCGTCTACTGAAAAAGTTTCAGTTGTAGTTGTGTTTCCTACTTCGGACATAGACTATGATGAACTCTTTAGGCTTATGAATACATTACCGGACAAAGTATCAAATGTGAAGGTTCACATTTGAATTTGAAAAAGTCGCTCTCATCTTTCGATTTTGTAGCGTCCAAGTGCTTCCATCCAAAGAATCTCTTGGCCTGATGCAACTTCAATTTCGGAATCGACTGGAAGAATCATCATCGAGTGGTCTTTCATGTTCATGGCATGGACTTCATCACCATCGATGTGAGTTACCATTGCCTTGCCTTTTTCGATCATTGGGACATTGATGCTATCAGTGACTGAGCCAACGTGGGAGATTCTCTTTGAAGAAAACAAAGATATCAGTTCAATACGGGCTTTAGCAGAGCCGTGTTTTCCAGGTTATGAAGTAGAGATGCTCAAAATCTTGTATGCTTCGTCATCAACAACGCAAAAGCGTCCAACTTTCAAAGTTCGAATTCCAACCCGGTCTGTTCCTACCATAGAATCCCTCTGTTCTCGCTGTTATGGTGCTGGCTTATCACCCTTCGCTCTTTTTTGCTTCGATATCACAGTTCACGCACATCAAATCGTTGACCGGACTGTTGCATTGTATGGGAAAGAATAAGTGGGCACAATTGTTGTGCAACATCTACACTGTTTGTGAGATGTTTTTCGGTATGCAATGAAACGAAATCAGCATGTCTTGGAAACAGTTCGGGGTCTGATGAACGAATATCTGATTGCATACCAGTATCAACGATACCAGGGGCGATTGAAATTGCACTTATGTTTGATGAAGCACCTTCGGCCGCCAAACATCTTGCCCACATGTCCAATCCAGCTTTGGCTACACAATAGGCCGACCAAGATTCGACTGGACTCAGTGCCGCACCACTTGAAATCGTAGTGATTCGAGATTGTTGCTTACCGCCTAGATTCGAAAGAAGGCGTTGGGTCAAATCTTGAACACCAATTAAATTGGCATTGATTGACGTTGACCAGTGTGCAATTTCAACCTGAGCAAGTGGCATGATTGGAAAAATAGTCCCAGCATTATGAACGATGCCCGCAATCCATGGGGCTGATTGAAGAATGAGTTGTGCAGCATTTTTGATACTTTCAGGCTGAGAAAGGTCGCATACAATCGCACGGGAACCTGAGCACGTTTCTGCCAGTTCTTCACCGATTTCATCCAATTCTTTCGATGCTCGTGCAAGGGCAAGTACTGGATGACCTTCAGCAACTAGTTTTTGCGAAATCGCTCTCCCTATTCCTTTGGATGCACCTGTTACCACATACGGACCTTGAGCCATGCTTGGAGCCAGGGGTGGAGGCTTTTTACTCTGCCTTTACCACAACAGACAAACTTCAAGATAGAATGCTTATTCATCATCCGTTTTTCGTGAAACCAGGGTTGCTCCGAGTAAGGCCAAAATACCGAGCGATGCAGTAAATCCTGGCAAATAGGTCGATGTTGAACCTGTTTGTTCCAGATTGACTGTGACGACTGTTGAAGCAGAATTTGTACCATCGCTCCATGCAATCACGGCATCTAATGTTTCATCCGAACTCGGCGTTAAGATCAGAATTGCAGAAGCGGTAACCTCTCCAAATGCTGGACCAATCTCCATGTTATTGACGGAAAGCGTAATTGGGTCGTTGTCAATATCCTCACATGTAACGACCATGAAATAACTGCCCGCAGGAACTGTTATGATTGGTGTAATTCCGGTACCTAAGCCAGGAACCGAAGAGGACCCAATGACCAAGATTGATACTTCGGTGTCTCCTGTAACTGTCATTGGTAAACCATCCAATTCAAGCGTGTAATAGAATGTGCAAACAGGCAATTGATTGACTGGGAAATCGGTGATATCAAAAGGATTGGTCCCTCGTTGATATTCAATTTGGTCAGTGAAACCATCGTTATCATCGTCGACATCAACTGCGTCGCAAATACCATCTTGGTCAAAGTCAGATGGAATAGATGTCGGGTTTTGATAATCGGAATTGCATTCAATTTCAACACTGTCATCCCATCCATCAAGGTCCGCATCCGAGCATCCATTTGACTGAACAATACTGCCATACGGTGTTGTTGGACATTCGTCTGTCTTGTCGTAAACACCATCTGAATCAAGGTCAGATACTGAATTTTGATTCCAACACAAATTGTTATTTGTGTCCAGACCATCTATTGATGCTAACAATTGGTCAGCTGCAAAGAGTTCGACTGAAAAGCAAGCTGCAGTCGAATCCGCCATAGCGTTGAATTCCAGTATTTGGTCCTCATCAGAATCTGTGCCTTCAACCCATGTGAAATCTCCTGAAGCCATAATTGTTGATGTACCCGTGCTCGAGTTATCTATGACTTCCCAGAAGATGGAGTATTGTTGTCCTGCATCCAACTGCGTCATGGAAACCAATACCAAACCCCAACCTTCAGGCTTGAGTATTTTATTGGCTGAAAGTGTGGCATCATCTTGATTTCCAAGGTCGGGCAACACCGTTACCAAATCGCCGGTATGAGATGATATCAATGATGAATCAGCAACTCGAGTCAAAGTACATTCGACATAATAATCACCTTCACCAGGTGGCGCAAAGACCGAATTCATTGTATTGACTTGAGCAGGTCTATGGCTCCAAAGCGACGATGTTGAATCCAATACTGCAAGAGTTGTAGCATCGATCAAATTGCATTGTTCCTCATAACTCAGTATGAATTCATTGCGATGGTCGAGCATCCAAATCATATCGACATAGAGGTTCATGTTGGGCAAGAGTAGATGTGAAGAGTGCATCATTTGTGAAGAAGATACAGCACCGCCGATGGTGAAGTATGAACTTTCATCTTCACCGTTATCGAGTTCCACGCCTTGAATCATCAATGTAGATTCAAACGCCATTGAAGCATTTTCGAGCCACCATTCCACATTGTTCGCAAAAGTACCACAGCATTCTGGAACCGCTATAGTAAACGTCTCAACATGCGTGGAACTTGTTGGGGTAAAATTGAACTGTCCCGAAAGTAGAGTTTGATCTTCAATTGGCACATTGTAGGAAATGGACCATGGAACTCCATTACAGAATGTATCAAAGACTCCGTTTTCATAGTCCGTTGCTAATTTACAGAGTGAATATTCAATCGTATAGTTGGTATCCGGGTAGGCATCAGTAACGGAAACGGTAAGTTCAATGGACGAGTTATGAGGATAAAAGTTCGAATCGGTGATGACATCGTGTCGCTCTTCACCAGTATAATTTACATCGATTACAGTGAGTGTTCCAGCCGTTTGTGTCCCCATTAATTTCCCGTCAATGTTTCTCGTGAGTGTGCATTGAGAAGTAAACTCACCCGGGGTCGGAGGGACATGAGAAATATCTCTACCTGGATTTCCGTTGTGATTCCATGTGCTGCTCTTTGATTCAACAGATACTCCAGTTGAATTGTACAAATCACATGTGATGGTATAGGTGAGAGTAAAAGTGTTTGGAGTATCAAGATACCAATGGGTTTCGGTTTGAGAATGCATACCAATCAAAATTGTATCTCGTTCGTATTTAACAATGCTATTCACTAATTCTCCACCAAGAACAAAGGTATTGGAGAACTCTTCGACCAAAACCACATTGTAGACTTCAAGACTCAATTCAAAGGCTAAAGAATCATTCTTTAGTGAGTCAACACTGAGGAGTAGATTATTCGCAAAATAGTCCTGTTCATCTCCGCAACAACTCGGGATGGTGAAGGTTACTTGTTCAGTATGTGTGTCTGCGACAGGTGTAAAGATGAATTGGCCTGAAAAGACACCTATATCGGTTTCATCAATAGTCGTAGTCGCTGGGTCATCGGATATTCCATATTGAACATCTGCACCACAATGATAGGTATATTCACGGAGTACTGAATCCCAACCGGACCATATATCGCACATATTGTAATTCAAAGTGTATTCAGTACCGACATAAAGTTCAGCGAGAGAGATTGAAAGAGTAATTGAATTATTATGCTCATAAAATATTGAATCTGTAATTGCAGTAATTGATTCCAAACCTGTGTAATCTGCTTGGAGATATTCGAAAATTGAGCCTGTTTGGCTAGCAACTATCTCTCCATCAAAATCTCGAACAAGATCACAATGTGGCTGATAGTCCCCTGCAAGGGTTGCTTCAAGACTGAAGAAGGGGTCTATTGTGTTCCAGGGTCCATTCCAAGTTCCTGATGTGGTGTCAATTGAATTTCCATTGGAATCGAGAAGGGAACACTCGGTTGTATAGGATAAAATATCGAGATTGTTGAATTCGAGGTCCCAAAATGCGTGAATATCATAGGTCATTCCCAAAAGAACATCGCCATCTGAGACTGCCATATTTGTTGATTGAATTTCGCCACCCAATACAAAGACATTACTGTAACTCGATGATATCGTAATGTTTTGTGATGTCAAGTTGACGAGGAACATCATTGTGCCGTTGGAAAAGGAATCCGTTCCTTGGCAGCAACTTGTATCTTCAATCGAAGTAGCGGTGAGTGAAACGAGGTTTCCAGAGCCGAGGTCAAC
>JAACDG010000153.1 GCA_009937025.1 Methanobacteriota archaeon
GACAATGATGGAATTGTCGATACACTTGACACATGTCCAATTGGGAAATTAAATTGGATTTCGGAACCCAAGGTAGATTCAGATGCTGACGGATGTCATGATGTCGATGAGGATACAGATTATGTCCCAGTAGAACTTGAAGAAAATGAAACAGCGAACCCAAATTGTAATCCATATGTTCAAGATTGTTCAGAGGAACAAGTGGATAAAGCGACAATTACAGAAGAATCAACTGAAGGCCAAGTAAAACAACTGGTCATGACAATGCTTGCTTTGGCTATTATCCCGACTGCGATTGGATTGCTCCTTTTGGCATACAGAATGAAATGGTGACGTCCTTGAGACTCATATGTTGAAAGAGGAGGACCTCTTGCTTGCCTTATGGCTCATATTCTCATCATGGCTGCCTCGACAGGAAAGAACCTTGATTTGGCTTCATCTTTTCATCACACGGTGTTATCTCAAGGTAATACTGCAGAAATACTCGACCTTTGCCGACTTGACCTTCCAATGTACACTCCGGAGACAGAAAAAGAGCACTCCGACTTATCTTTAGTGCATAACGTCATGGAGCAAATATTAGCGAGTGATGCACTGATTGTATGTGCGCCTGAGTATAACGGTTCAATGCCGCCTGTACTCAACAACCTTGTCGCATGGTTATCGGTCCAATCGAAGGACTTTCGAATGTTATTCAATCGTAGAAAAATTGGCTTAGCAACGGTAAGTGGCGGTGGTGGGCAACACGTCATCATGAACATGAGAATGCAATTCTCCTACCTGGGCGCAAATGTTCTCGGTCGTTCTGTTGTCATCAATAAAACTAAACAACTGAACCAACTTTCTCTTGATACGATGGCGAAGGAAGTGCTCAATTAATGCAGAAAAGAACCTTACGAATGACTGCACCGACCCATACTGTCCTTGAAGGGGGTGGTTTCCCTGTCCGCAGACCTTCAACAATGGGTTCACTGATGAGTCCATTTTTACTTTTGGATGAAATGGGACCAGTTCATTGGGACCCTGGGCAGGCGATTGGTGCACCAGCTCACCCGCATCGTGGTTTTGAGACGGTAACCTACATGATTCAAGGTGCGATGAAACACGAGGACAGTGCAGGAAATAAAGGCGATTTGAATCCTGGAGATGTCCAATGGATGACTGCAGGTCGAGGTATTATACATTCTGAATTACCTCAAGATGATTTTCTTGAACAAGGAGGTGTAAGCCACGGTTTCCAAATCTGGGTGAATCTTCCTTCGAAAGACAAAATGATGCAACCACGGTACCAAGATATCCCTTCGAAGCAGATTCCAAAAGTTACTTCAGAAGATGGCAAAGTTTGGGCCAATGTGATTGCAGGCTCCACTTTGGGAGTTCAAGCAGTAATTGATACAGTCATTCCAATCACCTACATTCATATGAAAATACAGCATGAAGGTGTCCATCGCCAATCAATCGAACAAGGTCTTAATGGAATGATTTACGTTTTTGGTGGAACGGTTCACATCGATGGTAAACCAATACACGATGGTCAACTCGGTCTTTTGACAGATGGCGATGAGGTGGTGTTTGAAGCACAAGAAGGCGATGCAGAATTTTTAATCCTTGCCGGTCCTGAAATAAATGAACCAATAGCACGTTATGGTCCGTTTGTGATGAATACCCGTGAAGAGATACAGCAAGCTTTACTCGATTACCAAAACGGAACACTCGCTTGAAATTGCATGTGCGAAATGACAATCAGTATGTCGTTTAACAGTCGTGCCCGGGTCTTCAATAAATTGGTAAAGTTATGGAAAGATGCAAGTTCAACCAATGATTCAACAGTAAATTGTACAACAATCGATGAATTGATTTGTATAAGTTGCAAGGGGGGTGGGTGGGTCAAATCTCACCCGTTTTTTAAGTAAAATAAACGCGATACTGCGTGCTATTTGAGTAAAGATGCTCGTGCCGGGATTCGAACCCGGGTCGGCGGGATGAAAACCCACTATGATGGACCTGGCTACACCACACGAGCGACAGCCGTTCCACCGACCACCCCTTGATAATGATTCGCTCTATCAAAGACGAGAGAATGATGGCTCATTCGCTTATTTCCTGCTCCATTGAGGATGTTTCGAGTTCAATATTACTCCACCATTTCCAACCATACCAGATTGGGATAGCTGCAAGAATCATTGCGAGCGCCAGAATTATTTCATTGTCGAGAAACCAATTCAAAGCCTCAATTGCTTTATTCCCGTAAATACCGATCAACACGGCTTCCAGCCCAAAACGCAATCCTCTACCGCACAGTCCAGCAAGCAAAAATGGCTTCTTTTCCATCTCACCCATTCCTGCAACCCATCCAAATACTTTGTAGGGAATCGGAGAAAATGCGGCAATGAAGATACCAAAAGTGCCGTATTTGAGCGTGAGGGCTTCAATTTTATCGAGATGTGCTTGTTTTGAAAACCGGGTCAGCAATTTTCGTCCCCAGCGTTTTCCAATCCAATAACCAACCAAGGAGCCTGCTACAGAAGAAAGGGTGATAGTCAACCAGAGCCAAACGACCAGTGGTATGTCCCCTATTGCATCTGCGAGCATTGGAATGTAGAGCAAATCCGGTGGAATTGGTTGAATAATTGATTCTGTAAAGGAGACCACAGCAAGGCTTGCCGGACCAAAAACATCGAAAAAGCCGAGTATAGACTCCTTCCACGACATGAAGGTTGCTTCGTTCACCCACCCATGAAGGTGTGGGTGTGCGGTGACTTCAAGGAGGGCATTCTTCAGTGGAGGGCTTGATGCGAGTTCTTGATACAGCAGCATTACTTCATTGGCCGGTAAGTGAACTTACAGGTAATGTTTGTGCAATGCGGCAGCAAGAGGAATTGGAACGCGTGAGTCCTCAACGTTGGATGTTGGTCCAAGCTCTTGATATTGATTGGAGAGACGTACCACCAAAATGGCTCAATGAGGCTAAAGAACGCGCTGCTGAAAGTGGAGACCTTCCTCGACTTTCCGATGTTGACCTGGATGTTCTTGCCCTTGCACTCGGGCTCAATATCCCTTTGGTCACGGACGATTATCGCTTACAAAATACCATGAATACAGCGGGCAAGCAATCGAACTCAGTTGGAACATCCGGTGCGAAGCAAGTATGGAAATGGGAGTTGAGATGTACCGGATGTCGTATTTCTACTGAGGTTCCAGAAAACGTTTCACGTTCGAAAAAAGGTGATGTTGGTGATTGCGAGCGATGTGGCTCGCCACTGGTACTCAAGAGAAAACGCTGAATCATTCTTCGGAAGAGTCCATTGACTCAAGCGCTGCTACCTTTCGTTCAAGTTCATCGACTTCCATTCCAGCTGGGTCAAGGCCAACTGCTCGAGCACGTTCAGCCAATTGCTGAGATGGGGTTCGGCCACCTGCATCAAGGTCGGTGAGTGTTCGAGATGTATCGGTTAAGCCCTTCTGGAATTCACCCTTTGAACGGCCTAATGCGTTGGCCATTTTTGGTAAGCGTTCTGCACCAAACAAGATAAAAAATAATCCAATAAGAATCGTGAGTTCAAGTGGTCCTAAACCGCCAATCATGTTACTTCCTCAACCCTTGGAGAGGGGCAGTAGTGTTGAAGGCTTCGGCCAAACAGGTTGTTAATTTGTCCTTTATCCACCAGATACGGGTGGTAGTAAGGCTAATTCATCACCTTGGCCCAGTTCCGCCTCAAAACCACACCGAAGGCCATTGATGGCTACGAGAAGACCCTGACTTTTCCATTCATCAATTTCCAGAATCCGAAGGACAGCATCAATCTTTGTAGAATGTGGCACGGTGAGTTCATTCCGTTTCCAGTTGAGCGTTTCTGCAAGTGGACCAAAAGCAAGCAGCGTTATTTTCACCCCCCCTGCATCGTTCATGCTGATGCTTTGAAGCGGTAGTTTATCAACGCACTCGCTCGTCCTCAAAGCATGGGACCAGTGATGAAAGCAACCGGTTTGTGGAAAATTTATCCATCTGGCGAAACTTCTATTCAGGCTGTTAAAGGTGTCAATGTGTCAATCAACACTGGGGAAATGGTTGCCATTATGGGGCCATCTGGTTGTGGTAAAACAACCCTGCTCAACATTCTGTCTGGTATTGATGAACCGAATTCAGGAGATGTCATGGTCAAAAACCAGCCCTTGTTTGGAATTTCAGATGATGAACGTACTCGAATGAGAGCCGAAAATCTGGGTTTTATTTTTCAAGATTTCAATCTTCTCCCTGTTTTATCAGCAGTGGAAAATGTCGAATTACCATTACTTTTGCTTGGTAATTCAGCAACAGAAGCGCGCACAGGTGCGCTTGCAGCCCTTTCATCGGTCGGATTAGAAGACCGAGCAGAACATCGCCCTGCAGAGTTGTCAGGAGGTCAACAACAACGCGTTGCAGTTGCCCGAGCCTTGGTTCATAATCCCGCTATCATTCTCTGCGACGAACCTACTGGCAACCTTGATTCTGCGACATCCTCTGAAGTTCTTGAACTGCTTCTTCTCTTGAATAAAGAACGAAACACAACTTTTCTTATCGTTACACATGACTCAATAATCGCTGAACATTGCAGTCGAACCTTGCGTATGTCGGATGGCGTCATCATCGAAGACCAAAGGAAATCCGAGGAGGAGTAGCACTGCTGATGCAATTGACCATTCTTTCGACAGTGGTTGCTCTCTTGAGTGCAGTATCCACGTTTGGAATTGGTCGATGGAAGCAACTTGGATTTGGAAAAATTACTGTACTGATTCTTGGGCCAGTTGTCGATGCTATCCTTGCCTATCTACTTCTTGATTGGCTCACTGTATCCGGTTTGACACTCTGGGCGGGGGCATTTGCTTTTGGAATGATTAGCCACGTCATGATGCAAGCGCTTCTTGTCCCGGAACGTTTGGTCGATTGGCGTTTAGCAAAGCAAAATATTCTCCGTAGACGCCGTCAAGCGGCGTTGTTGATGGTTGGTTTAATCATCGCCTCCGCAATCATCACCTCTTCGATGGTTGTTGGTGATTCGTTAGACGCTACGGTGCGTTACGAAGTTGAAGGTGCATGGGGTGAAACGGATATCACCATTTCTGGATTTGACCTTTCAGTCGGTCAGCGGGTTGTTCTTTCCGAATCATTGGCCAATGAGATGTGGGATGGGATTCAAGAGAATTCGCAATTGGCACCATTTCTTGATGGACAACAGCAAGGTCTGGTCGCCTCTGCAAGCGTAGCAACGGCGAATGCATCTCTTACAGGTGTGGCTTGGATGGCGATGAATAGTACCATTGACGCCGAAGAAGTATGGCCAAAGATCGGTTCGAAGGAATCCGGAATTCGATATGCTCATTTGTATGAATCGAATCTGTTTTCTACACAAAAACATGTAGCTGTCAATGAAGTATTGGCAGATGAATTGGACCTCACCGTTGGTGATTCTCTTGATATTGGTTGGTATGTCACTGAGGAAAAC
>JAACDG010000154.1 GCA_009937025.1 Methanobacteriota archaeon
AAGGTCGATTTCAAGACCTTCTGGGATATGCGGCTTCAATTTTTCAATATCCACTCTCCAATGCATGAAAGTGAGGTGCTTCCAATTTTGATACAAGGTGCATTTTCGTTTCGGCATTTCAAAAGGGATATGGCTGCAATCTAAGTTGTGATGTGCAGCCATGGTTGTTGCAATGGCTCTAGAGTCTTGAAGCATCCTCTCAAACATCGGCAGAAGGCGTCGACTGCTCGGTGAAGTTGAACACTCCGTCTTCACTCTGTTTCCAAGTGGCTGCAAGACCGAGCAGGAAACCAAGAGGTGCCATCATCATACAGAGAAATAAGATTGGTGTTGAGACATACATCGGGCGGTCAGCAGCGAGCATGCGAAGCCAAACATATCGTCCTACAAAGACATCGAATGCTAACATATGTAGCCAAGCAAGCACAATCATGTTTTCATTTTCAAACAGGTCCACAACAATCTCAGGTGTTGGCATCTTTGAGATAAAGGTCAACAATATATCCGGCGCATGTGGAAGTGCAAGAACGGCATAAGAGACGAGGAGGGGAAGAATTGACCAACGCAAGTCACCTACGAACCGTTTGGTGAGTTCATGTCTCGGCAAAAACCACATGAGGCCCCAAATCGGTACAATGACTATTGATGATATCCAGAAAGTAATGACAGCAAGTGTATCCATACATCCGAGTTCTTCGCTTCGCTTATAGTCTCATGTATGAGACTAAAGTGAAAGCAATCAAAGGGCTTCGATGACCATAGCGATGCCTTGTCCGCCGCCAATACAGGCGGTAGCAACACCATATTGGCCTCCACTGCGCTTTAATTCGTAAGCAAGTGTGAGGACTAAACGGGTTCCAGTTGCAGCCAATGGATGGCCCAAACCAACAGCACCACCGTTGACATTGACTTTCTCGACATCGATCTCAAGGTCCTTGATACAGGCAACTGCTTGGCCTGCAAAAGCCTCGTTAATTTCCCAACGGTCAATATCTCCAGCGGTCAAACCAGCCTTTTCTAAAGCCTTGAGGGAGGAGGGGACAGGTCCATAGGCCATAATCGCTGGCTCAAGGCCAACGATTCCCCATGAAACGATTCGAGCCAACGGTTCATCACCATCGGCTTTTGCTTGCGAGGCTGACTTGATGACGACGGCTGCCGCTCCATCGACAACACCTGAAGCATTTCCAGCAGTAACAAAAGATTCAGGTCCAAATGCTGTAGGAAGTTTCGCCAGGGATTCTGCAGTTGTGTTTTTGACAACGTGGTCTTCGTCTTTGTGCGTAACTACAGTATCTCCGCGTCGACCCTTAATGGTAACAGGAATGATTTCTTGCTCAAACACATCATTTTCTATAGAAGCAGTAGTTAAAGCATGAGAGCGTGCAGCATAAGCATCGATTTCTTCTCGTGTTACGCCTTTGCGATTACACAATTCATCCGATGTTTGAGCCATAAACAATCCACAGGTCATGTCTTGAAGGTTTGTCATCATGTAATCTTCAACTTTAGGAGAACGACCCAGTTTCCAACCTTCACGTCCTCCACGCATAACGTGAGGGGCTTGACTTAGGTTTTCCATTCCACCAGAAACAACAGTCGATGCTTCACCGAGCATAATCATTTGTGCTCCTGTAACAATGGATTGGACTCCAGAACCACAGATTCGAGAAAGCGTCAGCATAGGCACTTCTTGAGGGATTCCACCCTTTAATCCCGCATGGCGTGAACCGTAAATTGACTGTGAACATGTTTGCAAAGCATAACCCATGACGACATGGTCGACCGAAGAGGGGTCTGTTCCAGTTTTTTCAAGAGCGCCTTGAATGGCAAGACCACCAAGGTCTTGAGCACTCATTGATTTCAACAATCCACCTTGCTTACCATCGCCACGTTTTCCGCCAACCCATTCACAAAACGGTGTTCTTGCTCCACCTACGATGACGACGTCTTCTGCCATGATACTTCGAAAGTGTGGTGACTGATAACTTCATACTATGCCCATGATGAAAAATACCGCGAGATAGAAAGTTGGTAAATAGAAGGTTTCCAACATTGAGAAATTGTATGCCAATATACTGTGTTCTGTTCCTTGGATAAGAATTAATTTTTGTTCAGGTGGGTCCTCGTTACCAACAACTCTCAACTTTGAACTTGGAGGGGCTGAAGAGAGGTCTTCTTTAGCTAAACTCTTTTTTGAACGCTTTTTTACTTCACCATGTATGTAGAGTGGGTCGCCTAAGCGTACGCCATACAAGGTCCAGCGTGTATCTCCTACATCCCAAACTTGCAGTGGGTCGCGGAAGCGTATCCTCTTGAACATCGAAGGTTCTACGAGAATCCCACCACTTCCATCGTGAAGAAGAAATGGTACTCCGCCCCGTTGTCGAGCAGTTTCCTTGGCGTGCACTTGTTGCCGGTCGAACAACCAATCCGAAAATGAGGCAAGAAATCGATTGAGACGGCTCAATAAAATTTGGAAGAAACTTGCTGAAGACCGCCCTTGACTGTTGACGCCTAAGGAAAAATCTTCTCGAACCCATTCATAACACACCAAATTTGAACATGACATTTCGGGGTCATCATCAACAAATACTTTCACAGCAGGTTTTGGCCCTGGTCGCGCTTGTCCAATCAATTCAACTTCTCCAGTTTCGACTGAATCAACCAACGAAGTTGGCATGTCAACCATATTGATATTGCTGATTAATTGTTTCAACATCGATGACAACATCACCAAGAGATAGACGGTCAGATAACCGAGAACAATCAGAATAAAAATGGCTATTATGAGGCCTTCTTTCGAATTATCGTCAAGAAGTATTCCAAAAAAGAGTCCGAACACTTCTAAATTATTCTTTATCGCTATGACTACTCCCCAATATTGGAGCATGAAGAGACCTAAGGTGAAGTAAACAGCACGTAGCGTTAGAAGTGGAGGCTTTGGAGCACCAACCATAAACGGGTGTTCGAGAATCAATGCACCGTCTTTATCCTCAGAATAAGGCTTATCTTTATTCCATGCGTGTTGGCTTGGCGCTGGGAATTTCCATTCTCCT
>JAACDG010000155.1 GCA_009937025.1 Methanobacteriota archaeon
CATCGCAATCAGGTCCAGCACCAATGCCAATTGTTGGAATCGTGATGGCTTGACTGACTTTGAGCGCGAGTTCTCGTGGAATTTTCTCAAGAACAACGGCGAAACATCCGGCTTCTTCGAGAAGTTTGGCGTCTTCAATCAGTTTTGCAGCCTCTTCTTCTTCTTTTGCACGAACCGTATAGGTACCGAATTTGTAAATAGATTGGGGGGTCAATCCTAAATGGCCCATGACTGGAATACCTGCAGTGAGAATACGCTCGACGGATTGAAGAATCTCTGCACCTCCCTCTAATTTTACAGCATGGCCTTCGGATTCTTTCATGATTCGAATTGCTGATTCCAATGCGATTGCAGAATTTCCTTGATAGGTTCCAAACGGCATATCAACAACGATGAGTGCCCGGTCAACTGCACGTTGAACACATTGTGCGTGGTAAATCATATGTTCAAGAGTAATTGGAACAGTGGTTACTTGCCCAGCCATTACATTCGATGCAGAATCTCCAACGAGGATGACATCAACTCCTGCTTGGTCAACAAGCTTGGCTAACGAGTAATCGTAAGCCGTAAGCATAGTGATTTTTTCATCAGCTCGCTTCATTTCTTGAAGCGTGTGCGTGGTTACTTTCCTCGCATTACTGTGAACCGACATGGTTGTGCGACGGGCATGTTTGTTTTGAAACCCTCGCAGGTGATTCATCACTCTTCTTCTCGATTCAATGAAACTTGATGGATGAGTTCCTCAACAGCCTCTCCGATACTTTCAGAGGCCAGAACTTGCTGTTTAGCCTCCAAGTCGCCAAGAACCAAGGCTGAGACCGTATAGACAGAATCAGAGTTCTCATCAATAGTTTTGTTGACACGCTCTGCAACCCATTGTTCAAGCAGTTCATCTTCGATACGAAGCACAGTTCCAATTCGATTCAAAACATGTGTTAAGACATTTTTGAGTACTTCTTGCTGTTCAGGAGTTGTAGGAGCGTCTCGTGCTTCATATTCAACTTCAGCACTGATGTAGAGTTTAGAATGCTCCACATTTTCCGGTATCAAATCGAGGAGTGTTTGAAGGTCAGGGAACAACCCCTCCGCCTCAATATGCGGTTCAAACATTGGGTCGCTCAACGGAGGTAATGCGGGCGGTATAACATTTTGAACTGTGAATTTACGCCGACCAATTATTTGAAGAAAATGATTACTGCCTTTGGTTTCATGATGTAAAATTTCAACCTCACAACCGTGTCGTCGCGGTCCATCCCAATCATTTACCGGTTCAAAAGGGTCATTCATCACGATGCCGAAATTATTCTCATCAAGTAAGCAATCATCCAGCATTTGTCGATATCTTGGTTCAAAAACACGTAATTCTTGAATTTCCCCAGGCATGACTACCATTGGTAAAACAAACAGAGGCAATGTATCCATGGTTGAAACTACCCCCTCTTCCTTTTGAAGATATGTTTGTCAATTCGACCCGTGCTTCTTGACACATACATTGGTCATTTCTGAAAAGAAATCCAGAGACCATTGGCCTCCTTCTCGTCCAACACCTGAATTTTTGACGCCTCCAAAGGGCGTTCGTAAATCCCGATGTAGCCATGTGTTTACCCACACCATTCCCGAATCGATTTGAGCAGAAAATGTCCGTCCACGTTCCAAGTCATTTGTCCAAACAGAACCTGCAAGGCCGTATTCCGAAGAGTTCACCATCTCCAAAGCCTCTTCTTCACTTGAGAATGAATGCAATGTTACCATTGGCCCAAATATTTCTTCTGTGGCACACCGAGATGTATGGGGGAGGTTTCCCACAACCGTTGGCCGCAAATATGCACCAATACCTTCAGGTCCATTGTAGCCAGTCATTTCGCGAGTTCCACCCGTTAAGATGACACCTCCCTCCTCAATTGCCAAATCGATGTAGGATTCAACTTTCAACAAATGCTCTGGTGAGATGACGGTTCCCATGTTTGTGTTTTCATCCATTGGGTCTCCGAGTTGTAGGGCATTGACCTTTTCGATAAATCGGGGCGTGAATTCTTCTTCGATACTTTTGTCGATAAAAATACGAGAGCCGCAGAGACAGACTTGTCCAGAATTGGTAAATGCGGCCCGAACTGCACCATCAACCGCTTTGTCGAGGTCAGCATCCTTCAATACTATCGTAGCATTTTTACCGCCGAGTTCGAGTGATAATTTTTTGAACATTGGTGCAGCAGTTCGAGCGACAATTCGACCCGTTTCTGTCCCTCCCGTAAATGAAATCGCTTTGATATCCGGGTGTTCAAGGATGGCTTGACCAACTTCTGGGCCGAGGCCGTGAACAAGATTAAACACGCCTTTAGGGAAACCAATTTCGAGTAAAGTTTCGGATAAAAGTTGGGCGGTAAGGGGTGTAATCTCACTTGGCTTGGCGATGATTGTGTTCCCCATGAGAAGAGCAGGGGCGACTTTCCAGGTTAACAAGTAGAGCGGAAGGTTCCATGGCGTGATGAGGCCAACAGTACCTACTGGTGAACGATGGACATAATTCATCGCATCCTCCATCTGAAAAGTCATCTCCGATTGTTCTCTGCTAAAAGAAGCAAAAAATCGAAAATTACTGACCGAACGTGCGGCATCAACCCGGCGAGCTAATGCAATTGGTTTTCCCGTGTCCATGGATTCGAGCAGTGCGATTCGTTCTGTTTTTTGTTCAAGAGCATCAGCAATACGGTCAAGCCAGTCAGCGCGTTGGTCCATCGTTAGTGCACTCCAAGCAGATTGGGCAGTATGAGATGCAATTACCGCCTGTTCAACATCTGCAGAATTCGAACGAGGAATGGTTGCAATGCATTGTGCTGTTGCAGGATTAAAATCATCGATAGTTTCTCCACCAACCGCATGCTGAAAAGAACCATCAATAAAATTCTGAATGACGAGCAAGTTCATGCCTCCACATCATACAACCAACGGTCTTGGTCAGGGTCCCATTCATCCCATGTTGGCAAAGTTTCCAAGCGCTCCAAGTAATGCTCTGGAACGATGCCCGGTACAATGAATGCTTTTTGACGATGCAAAGGATATGGATTGCGCAGGTCAATGCCAAGAACGCCAAGTACGGCTCGAGCAACATACCACATCGCTTGAGAATTCCAGCCATGTGCAATCTTAACGACGATGCCCAAACCTTTGGGGTAATCAGGATGTTCAATAGCCAATCCCAGTAAACCATCGGCGCCCTCTTTGGCGATGACCTTGCCTTTTCCAGCCTTCAGAATAGTCGAATCAAGCCGATTAAAACCCCCGACCAAATCAGGATTTCGAACCATTGATTCCCAGATCCAATCTTTGTCTTTATCTCGAACCAGTCCGGCATAAATTTGTGCGAGTTCAGCAACGGTATTGGAGACTGTAGGAAGTCCACATCCATCTTTTGCTATACGCAAGGGCTTCCAATCTTGTCCGAGGTATGTTCGTATTTCCGCCATATAGGCATAGAATACTTCGTGGGTCGGTAAAGTGTATCCCGCCCGATTCCAGCCTTTTTTCCGACATCCATGGAGAATGGCTGCATGCTCGCCAGAGCATGTGTGAAACCAACGTCGAGGTCGTCGAACTTGGCGCCCAAATTGAATCAAAGGGACATCAAGTGGTGTAAGCATCAGTGGCCATTCTTCTTGTGAAAGAAGTGATTGAGCCGCAGCAACGTGCTCAGTATCGCCATTGTGGGATGCAACAGCAATCGCTTTTTGCTCCCAAGAAGTTTCTTCCAATTCTTCAGTAAAGGCTTTGAGCATGAAGGGTTTCATCATTGAGCGTCCATAGCAGAGTACATTTCCACCAAAGGAATGGATGACTTCATCGCCATGGGACCAAGCGATTGCGCCATGAATCGTAGTTTCCGAAACGCCATTTCGACGATAATCTACCAACGGTTCCCATGCAACTTCACGGCCAGTTGGAATCCCTTCGACCTTTTCACCTAGTGGCGAATCTGGAAACAATGAACTGCCTGGCTTACCGGGTTCAACTGCTGAGGGGGTATCGTGTTCAATCGCCACTGTTTCACCCCTCTGTAAGCATTTTTTCGACCAGAGGCACTACTTGATTCATGTATGCGGTCATATTTCTACAGACTCGCTGTGAATCGTGATTAAAGAAATCAAACCAAGCCATAATTCGGTCTTCAGGATGGAAGCGTTCACAAATTTGTTGAGCCACTTCAGCAACATTTCCAATCAATGCATTTTGTGCAGCATTCTCTACTTTCGAGGGGTCGATGGTGCCTTCTAATGCGTTCCAATACGCACCAAGTGCTGCTTTTGCTTCCTGCTTTGCGGCAGCGCTTTGTTCATCAGAAGTAAGTTCTTCTTCTGCATTGAGGAACACAAACGATGTTCGTGGCATATCACTGCGTTCCCATGCCCCACCATCTGCATGGTATGCCTCACGCATTCGGTCATGAGTAGCGTCGATAATTTCGGGCTTTGTTATGGATAAATTGAAGACTTTGACCGGCGAAATCGTGTTGAGAAATACCTGTGCTTTAGGGTCGTGAGTACCAGCGACCATGACCAGCAAGTCTCTCCGGAAATCTTGAGGAATAATTTTCAAGTCTTCAAAATTGTAGCGTTTTGGAATTTGAATTTCATCAGGTAATGATGCCAAGTTTTCAAACTCAACAGCGGCGTGTTGAACCCTTTCCCAATCTTCATCGCTACGGAAATTACTCCGCGTAAGGACAGTGGAATAGGTCATGTCTGAATTGATGACATCTCCGCGCAAGAGTCGCAAAAATATATCACTTGCTTCTAGGAAAATCTGGCCTCGTAAAGCAGGCCATGCGGCTTCTTCAATCGCATTCCGAGGTATGATTCCGTATGGCCGAGCCATGAATTCAAAACGACCTGCAGAAAATCCAACATGGAGTTTACGGTTTTCTTTTGGGTCAAGGCCGTGCAATTGCAGTGTATTGGCAATCCTCTCTGCCTGAGCGATCGGGCCACCCGAGGCTAAAATCGAGACAACGGCACTCCCGATTTCAATAGATTGTGTTCTGCGAAATGATTCCATTGCCAATTGTGGGAAATCAGTACAAAGTCCAACCTCACCCATCCAGTGTGGCACGACTGGTTTTGAATTCGACTTTTGAATTTCAGTAGATAAATAGGCTTGTGCAAGCCACCCCACACCAAACCCGAGTTTGTCTGCACACTCGAGTTGTTGAAAATAATTTGCAAACATCTCTTGCTCGCTCGGAATCAAACCGGTTGAATCCGGAGTTTGACTGATTGAGAAGAAAATGTCATGCTCCATGGGTGGCACCAATCCTTCCAGTCGAAACCACATCATAACGAGTGTGGCGAATTTCAATGGTTAATCCTCGGCTTTTTGTTGATTGGTTGAATTGAAATTCGCTAAGTCTTCAATTCGTTGTCGAACAGCTACAGGTGATGGCAGTCCCACATTGAGGAATGAATGCAGACAATCTGAGAGTTGAAGCATTGCAGTTTCATAATCCTCTGCAATTTCTGCGATATCCGCTAGACCCCAGCGTGCAACAAGTTGTCCAGATAAGTCCTCAAGTTCGACCGAAAGGTTGAGTGATTGCTCGTACAGGTCTTTAGCAGCAGCAAAATTTCCAATGGTCGCTTGCGTATGGGCAAGATCTGCCATCGCCTCGATTTGTGCTTCTTCATCTTTCATTTGCATAGCCAATTCAATACGACGGGTGCCATGCACCAATGCATTATCGTGGTCATTCAATTTCTTTGAACATGTTTCGAGAAGCGCAAGGCCGTAAGCAATTCCATTCAAATCATCAATACTTTCTCGAAGTCGAAGTGAACGTGATGCAAAGGTATGTGCTTCTTCATATTCTTCTTGACTCAAGTGAAGCAAGGCAACGTGGTGTGAGATTGCTGCTGCCAATGCAGTTCCCTCTTCCAAGAGTTCAGACTGTGCCCCTAATTCAGCGAAAGCATCGATGTCCTTTTGGGTATGTTTGTAGTTTTCAAAATCCGCCCAACCACGATCAAGGTCATCCGAAGCATTGATTTTTGCGTGGTGGAGTAATTGTTCAGCAAGTTCGTTATCCTCTAACTCCAACGCTAAAGGTGCAAGGCGGAGGGCCAGTGCAGTGTTGATGTCATCCATCGCACCCCCTGCGGTGAGCATGTCGAGAATCCGACGGGCTTGTTCAGCAGTCACTTCTCCGCTCATGTTTGTGCGCTGCCTCTTCGCGTCAAGAACCTATGTGTTTACTTTGTTCCGTGTTAAACGTTGATAACCCAAACACCATACCGCACACCATGGGTGACTACAGTGGGTATTTGCAAGGCTTGAGCCTTGCAGCGATTCTCATTCTTGCCCCCATCGCTTTGCAATCACTTCTCGCCGATGATGCTGATGTCGTCTATGTGGTTATACCCGGTGAGGATGAAGTGACGACAATCTACATTGAGAATAATACGACGGCTGAAGATGCACGTGCCACGGAACTCAATCGCTCTGAAGTCGCCCGGATTGCGACCTTTAACATCAAAGTATTTGGTGAAACAAAAATGGGCAAACCGGCAGTTGTAGATGTCCTTGTGGAGACTGTTCTGAACTATGATTTAGTCGCTGTTCAAGAGATAAAAGACATCGACCAAACAGTACCTTATGATTTCCTTGATGCGATTAATGCCGAATCAAACACAACTTGGGATATGGTTTTGAGTCCCCGAAGTGGATTGCAAGACGATGATCAATCGTCTCAAGAACAGTATGCTTTTTATTACAATACCTCCGTATTTAGGGCGATGGGAAATGGCACACTGCACAATGATAGCGTCGATGATTCGTTTCAAAGAGAACCCTTCATTGCACAATTTGAACTGTTAGATGAAAATGGAACAGGTACGGGTTTTGATTTGAGTCTCATTACTATACACACAAAACCCGCTGAAGCGTTGAGTGAAATCAATGCTTTACCGCATGTTGTCGACACCTATCTTGAGAACAATCCAAATGAATCCGAAATCGTTATTCTCGGTGATTTCAATGCAGCATGTTCGTATGTATCCTCAAATGAATTATCCAATTCACCGTTGGCTCATTCCAATTACACATGGCTGATTGAAAACAATGTGGATACGACCGTTTCAGACAGTTATTGTGCCTATGACCGAATCGTAACCAACGGGGACCTCGATGGGAGACTCGTTGGAACATGGGGCGTCGACACATCGTTTTCTGATAGCGATATATCCGACCATTATCCAGTATGGTTTGACATCAAAAAGTAATCAAATACTTCGCAATCGACCACCATCGACAGCAAGACTCACGCCACGGATTCCACCGGATGCCGGTAGTGCAAGGAATGTAATTGCCGATGCAGTTTCCAAAGGGTCAATCAATCGTTCAATTGGTACTTGGCTCATCCAACCTTCATGAACATCTTCGATACTCTTTCCTGTTCGCTGATGAATAGAGGAAGCAAGCGATTCTAAACGCCCAGTATTGGTGAAGCCAGGTAAGACATTGTTGATGGTGATGCAAGGTGCAAGTTCTCTTGACAGACTCTTTGCCCAAGACGCCATAGCTCCTCGGAGCGTATTGGAAAGTCCGATGTTTGGTATTGGTTCTTTGACAGAAGTTGAGATGATTTGTATGATTCGACCATATCCCTCTTCAATCATTGAAGGAACCAATAATTGTGTTAAAGTATGAGCAGCATGAAGGTGTCGCTTGAAAGGTGCTTCGAAATCGTGGACTGAATTTCCAAGCAAAGGACCACCGGGTGGGCCACCTGCATTGTTGATTAACACGTGGACTGGCCCGCGTTCTTCAAGTAATAATTGGACACCATCTTCGATTGCTGAGGTGTCTTCAAGGTCGAGAATCAGCGATGAATGTTCACCGTCGCCAAGTTCAGCCAATTCTTCGCAAAGGTCGATTAAAGCCTCACCGTTGCGGGCACAAACGGTTACACTCGCACCTGCTTTTGCCAACATTTTGGCAGTAGCGGCTCCAATGCCTTTGCTTGCACCACATACCAATGCGTGCTTACCGACAAGGGCACCGGTCGAATATGGGAAGTCGTTACCAAGGAGGTCCATGGTGAGGGCAGAGGCTACTCCTCAAAGGGTCTTTCGTTGTTCAAAGCCAATCAAGAATCGCATCGATTTCCACCAGCCAATCATCTGATGCAACATCGATTACCGAATAATGGTCACCAGGCAGCCATAATTTCTGGACGTCAGCACCTTTCGCAGCCATGATGCGGGCATAGATTTCAGATTGTTCTTTGGGGACATCAGTATCCTTCTCTCCATGGATGAGCAATACAGGGGCTACAGGTGGGTGGCTGATTGGATTGAGTTGGTCCCACAACTTTGGGTCATCTTCCGGACCACAACCAATCCATCGTCGGACAGCATCCCCGTCGTCAGAGAGTTGAGCATGGTCTGCACCAACCAAATCTGTAATTGGTGCTTGAGCGATAGCCAACCATGGTTTTCTTTCGGCTTTTGCTGCTAACAGAAGCGCAAGATGACCGCCTGCTGAATGGCCCATGACCATGGAACGGGTGATGTCGATACCTGGGAGCAGGGCAAGTTGCCCCCATGCACGTAAAACATCCGAAAGTGTATCCATCCAAACACCTTCATCATCTTCACTCCAACCTTTGAATTCAATATTCCACGCAGCAACACCAGCCTGTGCAAGGTCTTGTGCAATAGGTTTCATCAATTCACTGGTCCAAGATTTTTTCCAAAATCCTCCATGAATCAGCATGACACAAGGTATTCCGACATCTTTCTGATACGGTGAGGGGTCATCTGGCATGTACAAATCTGCATGTTGCCACTCTTCCGCCCCCCATTGCATACGGTCGACTGCCATATTCAAATGCTGTAAGGCAACATCTATCACCCTTACTCTTCTCAAATGAATACAAGAGTTGAAGTGGACCATCTCTGTGAGCATAGGTATGGGCAATCCATTGGATATTGAATTTGAAGATATGAACGGCGAACAAACTACATTACGGGCACTCGGAGGTTCCGAAAGCGAACACTGGGTTGTAGTCAACGTCGCAAGTGCTTGCGGATTTACACATCAATATGCTGGATTACAAGAACTCTCTACCGCAGATGGAGTTACTGTCGTTGGATTCCCATGCAATCAATTTGGGGCACAAGAACCAGGTACTCATCAAGAAATCTGCGACTTCACATCAACTCAATACAATGTGACTTTTCCATTGATGGCAAAACTCGAAGTCAAAGGTGAACAACAGCACCCCCTCTTTACGGAATTGAGTCAATCGACAGGCTCGGATGATCATACAGGAGATGTCCGATGGAACTTTGAAAAGTTCGTTATCTCAAAAGACGGAGCAGTATCTCGCTTTTCATCTCGGGATTTGCCTTCAGATATGTTGTGAAGACCCAACATCTTGGAATGCATTCGGGCGGAAAACCCATCGCACTTCATCATCGGAATCATAGTAGTTTTTGACCATTGGTTCGTTTGACATTTTCTCATGGAAGGCGAGCAGGGAGGGGTAATTTCCGAGCATATCTGGCGTAATTCCATCAAATTGTCCAGAGAACAACATGAATGTGTCCATGAAGGCTTTGACATCTGCAATACTCATTGATTCCGTGTTTGCCAACCAGCCGGTGGTCGATTGCTCAAAGACTAAACTTATGGCTTTCAATGCGCGGTCCATCTTTCCATCTGTAGCGAATAAAGCTTGACGAGCAGCCATTTTTTCATCGAGGTCTTCGATTGAAAAGGTAGGGGTGAATGATTCTCTCCAGCCATTGATGACTTCGACCAATTCATCGACCTTCGCCCTCATGTACAAATCTTCAGGTTCAAGTCCGGCTAAAGCACCTGTATAACGAAGAAGCGCATTGGATTCAGCAACGGTACCTTGAGGTGTACGAATAATTGGCAAAAATCCCCAAGGCAATTCACCTTGCTCTTTCATTTTCAGATAGCCATCCCAATCAACAATCGTATTTTTCCATTGAAGTCCCGACATTTCGAGACAAAAACGGGAGACTTCAGCAAAACCAGGGGTGTTGAAATAAACAATTTCATGCATATTTCGCTCTCGAAGCAGGAGGTTTTTGAACACTCCCTCGATAATGATTGAGTCTAAGGGCTGACCCGGCGACGGTCTCTTGGGAATAAGACCGTTTCACGAACATTCTTTGAGCCAGTGAGTTTCATCAAAACCCGTTCAACACCAAGTCCCCATCCAGCATGTGGAGGTACTCCATGGCGGAATCCGGCAACATAGAATTCAAATTCTTCAGGGTCTAAATCCATTGCTTTGAGGTTCTCTACCAAAACATCGATTCGATGTTCGCGTTGGCCGCCAGAGGTCAACTCATCGCGACCGAAGTTAAGGTCAAACCCTCTGCTGAGTTGCCGTCCAGTGCTTCCATCTTCGCCTTCGACATGATGGATGTAGAACGGTTTGAGTTCCATTGGCCAACGTGGGAGGAAATAGAATTGAGGCAAATCTTCTGCCAAGAGGTCAGAGTTTTCTGCATCAATATCATCGCCCCATTCGATTTTTCCTCCTTTGCGTTGAATGGTTTCAATTGCATCGCAATAGGACAAGCGCGGGAATGGGAGTTCGGGAACAATGACTTCAATTGCTTCTTCATCTTGAGTTGCCCGATACACGTTAATCGTATTGATGAACTCTTGCGATTCAGGGTCTTCTGCAACAGATTTCCACATGTGGTGAATCATTCGCTCGAGAACACCCATGACGTCTTCATCATTGGCCCACGAACATTCGATATCGAATGAAATAAATTCATTCAAATGCCGATATGTATCGTGTTTCTCTGCTCGGAACGCAGGCCCGATTTCAAAAACTCGCTCAAGTCCTCCAGACATACAGAGTTGCTTGAAGAGTTGGGGCGATTGGTTGAGGAATGCGGGTGTGTCGAAATACATCATTGGGAATAAATCGGTTCCACCTTCTGTTGCTGTTGCAACAATTTTAGGTGTATGTGTTTCAAAGAACCCTTCTTTGATCAAAGCCTCACGCCCGTATTGTAAGACCTTTCCTCGTAAATGGAACATAGCGTTGACATGTGCACGGCGCAAATCGAGGAAACGGTTGTCTAATCGAGTGTCGAGAGCAACATGAACAGTGTCTGTGACTCCCAGTGGGAGTGGGGCAACTGCTCTTGAAATCAAATTGACTGAAGTTGCTACAACTTCGTATGCAGGAGGAGGGACAGGTTCGCCCTCTTTCACCTTTGGAGGTCTCTTTTCAGAAACTGTTCCAGTGAATTGCAGTGTTGATTCTCGAGTCATGCGTTGAACCAAATCCAATGCTTCCTCGCCGACATTGTCGCTTTTGAGGAATATTTGAGTGATTCCTGTTCCATCACGAAGGTCGACAAAACAGATGGCACCCTTGCCTCGGTTCGCTTCCATAAATCCCGATACGGTGACTTCTTGTCCTATCAATTCAGCACCTATGCGTTGACTTTCGCCTAATGTGTGGGTGCGGTATGCAGTCGGTACCCAAGTGCTCATGTTGCGGGGGGTACGAGATGAGAACATCAACCATTCGTTTGAATCGTGTCCAATGAGTTCCTACTTGGAGGCTATTTTTACACGTTTTATTCCTTCAGAGAATTTTTGGCTGGCTAAATAAGCGGTTTATTCATATAGGCGAGGATTTGCGCCAAAGTCATGACTGGTGACCTGTTTTCATCCGAATCCGTAACCCGCGGCCATCCTGACAAATTATGCGATACCATCTCAGATGCAATTGTTGATGCCTGTCTTGCCGTTGACTCAAACGCTCGTGTCGCAGTTGAAACGTGTGTTAAAGGCAAAGAAGACATGGGATTGATTGTTCTTGCTGGTGAAGTATCGCTCAGTGGCTCACCACCTGATTATGAAGCAGTTGCCCGTAAAGCAGCAGCCGGCGTTGGCTATACCTCTCATTCAATTGGTATGGATGCCACTTCGGATGAATTTACAGAAGTTCAAGTCCACATCACAACTCAATCCTCCTATATTGCTCAAGGTGTAAACAAAGACCTCCTCTCTCAAGGAGCAGGAGACCAAGGCCTCATGTTTGGATATGCTTGCACAGAAACCGAGAACTATCCTGAACTTCAGGGGCGATTTTTCCCACTTGCTGCAGCCCTTTCACAGCGCCTCACTCGTCGCTTGACTGCAGTGCGTGAGCAAGGAATTCTGCCTTGGGCACGTCCAGATGGCAAATCCCAAGTTACTGTTGAATACGACGAGCAAGGTTCGATTTCCAACGTCCATACAGTGATCATCGCCATTCAACATGACAAAGACCTCAAAGACAAATTCAACGGTTCAGAGGAAGAAGAACTCAACTATGTCCGTCAACAAATCAAGGAACATGTCGTTGAACCGGTTATACCAGCAGATTTGCGTAAAAGAGATTACATTCTCGTAGTCAACGGCACAGGCCGATTTGCAGACCCGGGTGGCCCATATGCTGACGCAGGATTGACTGGACGAAAAATCATCGTCGATACCTATGGTGGTATGGGCCGACACGGTGGCGGTGCTTTCTCTGGAAAAGACCCTTCAAAGGTTGACCGTTCAGCAGCTTATGCTTCACGTTGGGCTGCCAAGCACGTTGTTGCTGCAGGTCTCGCATCTCGATGCGAAATACAATTGGCTTACGTCATTGGAATCGCTCAACCTGTAAGCGTCCGTGTTGAGACCTTTGGTACCTCTGATATGTCAGAACGGGATTTAGCGAGCAAGGTGAAGTCAACATTTGACTTCAGACCAGGTGCTATTGCTCGAGATCTCGATTTACTCAAACCAATTTACTCAGTCACTGCTTCTGGTGGTCATTTTGGTCGAAATCCAGGCCAAGATGGAACCTTCCCTTGGGAGCAAATCGACCAAGAACGTATCAATTCTCTTCGGAACTGAAAAGCCAATATTTGACGGCCCGTAGGGCCGATTCACTCAAGTGGTATGTATCGGTGGCTTGACTTGGTCTTATGTCGTCTCGCCCAATTCGTGCCGTCG
>JAACDG010000024.1 GCA_009937025.1 Methanobacteriota archaeon
CCACCTTTAAGAGCCAATATAATATTCAATTTGGAAGTCCAAAAAGCCGAAACCCAGAGCGTGAATACAGCGAGTAAGAATCCCCATACTGCACCCGAGAACAAGGAAGTCCATTCCCAGGCAAAAGCAAATTGATTTGAACCGACGGATGAAAACATATTGTCGAAACCGATACTGATGAACCAAGCCAGAAGAATACCACCACACGCGCCCAATATACTGGCTAATGCAGAGAGAAGTATTCCTTCCTGCACAGCCAAGGCTCGTGCATCTGATTGGGAAACGCCCAGCGCGCGCATTGTACCGAGTTCAGAACGGCGTGCTTCCGCTAACATCATGACAATAGTGAGAACCAGCAAAATTCCTGCAACAATTGTAAACGTGCCGAAAACCAAAAACATGGCAGCCAAAATACCCGATGACTCCTCAGCAATTGCTGCGGCCTCAACTTTAACTGCTCGAATATCTAAATTTGCATCGGAAGAGTTGTATTGTTGGTCTAACCATGAAGTGAACGCATCAGCAACCGAATCATTCCATTGACCTGAAAGTGAAAGTATGACCATCGAACGTTCGTCTTCACCAGCTGATGACAGTGTTTCTCCCTCTTCTAACGAAACGAGACCAAGAACAACAGCATCGAGGTCAGATAGGCTTTCCATTCCCTCGAGTTCGGAATAGGTGCCATTGAAGGAGAGGCGAGAAGCGGTGTTATCTCCAAAGGCATAGGGGATGAGACCTTTTACCCAAAGTTCACCTTCATTGTCTGTTAGATTTAACGCATTGAGGCGCTGACTCAACAGTACATCCCCGTCTTCGACAATGGCGGGTGATTGTTCGCCTCCAAAGGCTAAGAATAATTGTGGCAAGACGCCCAAACCACCTGCTGTCGAAACAATTGGAATTCGGAGTGATTCAATATTTCCGGACTCGGAATTCCAACGCATAATGCCTTCAGGGAAAGTACACCAGTGGTCGCCGTTTTGTGGCAAAGTTACCGAAGTTATCTCATCACATGATGTGTGCAAGGAGGCATTAGACGAAGGGTTTGGAGTTGAAGGCCATGAGATAGAACTGTTCAATTCGGTAAACGAAATTTGCCAAACGGGTGATTGATAGCGACTTGAAGACAGTAGACTTTCAATTTCCAAAAACAAATACTCATCAAATATCAACTGAGTGGAAAGAACTGTCGAGGGCATTGAAAGTGTGAGGTTAAACGCTGTATGTTGCTCAAAGTTTCGAGAAAATGAATGTAGTTTGAAAGATGCAGCACCTTGCTCAAGCGCCCACCATCCGTTTGTATCCGATGCCACTGAAACCATTGGCCCTTCACTGTCATAGAATGCCCACTCCTCAGCATCAAGGTCGCCTTCATATCCAACGACTAAACCATCGTTTGTAGCAATCAGGCCATACGCACCTGATGCATCTAAAGTAAAGTCGTGAGCAATGCCGCCCTCGTCAACTCTCCATACCCAAGCGCCACCATTGCCATCGATTTGGAAACCTGCGCCACTTGGAGAAAAATGCCAGAGACCACGTTCGCCTGCCCAGAGTTGAGATATTTCAGAATCGGCAAGTGTGAGTATTTGTTCATCGCTTTCAACAAGTTCAACCAAAGGTACTTGGAGAACTTCCATCATACTTGATTCAGGAGAGATTTCAGTTAAATTTCCACGTAAGCCACGGACTAAATCTCCCGACAAACGCCCAAGACCTTGGTTTGATGTCAAGGTTAACGAATTGGTATTTTCATCAGAATCAACTTTCAAGCCAACATCGGTCGCTCGAATCAAGAGGTCAAGAAGTTCCTCGATTTCCTCGAGTATGGGCTCGATATGTTGCTTATCATCATGTCCGTCATCTACGGCGTAATACAGTGAATTGAGACTCCCATTCTGCCGTTGTAACGTTTGTGCAGTTGCTAAGTCTGTGAAAAAAGCAGGAGCTTGTGTACCGGCAGATGCACCTTGTCCTTCATTGGCAACAATGCTGAAGACCTTCAATGAAGATTCGACTCGAATTCTTTTGTTTTCCTCAGTGACATACCAACCAATATCAAGAGAATCACCAACGGTGAGGTCCAATTCATCTGCCAATACTTCATTGACAGCTAC
>JAACDG010000002.1 GCA_009937025.1 Methanobacteriota archaeon
CCTCTGCGACACTTCCAACACCAGAAGCAGTGCGAATAGTGACGGCCGCGAATCCAGGCCTTGTGCCTCCCGCAGCCCGCCCAACCATGACTTCGGAAATGCGGTCGAAAAGAATTCGGCGGTGTGAACGAGACAGTAAGAAACTGTGTTCGAAAATCACTGCGTCGGTTGTTACAGCATAGTGAAAACTTCGCTGATAATAAAAGGTCAAAGCCATGTAGATGCCAACAAAGCCCAGTCCAAATATCAGATAGTTGTAACTATCAATCGGAATGAAATCTCCAATAGGTTCATCCATCCAAAGGTCAGTCACCCAAAACAGTATGTCGTCTAATTGGATGACAAGTGGTGTGAGTGTGATGATGAGCAGCCCAATAGTAACCCAACGCCCAGATGTCGAAACGTTGACTAAGCGGTTCATCCAAGTGATAAATAACATTACAAAGATAAAACCAAATGGCCATTGTTCTCCGCCTGTGATGTCGATAATCGTCAAGGCAATCTTGACAAATCCACTTGAATCCTCGGAAGAGAGCGAGTTTGCATTATCAAAGATAAAGTGGACTGCCAAGACCAATATCCCAAGGAGATACATGCCTAAAAAGGCAAAAGTACTCGGTCTTTTGGTGAGTAAAACTTCTTCTCCACTGATTAAGCGAAATGTCTTTTCCAAGCGCGCTTGCTCGGATTCTTTCTTTGCTTCATCTGTTGTTTGAACATCAGTGGCGGGTGTGTTGTCGGCCTCGGATTCTTCGCTCATTGCTATCTCTCCTCCTCCTTGTCTAGCACTCCACGCACATAATACCTTGCACTAAACGCCATCTCATTGTTAAATTAGAAAAAGCGCTTCTGGATGCCGTTAATGCAATAATCCCCACGAATGTTCAGCATTTCCTCTCGCCCATTCATAATCGGATTCTTTTCGCATTCCGAATTCATCTTGGATTCTCAAATATTCCATTTGAAGTGGATATTCATTGTACGTCAGGTGAGATTTGAGGCCACCTCTTGTCGGTTGGTCAAAAGTCCAGTGGGCCCGTTCAATGGCTTGTACACGCAACTCAATGGTCGTGCGCCCATTCCACATCTTAATTTCAAACAAAGGCAAAGGTGCTCCAGGGGAATTCCCATGTTCCGCTTCAGCCATTTTCGAACTCAATTTCCGAACGAGAACCTTAGAAAAACGTTCGGTTCGATTGTTGACCGGGTCATGAAATAAACCACCTTGGGAAAGGCCTAGATGCCCAGTATCTCGCCGCTTCCATGGGCGATTATCCCTTGCAGAGACTGTAAATGATACATGAGGTAAAAACCAATCAATGTATGAACCATCATTGAGATGGAGCATGCCCCAATACCACGGGACAGAAGGAGCTTGAACACAAACTTTCTGAAAATATGCAGTTCCATTTACTTCTTGATCATCCAACTTCCCGTGAACGCGTGTACCATGTAGTCGAAGAATATCGTATCCCATATTTCCTGCGTATGTGGCACTGGCTTGTCGCGCAGTAGACATTGCAGAATTCCAAGGTGTGAGGTTAAGGTCAAAGATTTTCGGAACTTTGGGATGTGATGCTTCCTCATCCGTCGATAACCGAATCCAAAAAGAACTCAAATCACTCTTCAGCCCCATTGAAAGGTCTTCCTCCAGGAGTGGAACAACTGCTCCACCTCCTTTGCCGGTTTGACTGTTCTTTCCCGGCCAGTTGGGATGGGTGTCTGGCAATGAAATAATGCGGCAAATCTGTTGAATTACTGGCTCATGCATTTGCTTTCCATCGAACCACCATGCGCATACCATTCCATCCAACGCTATACCCTTTTGGTCATCAAAACCAGGCCTTCCTACTGGCATCCAAGAGACCCCATTTACATCGACCAATTCGTTGTCTTTGGTCGACCAGAGAACCATCAATTGTCGACCACTTGGTCGACCATCTGGGTCGTCAAGCATGACCAACCACCACCACCAATCCCAAGTGAGATGATGGAGTGGAGGACGGTCTTGCAGTGACCAAAGTTTGGAAAGGTCTCCAGAAAAACTGGTCATCTCAGGCATTACTGAATCTCCTTGCCCTTGAATAATGCTCCACCTATGAACCAAAGGATTGCTGCTTGGAAAAGTAAGACCAATGTCGAAACGATTGTTGCGAAGAAGGCTGAAAGTCCGAGACCCGGCTTCGAGGAGAAAAAGTCCAAAGGAACAGCGCCCTCCAGTGATGAGTCAAACTCCCATGAACCGACACCGTCGCCTCCCCAGTTGCCCATGACAATGAATAAATCGAGGTTTGGCCACACCATCATCGCTGCTGCATCGACAATCATCAAAGCCCAACCAATAACAGAGAACCTCAGTATGGTCGCTTCAGGAGCGCCCATTGAGAGCAGCGCCATACCTAATTCCCATGCTGCAAATGGGATGGCGAGGATAATTCCATATTTCCATAGAACTCCAAGCGCATTGAATAACATTCCATACACGAGTGTCGCCATCATCGTAGCAAAAATAATGGCCAACCAAACACCCAAATCTGAAAATCTAAAGAAGGAATCACTCGGGCCTACAAATCCTGAAACAAGCGCGCCAAGAATGCCAAGGCCAATCACATAAGGCCATACTATCCCCAAATATCCAAGTGTGCGGTAGAGAAATACTTCTGAACGTGCGATGGGTTTTGCAAGCATAAAATGCATCGTCCCAGAAGTCATTTCATCACGAATGAGTCCAGTTGCCATGAACAAAGGCAAAAAGATTCCAAGTAAGAGCACAAAGCCTAATTTGCCGATTGAAAGAACAAATGCTAAGTGAATTGCTTCACGAGAATAAGCATCTTCATCTGGGTCTTCATCAACACCAAAATCAGCATCGATATTCGAATAAATTTGACCATCGGGGGTTCGATAGAATTCGACAATTATGTCGCAAGGTATGCCGTTATCATTGGTGTCTTTTTGCGAAGCGGTTTTGTTTGAATTCAAACAGTCTCCATCATCATCAACGCCGGTCGTTTGTGTGCCGAGTTTGGAAGTAATGTCCCAATCAAATCCATCTTCGTTGATGTACATAGACACGGGGTCTGGTTCGATTGGTGTATCAAACAAGCCAGGGTGCGATTCACTGTCCCATGGGTCGGTCCCCAAACGTATTTCCTGGCCTTTCGGATATCCGTCGTTGTCATAATCTGTTGAATCGCCGTCGTTATCAATCGATTCAAATTCGGAACCCATGACATCAATATAGATTAAGAAAATGAGAGCAAGTGCAGTAAATCCAACACCGAGAACCACCCATGTCGATGTTCGAGTACGATACTGTCGAAGTGTGAATTCAACAATTGCCGATGCCTTACGGTCGAAGGAGCGATAGATGGTGTCAGGTTTTGTTGCCATCATACTCTACCTCCAGATGTGAGGTAGCCTAAGATTGATGCTAAATCGTCATCGGGATTATCGATGGTAGTTATTTTGTGATTGTTGTCAACGATGATTCTCGGAAGTTGTGAATGAATCGCGCCAAGGTTATGCGTTTGGATTGAGAGATTTTTCCCATCGGGGAAAGAAATTCCAAAGACTTCATCAATATCAATGACATTTTTAGCAAGTGCCTTTGGGTTTTCTGCTTGAATAGAAATCCGATGAGGAATTTGATCACGACGTTCACGAATTGCATGCAGGTTACCTAACGCGAGTAATCGTCCTTGATGTAAAATTACAATTTGCTCAGTGATTCGTTCAATTTCTTGTAAGATATGACTGCTGACAAGAACAGTTCTGCCCATGCGACCAAGTTCGCGAATAACATTCATGATGGTGGTTCGAGCAAGTGGGTCACATCCCTGAAGCGGTTCATCCAGAATAATCAATTCAGGGTCATTGACCAATGCATGTGCGATTTTTACACGTTGCCGCATCCCCTTCGAATATTGTCCTATCTTCTTATGCGCAACATCTTCAAGGCTAACAAAGTTCAAGACGCGATCGGCTTCAATCTTGGCTTCATCTCGCGTCAAACCGTTGAGCCGAGCAAATGTTGAGACAAAGCCATGCCCTGTCATCCAATCATACATCTTTTCATGTTCTGGAACAAAGCCCACTCGGGCATAAGGTGCTGGGTTTTTCCAAGGGTCAGTACCAAAAAGTTTGACGCTTCCTTGGCTCACTTTGAGTTTCCCCATCAGGATATTGAACAAGGTCGATTTCCCTGCCCCATTCATCCCGAGCACACCAGTGACTCCTCCATTGAGTGCCAAAGTTATGTTGGATAATGCAAAGATACGGCCATAACCTTTCGACACATTCTCCAAGAGAATTGCTGGAGCGGAAACTTCAGGTGCCCATTCTTTTGTTTGCGCCTTACCCTGTTGGTCAAAATCTGGAATCATTCACGTGTCACCTCCATGGATGAAACACGTGTACTCAATACATACAACGCAACGGCATTCATCGCTACGAGTGAAGCCAAAGACCATGTCCAAGAGTATTGGTCATAGGTTGGTTGTGTACCAATAATCGCTTGTCCAACATGCGCTAAACAATCATACGGTGAAATAAGATAGAGAATTTCTCGGTCAAAGAGATTTGAGACGATGAATGCCAATACTTTCGTTCCAAGAATTATCGAAAGTAGAGCAATACCTGGGAAAAACTTCCCCTTGGAAACACTTGACAAAGAGAGTCCAATACTCGTGTATGTGAAAATCAACAACACTGCACTGAATACGGTTGCAAGGAACATTGGCAATGTGTCAATTATCCAAGACCAACCCCGCCCCATCGTTAAGATCTCAGCAAAATAATAGAGTCCTAAAGTAATCAAGATAAGGAGCCCCTGTATCATGGCTACAGATATAAATTTCATTGCCACATAATCAAACCGAGTAATCGGCCGGGAGAAATAAAGAGCAGAAGTACCATGTTGTCGGTCTTCAGAAATAACGCCTCCAACCAACAAGGCAGCAACGACTGGATAATACAGCATATTTCGTGGGAAAAATCCAAGCACGTGCCCGTAGAGATTATCTCGACTTACGCCCCATACCGAATGAAGCCCTGAGTCCCCAATCAACCCTGAAACCAAAGTCATGCCCACATCGGACATGGATGCGATAAAGACGACCAACAGGTACAACCGAATTGGTACGCCCCAGGGTCGGTGTCCCTTCTTGAATATGCCCAGTAAGTGATGGCGTAAAATCGCCCAATTTCTCATCCATCGTGGATTGAGTTCACCGTTCCAAGTTTTGTATTGTTGTTTGAAAATCTGGCCATCAGATTTTGCTGAAGTGGGTGTTGCTATCGAAAGGTCTTCATCACCTTCAGTCGAACCCCAAGCTGCCTCTAATCGGCCTTTGCCGGTTACGGGTGCTTCGGCGGCAAATCCGTCAGGTTGAGCAACAGCAGGCTGTACATCAAGTTGATTCTCTTCCGAGGGTGTCATGCTGAACCACCCCCCATGTATTCAGGTGCATCGACCTTGCGTGCTTGGGCTGGAGATGCCAGTAAATCTTCACTTGATTTTACATCATAGCCTAAGTTTTCCATAATTGAAAGGAATAAATCTTCTAAGGATGCTTCATACTCATGCATGCGGCGGATTTGAGCACCCACGTCAGCAGCACATCTCAAAATAATTGAAGTCGTATCTTCTTGCTCGTGAAGTATTCGCATGACTCTTCCTTCTCGACGAACACCTAAGCCTTGAGCAATCATCGCTTCTTCGAGACGTGATGCGCCGCCCCAAACATGAATTTCTATTTCGCGGTCAAAGGCCTTGAGGTCTTCAATACGCCCTTGAGCTGCAAGTTTCCCCTTGTGCAAAAGTATGAAATTATCGCACACGCGTTCGACATCTTCCATCAGATGTGAAGCCATCAGAACAGACCGGTTTCCGGTCAGCACGGTATTGGTGAGGGTTTCGATCATGTAGTTGCGTGCAGATATATCAAGGCCGTTTGAAGGTTCATCAGCGATGATTAATTCCGGGTCATGAATGAGGGCACATGCAAGTTTTGTTGCCTGCTTCATGCCCGTCGAATAACTTCCAATGTTTCGATAACGCTGTTCCCCTAAACCAACGTACTGCAAGGTTTCATGTGCCCGAGCAAGAGCGATTGTCGGGTTCATTCCAAGCAATTCACCTGAGTAGCGAACCTGATGTATCGCTTCCATGTCAGGATTTAATGAATCATATTCAGGCATGTATCCAATACGGGACCGGATCTCATCACCCTGAGTCCGAATATCAAGTCCAAGAACAGTACCTTCTCCTTCAGTGGTTTGAATCAATCCAAGAATCGTTTTCAAGAAGGTCGACTTTCCTGCACCGTTGGGTCCAAGTAATCCTGTGGCACCATGAGGGACAGAGAGATTGAGTTTATTCAATGCCACATGGGGACCATATGATTTGGTCAAATTTGTGGTTTTGATGATAAGGTCGTCTGCCACACTACTCCCCCTTAATTTAAAGAGAATCAAGACGCCCTTTGAAGTATACCTCGGAATGATGTGTATTCAAACAGAATCTTCTTTAATTCCGCCACGAGTTTTCACAGCCACGCCTTTCCGGAAAAATTGCATATCAGCAGGTGTGCATTGAGATATTCCATGACCAAGAAGTTCGCCTTTTAGATTGACCAGCAAGCAGGTATCTCCAGGTGAAATCCATGAATCGCATCCAAGAATAAATCCATGGAACACATTTCGGCCTTGTCGGACGAAAGGTTCTGCATCCTCGTCGAGGACAACCCAAGCTGGACCCATTGAAACAGAACTTTGATTTTCAATTGCTTCAAATCCGTGTGGAAGTGGAATCGTCCTTTGAGCATGAATTTCAAGAGCACCTCCATCGGTAATTGACAATCCTCCATCAGTCAATCGAGGACTTACAATGTGCGTGCCATTCGAGAGTATTGCGTTCTTCACTCGTCCCAAGCGATTGACAACAAACGTTGAATCGTTCAACATGTCATCGACGGTCTCCCGTTCCAAATTGAGCAAGAGAACCATTTTATCAGCGACGTGCCTTCTCTGCAGACGAAGTTTTGCTTCATCACGTTGCTCTTTATCCAATGGTTGAAGACGAACATCAGAATCTGATTCACCATCAAAAACACCAGCGTCAAACAAAGCATCGATGGCACGAGATTGAATGCCATCACCAAGTAAATCCACAAGAATAACGCGACGTTCACCCATACCGAAGTGTTTGAGTTCTTCTCGAACCGAAAGCGGGTTTGGGCGTCGACGCCAAAGCCATTGAGGTCCATCGATGTGCGTAAATGGATTGAGGTCTTCTAACGAATAAGGAAGGAGGCCAATTGGAGTTTGAATCATGACTTCCAAACCTGGGCAATGATGTTCAAGCCGAGCCATGAGGTCGCTTAATCGTTCACGCCAAGGGCCTGAAGTACCGTAGGCGACCAGCACTTCTTCCTTTCCTTTTCCTTCTCGGTTTTGAGGTCTCCAATGGAGTTTCAAAGCAGATTGTGCTGCATGGACATGGGGTCTGGAATTGGTATCTTCTCCCCCCCAAGGTTCTCCACCTTTTCGAGGCGATTCTTGTGAATCAACAATCCAATTCCAAGCATGTTCCCATTTTCCTGCGTTTACATCTCTATCTCGGGCCGCATCGCGGTCATCAAGGACTAAATCTTCTAAAAATTGTAAATCGAGTTTCTTGTTATGAGGATTTGTAGAGAGCCACAAAAAAGCCTCTCTAAGTGCGGGGTGCTGATGACTTCGACGCTCGGTTAATCGCCAGAGAGTGCCATCGCGTATTGCTTGTTTACATCGGTCGAGTTCAGCTAAAGTAACCTCGAGATTATATCGTGCTAAGAGAGCAATTTTGTCCTTCTTCTCCATTTCTCTTACCTCTGCAGGTGTGAGATGAGCGACACATGGCATGCGTTCCGGCCATTCTACCATGGTCGCAATTTTTTGCGTTCCCCAAGGCGTTAGCAATCGCCCATCGCGAGCGAAGAGTGCATAAGCTGCAGAATCGAACAAATCAGCGCCCAAAGCAATGGACATCGGGAATAACATTGGATGGCCGCATCCGAACATATGGACTGGGCGGTTCGAAGGGAGGTATGGGATAGATGCCAACATTATTTTTGCATAATCCTTGTACAGGTGTCGCTCCATGACTGGAACAATGCCGCCGATTGGGTGAATGGCAAAATCAAATTCTCCCATGCCTTGAGCAGACTGCGTACGGAGTTGTTTGAACAATCCACCCTGTATCGGTCCATTGAGCATTGTTGTCCCTGAAGCGGCGATACTTGCCGGTGCGCGTTCAAGAGTTTCTTGCACACATTGTGCAACTTGTTCTTCTGTCATGTCTGGGCGTGAAAATACATCGAGCATTGTCGCAATATCGACACCTATACTTCGCTGAAATTCTACAATTTCTTCGACACCCACTTCAACATCACCGTAGACATATGCTTGAAATGTTCCAGAATCGGTCATGATGACGCCAGGGTAATCCAGAAGGGTGTGGACGCCGTCAGAGGTTGCAACATCTTTGAGGCCTTCATGCTTCCAAATAATGTATGAATTGGTACTCAATGCCCCGATTCCATACCGGTCCCACATTTCACGGGGTTCAATGGTTCTGATGTTTGGATTGATAACAGGTAAAAGAGCAGGGGTTTCAAGAATTCCGTGTTCTGTGTGCAAGCGACCTAATCGTCCTCGTCCATCTCTGGCCGTAATTTCGAACAACCCCCGGTCAACCTCACGACAAGGTGTAGGGTCTTCTCGGCGGCCCTCTTTCCATGCTCCCATACGACTCACCCTTCGCTTCGTGTCTTTCAACCCATCCATTCAAACGAGAGAAACCATTCAAACAAACTCAACGGCACCATGAGCCAAAATGAATTCCCGCCCCAACTCATCAAATGTGTCGAGCAAGGCAGAAGAAAACCGTATACGGCATATTTCTTTATCTGCTTCCAAATCTGTTTTGACGCCTTCAAGTGTTCCAGGTGCCGCACCGCATGAGAGACATGCACCCGTCAAATCCAAGATGAGGTCAAGTTCGGAAGAATCGCCTTCGCCCCAATCAAGTCCAGAAACCGCAATACCTCCACCATGGCCATCAAGGGCCGCTCGAACATCACCTAAACGCGAGAGCAAAGCAGGAACAAAATCACCGGTTCCAATGAACGGTAGCAAGGATGAGGAGCGCAGACGTTCCTCTTCGACTGGGTCAGTCATCTCCTTGACACGACGGCTGGCTTCAGCAGACATTGCCGCCTTTGCTTCCGCTGCATATTTCGCCACGAGGTCGTCGCCGGTCATGCCCAACCCTCCTCACTCTTCTTCTTCAATTATAGTATTGGGGTGGTATCCTCGCTGTTAGCGGTCTTGACTCTGATTACACCACTTCATAAAGGAGTTCCGCGAGGGGTAATTGGGTGAGGGTGATGTCGGAGGAGATCTTGCGGATTGAAAACCTCCATGTCGAAGTGGAAGGTACACCAATTCTCAAAGGTGTTAACCTCACTATTTGCCGCGGTGAAATCCATGCAATAATGGGCCGGAATGGTGCAGGAAAGTCGACTTTAGCCAATGTTGTGATGGGCCATCCAGCCTATGTGATTACAGAAGGTAGCATTTTTTATCAAGGTCAACCACTGGAAGAACTTGCGGTTTTTGAACGTGCTCGAGCAGGTATGTTTCTTTCATTCCAATATCCAGCTGTGATTCCTGGTGTCCAAGTCGGTACCTTTCTCAAGAAATCCGTTACTTCGGTTCGCGATGAGCCACCTAAGGGCCGCGAATTCCGCAAAGAATTAACTGCGGCAATGGACCAATTATCGATGGACAAAAGTTTCCTATCACGATATGTCAATGATGGATTCAGTGGTGGGGAGAAGAAACGGCTCGAGATATTACAAATGCTTTTACTGCAACCAAACCTTGCACTCTTGGATGAAACCGATTCAGGCCTTGACATCGATGCATTACGAATTGTAGCGAAAGGAATTAACCAAGTTGCTGTTGATTCGGCATGTCTTATCATTACTCATTATCAGCGATTATTGGATTTGGTGAAACCCCACTTTGTTCACGCAATGATCGACGGTACAATCGTTCAAACCGGAGGGCCAGAACTGGCACTAAAACTTGAAGACCGAGGCTATGACTGGCTTGATGTAACTGCTTGAGGTGTTGAAATGGCAGATGAAGCAAAAGATATTATTGGCGATTATCGCTATGGTTTTCACGACCCTGAGGATTCAACGATTCGTTTTGACAAGGGACTTTCTGAACAAGTCGTTCGGGATATTTCTGAACTCAAAGACGAACCTGAATGGATGACGAATATTCGAGTCAAAGCCTACCGACACTTTGTTGAGCGCGTAATGCCAGATTGGGGAAATTGTTCTCTGCTCAACACGATTGATTTTGAAAACATCATCTACTTCTTGCGCTCCTCCGATAAAACGGAAAAATCGTGGGACGACGTTCCTGACGACATCAAGAATACGTGCAACCGTCTTGGGATTCCAGAGGCTGAACAAAAATGGTTGGGTGGAGTAACTGCTCAATATGAATCTGAAGCAGTGTATCACTCGATACGGGAAGATTTGGAAGAACAAGGAGTCATATTCCTAGATATGGATTCTGGACTCAAACAATACCCTGAGATTGTCAAGAAGTATTTTGGTACAGTTGTTCCACATAGCGATAATAAATTCTCTGCACTCAATACCGCTGTTTGGTCGGGTGGTTCATTCCTTTACATTCCAAAAGGTGTGAGTGTTGAGATGCCTGTTCAAGCGTATTTCCGAATCAATGCCAAGAACATGGGTCAATTCGAACGAACGCTCATAATCGCTGATGAAGGAAGCACCGTCCACTATGTTGAGGGATGTACTGCTCCAAGTTATTCGACCGATTCACTGCATTCTGCCGTCGTTGAACTCATCGCAATGGAAGGAGCAAAAATTCGTTATTCGACCGTTCAAAACTGGTCGAGCAATGTCTACAACCTCGTGACCAAGCGTGCCGTTGCACACAAAGATGCAACTATCGAATGGGTTGATGGGAACATTGGTTCAAAATTGACTATGAAGTACCCCTCCGTTCTTCTCAAGGGCCAAGGTGCTCACGCAGAAGTCATCTCAGTCGCTTATGCTGGAGAAGGACAGCATCAAGATACGGGTGCGAAAGTCCATCATCTCGCTTCGAACACGACATCCAATATTCTTTCAAAATCCATTTCGAAAAACGGTGGCCGCTCTTCCTACCGAGGGTTGTTACAAGTCTCTCCAAAGTCAACAGGTTGCCGTTCAAAGGTAGTTTGTGATGCTCTTATTCTCGATGAACACTCACGCTCGGACACTTACCCTACAATGGAGATTGGAAATTCAACTTCTGATTTGGAACACGAAGCGAGTGTTTCCAAAGTATCGAGTGACCAACTGTTCTATCTCATGAGTCGTGGATTTACAGAAGATGAAGCAATGGGATTGATTGTTAATGGATTCTTTGAACCATTCACAAGAGAACTACCTATGGAATACGCAGTCGAACTGAACAAATTAATCGAATTGGAAATGGAGGGTTCCATTGGATGAATTACCTGCAGATGGCAATCCCACCTCGTTCAGAACATTTGTGGCGCTACACTCCTTGGCCTCGAATACATCCTGGTGCAATTGATGAAGTGCCGAATGCTGACCATGTACTTTTTTCACGTGAAGGATGTGAAGCATTTGAAACAACATCTCAACCAGCAGATACCTTTGATGATATTGCCCGGTCTTTTTTGCATGCAGCCGGTGGTTCTTATCACCGCATGGTCATCTCGGGTGAATCGGAACCTATCCATATCAATGCTCGAGCATCAGGACATATTGCTGTAGGACATTTGGAACTTGAAGTCAAAGATTCAGCAGTTGTTTTTATTCACATCTCGGGTGAACCTGAATGGGTTGGTCTTCACATCACAGGCAACATTCATCCGAATGCTCAACTTTCTTTCGGCTTCATCAATGAACTTGATTCGAATACCAAATTCCTCCGATGTGAAGATTGGGTCGTCGAACGTGATGCTGAACTTGAACATGCAACGCTTTCTGTTGGTGGATTCCGGTGTAAATCCGATTTACGTAGCACTTTGAATGGAACTGGTGCATCAATCCGGCAATCGATTACTGTCAATGCGGTCGGCGCACGACATGACGATGAGCATGTCGAAATCCACCATCTCCATGGGCATACAAATTCTGATTTAGTGATGAATTCAGCATGCGCAGGTAGCAGCCACTTTATTGGCACAGGCCTTCTTACAATTGTCGAAGGTGCGAACAAATCTGACGCATCACAAATATTCCGCAATCTTCTTCTTTCAGAAAAAGCAAGAGCAGAGGCGATTCCGGAACTGGAGGTTCTGGCTGACGATGTTTCTGCGGCTCACGGTGCTGCAAGTGCCCCCGTCGACCGAGACCAAATGCATTATCTCATGTCGAGAGGCTTGAATCCTGGAGAAGCACAAGCCCTAATTGTCAACGGTTTTCTCCTTAATGCATTTTCAAACCTTACCAATAAATACCTCATCGAAGAAATGCGAACACGATTGACTGTTCATCTTGAATGTGAATTGAAAAGGTGATAATATGTCTATCCGTGATGACTTTCCAATTCTCAAACGTGAAGTCAATGGTTTTCCATTGATTTATCTCGATAATGCGGCAACTACCCAGAAGCCACAAATTGTATTGGATGCAATGAATGAATACTATACTTCTTCCAATGCAAATGTCCACCGGGCAGTTCACACACTTGCTGGAGAAGCAACTGAAGGGTATGAAAAATGCCGCCACCAGTTGAAAGAGTGGTTTAACGCTGAACGAGTTGTTTTGACAAGTGGCACAACCGAAGCAATTAATCTGGTCGCTCATTCTTGGGGACGAGCAAACCTTTCTGCAGGCGACGTCATTGTCTTGACTGAAATGGAACACCATTCCGATATTGTCCCTTGGCAAATGCTTGCTGAAGAGCGAAACGTTGAATTGAGATATGTCCCAGTTCTTGAAGATTTCACACTTGACATGGAAGTCTATGCGGCATCTTTGGAAGGCGCTAAACTTGTCTGTGTCGTTCACACTTCCAATGTCTTAGGTGTTCGAAATCCATTAGAACAGATAATTCAAATGGCCCATGACAACGATGCTTTAGTCTTGGTTGATGCCGCTCAAGGTGTCCCACATGAGCGTATTGATTTCCAAGATTTCGGGGCTGATTTCATGGCTTTCTCTGCACATAAAATGTGTGGCCCTACTGGAATCGGAGCCCTTCTCATCGAACCTGAGGTGTTTGAAAAAATGCAACCTTTCATGGGTGGGGGCGATATGATTGAGACCGTTACGGTTGAGGGTTCGACCTATCAAACCGATGAACACAAATTCGAAGCAGGTACGCCTAAAATCGCCGAAGCAGTTGGCTGGTCTGCGGCACTAGAATGGATGTCGAAACTCGATTTGAAGAAAGAACATCAACGTTTGATTAAGATTGCTCGTTGGGTAGCAGAACAATTACGTTCGATGGGAATGTCAGTCTATGGGCGACATGAGGAGGGAGACAGTGCAGTCGTTTCTTTTCTTCATCCAAAAATCCACAGTGAAGATTTAGCTCACCTGTTTGATTCACGTGGTTTTGCAGTTCGCACTGGACACCATTGCGCTCAACCTTTGCTTCATCGATTAGGGATATCAGGTACGGTTCGGGCCTCATTTTATCTCTACAATACCATGGATGAGGCACAACTCTTTATCGAACAATTAAAAGAAATAACGGAGAGATTCGGATGACGTATCCAGAAGAACTCGCTGAATTGATCGAAGAGTTCCAGGATATTGATGATAAAATGGAACGCCTCGAGATGGTGTTTGACATGGCTGATGAAGTCATCCCTTATCCTCCCGAACAATGGAGCAACGAATCAAAAGTACAAGGTTGCCAATCCGAAGCACATGTGCATGTCGAATTAGCAGATGGCAAGGTTCTGCTTCATTCTGGTGCTGATGCAAAACTGGTTCAAGGTTTGATGGGCATTTTGACCATCGCAATCAATGGCAGTGCACCAGCCCAGGCATTGCTTCTCTCCCCTGATTTCGCAGAAGAAATGGGAATTCTTAATTCACTCTCCCCAAGTCGTTCCAATGGTTTTCGGAACATGTTCGACAAGGTGATGAAAGACATACGTCGATTTATGTGAGGTGTTTGAATGGTTGAAAAGCAAGATGTGATGACTCAATTAGATGAAGTAGAAGACCCTGAACTGGAACTCTCAATTGTAGAATTGGGCTTGGTTTATGATGTTCGTTTCGAGCAGAAAGAGGAAATACTCCATGCAGAAATAGATTTGACACTTACCTCTCCGGGTTGTCCTGCTGCACCAGAGATTATGGCTGCAGCACACCGAGCAGCTTTACAAACTGAAGGGCTTGAAAGTGTCCATATTAATCTGGTTTGGTCCCCGCGATGGGACCCAAAGATACATGCAACCGAAGATGCCCGAATGGACATGGGCATTTGGGATTAATCATCGGCGAACAACGATGGTAACCAAATCACCATCTTTGAGAAGATGGTCTAAGCCAACACGTTGCCAATCGAATTTTGCACTTGGACCTTTGACACGAGCATAGCGGAATTTCCGAACAAAGTCTCTGTGTAATTTGTTACAGATATGCTGTACCGTTGAGTCATCTTTGACAATAAGAGGTTCCTCAAGGTCTGCTTCTTGCCCCTGAGGTTTGAGGAAAACTCTCATGAAGCCAAGGTTATCGTAAATGAAATCCTTTAGTTCATCTAATCCAATGTCTTTGAAAGCAGAGATTCGCATAACTGGCCAATTTTCGGGAAGAGATTTACGTGAACGAACCAAGTCTTCTTCAGTAGCAATATCGATTTTATTGATGGCAATGACTGCTTTTTCATAGATTCTGTTTTCTGCCAAACAATCGACAATTTGCTCTGCAGTCGTATCATTTCGAAGCGTTACAATTGCTGAAGTATAACCAAAGGAACGAATAATTTCACTCATTTCTCCATCTGAAAGGTGCGTTTGTTCAACGGTTGTTCGAACATCGATTCCACCGCGTTCAGTGCGTTTGATGAACACGGGCGGTTTTGTTTCATTGAGTCGCAGGCCAGCGTTATGCAATTCACGGTGAAGGACATTGAAGTGAGCATCTTGGAATGGGTCGACAATATAGAGGACCATATCGGCACTGCGAATCACGTTGAGGATTTCTCGCCCTCGACCCTTTCCTTCAGCAGCCCCCTTAATGAGACCGGGCAAATCCAAAATCTGAATTTTAGCTCCACGATGCTCCATTACACCAGGGATACAGGTTAACGTAGTGAAGGCATAACCAGCAACTTCAGAGTGTGCATCTGTCACTTTTGAAATGAGTGTTGATTTTCCTACGGAGGGGAAACCAACCAAAGCAACGGTTGCATCTCCAGACTTTTTGACTTCAAACCCTTTTCCTCCACCACTGGCTTTGGAGTGAGCATGAGCTTTTTCTTCCTTGATTTCCAACTGAGCAATTTTTGCTTTAAGTTTCCCTATATGGGCATTGGTCGCCTTGTTTTTTTGAGTCTTGTCAATCTCGACGCGGATCAATTCGATCTGCTCCTTTATTGTCGCCACATCGAAGCCCCATGTGCCTCGGGTCAACCGTTCTTCTTGAATGCTCTTCTCTTGAATCAGTGGATAGACTGCTTTCAATTCTTGATTTCTCAGCCGATGACATCAAACCACTCGGCCTATTGGATTCGGTTATGGGCATCGAAATGGTTCTGTTGCTTGTCGATGAACCGTGTTTGAAAATGCTTCTATCACAATCGTGGGACGAGTTGTATGCTGGTATGGGAAAAGGAACATTCCGCAATCAAAGACCAACCTATGATGGACGATTAAAGCGAGCATACGATATCGATTGTGAAGCAGAACTCCTTGATTGGATGGATTCGATTGAGCACAACCATACTGGTACTGTTCTGGAAATTTTGCGTTTGTTGCCTGAAGGGGCACAGGGCTTGCTTCATCTGATGACATGGGCAAGTCCAGGTGCTTGGGAAGTTTGGGAAGGCCGAGCGTTTCTCTATCTCGATGTAGCCTTGAAACGGACAATTGCAGACAGCACTGAACTGTATGCCGAATCAACATGGAAAGAACTTATTCAGTCTCTCAACGGCCTACCGGAAGAAGAATTTGCGGAATCGGTTTGCTTGGACTGGATGGACCGCAGAAAACAACTCGGTGAAACTCTTGATGAAAATGAGGACCCAAAAATTGTTCCGACTTTTGAAGCACACGACCGAGCAACACGAGCCTTGGTCTACACAATCACCCTATGCAACGCAGACCCCCATCTTGTTGCCATATTGGGGAGGGAACACTTGAAGGCTGACCAGTGGGGGCATGGCACTTGGAATCTTCGACAGTACCTTCTCGATTAAACGAGGGGTTCAAAGACCACTTCCGTAACGCCTAACATGATGAGTGATGAAGTGCCTTCGGAAGAACCTGAAGAAAACCTCACCGAAATGGATGACTCCATTCCAGTTGTGGAAGAGGGAATGGATACTCTTGATTTAGCGGATTCGATTGAAATCGAAGAACTTGACCCGTTGGAAGAGGCGCTTGCCCGAGCTGAGAAAGCCGAGAAAGAAATCGCCTACAAAGATGCTGAAATTCAAAATGTTCGAAAACGTTTGATGTCTGAAAAGGCCGACCTCATTCAATACAGTGGAATGGGACTTGCTCGACGAATGCTCACCGTGCTTGGAGATGTGGACCGGGCGTTGGACAACCTTGACGAGGACGATTCTTCAGCAGTCGCTCAAGGTTTACGGCTTTTGCGAAACAAGATGTGGCACGAACTTTCAGCCGATGGTGTCTCAGCAATTGAAGCAAGAAATCAGTCTTTTGACCCTGCAAAAATGGAAGCGATTACCACCATTCCGGCGTCTGATGCATTCCCTCCCGGTAGTGTTGTTGACGTTCTTGAATCTGGATACATGTACAAACAACGCATTCTTTTAGCGGCACGTGTTGTTGTCGCATCAGATGAATGAGCCGCAAGTTTCATGTGTGTCGAGGGAATCATCAACACATGGTCAAAAAACTCGCAGGTAAAGCCGCAGGGGCTGCCGGTAATGCTGCAAAGAAGGCTGCAAAGTCTGCAGCAGAATCTGCCAAACGCCAAGTGGTTGATGAAATCACAAAGCCGGTAAAAAAAGCCGCTAAGGAAAAACTCTCTGGAGTGGCAAGTGGAATCAAAGCCAAAGCCGAAAAGAAAATCCAAGATATAGCGAAAGGACAAATGAAGAAAGAAGTGAAAAAGAAATTCTTCAAAAAGTAATCATCCAGCATGCACTCCAGTTTCAAACGTTGAAAGTCGAAACAGAGCGTCATTCTCAATCAGCCACTCAATGACCGACTTGGGAATACTTGCTCCAAGTACTTCACGCACCGCCTCATCATCGTAGACTGTAGAGAGCATTTTTGCTGTTTGGCGCACCCGCCATCCCTCAAACAATTCACGTTGGTTCATCTCGGGTTCCCGAACTTCAAACCCTGCATTGCGGTACAATTCTGCTGTGGAATCATCGGTGGTGACAAGAACGCCTTCGCCATGAATTTCTCTAGCATGTGAGACCCAATTTGGTGGGTCGTTGATGTCTTCAATGGCAACAATTTCAACTGTGAGGTCCGATTGTTGGGCCCATTCTCTAATCATCGCCTCTCGCTCTTCCGCAGTCCATGGGTTATTTGGCTCCCAGCCGGCCTGTTTCGAACCAATTGCAAGTACGAGTTTGTCTCCTTCTTCAACATGGTTGAAGGCTGACTCAACCAGATACTGATGTCCCATGTGAAAGGGTTGAAAACGCCCCAACACGATGTATCTGGTCATAGTGAAACCTCAGTCAAAATACGATTGAATATCGACATCAGAGAGATTCATGTCAAAAGAATTGAAACAGTGAATCATACGTTTACATCCCTCGACCATCTCACTCATGGGAGTTTCACCCATTGAACCAACACGGAACATTTTGCCTTTGAGATGGTCTTGCGCTCCAATCACTTGTGTATTGTACTCTTCCTTGAGCCGAGTTCTCCAAGCATCGTCAATCCCTTCTGGGTAAAGGATTGCAGTGACTGTATTGCTACGTTGCTCTGCATCGGCGAGCAATTCAAACCCAAGGTCCAAAAAGAGATTCCGAACACCCTTGGCCATCTTTTCACAACGTTCCCAACGGCCGGTATTTGATTCATCTTTCAAGACCTCAAGTGCTGCTCCCCATCCCATGGCTAAATTGATCGCAGGTGTCCAAGGCGTTTGGTCATCTCCACCTTTTTTCAGAGCAGCGACTAAATCCAAGTAATAATTTGGATTTGAATCATCCTGTTCTCGAATCGCATGAACACGTTCAATAAATTTCGAATTGATTGCAATTGCTGCGATACCTGATGGACCGGCTGTACATTTTTGGGCACCTACGACCACTGCCTCAGCATCCCATTCAGTGGGATGAACAGGCATTCCTCCAACAGAAGTGATTCCATCAAGAATAAACGAAGTGTTGTGCCGTGCACACATTTCTGCAATAGCTGCAGCATCTTGAGTAATGCCAGTACTGGTTTCATTGTGGCAGATGAGAAGCGATTCATAGCACCCTCGTTCGAGTTGTTGCTCAAGTTCATACAAATCAAAGGCTCGTCCCCATTCATATTTCAGATGTTTAACGTTACAGAACCGCTGGCACATTTCTGCGACACGTTCTCCAAATTTCCCGTTGGTTGGAACGAGCACTAAATCATTGGAGCGGAATCGATTTGCGATGACCATCTCCATTGCGGCAGTTCCACTTCCGGATACAACGACCACTTTGTAATCATCATCTCCAGCCCAAGATTGAACGCCACGAACTGGCTCAGATGGTGCCAAATTGAAGGCATTTCGCAATCCCGAATTGAGGTGAGCCATGACATCACGGTATTCACTACCGCGTGCAGTCATCACGGGAGTTCCGAGTGCTTTGAGACAAGGGTCGCCCATGCGAACAGGACCGGGGACGAGGAAACAGTCTTGACTGAGGTCCATTAGTTGTTGCAACACATGGAGGTTCTTCAACTCCATGTATGAGGTCCCTCGTTGATTTTGAGTCCTAACTATGCTGTCGTCGAACTCTTAGGGAAGTGCTTCCACCCTTCGCCATGGTGCGTGTTGGACTGGCGATGCTTCAAGGCGCTCGCCATGAGCATGCTGAAGCGCTGCGTGCGGCTTCACAACAACTTCAAATCGAGATTCAAGTGGTTGAATTACGCAGTAGTCTCGAAGTCGATGAATCGCTTGATTGCATCATTTTACCAGGTGGTGAATCAACTGCCATGCGAAAAGCCAGCCAAAGTGAATCGCTCTTGAGTGCGCTCTTTTCTTGGATGGAACAACACCCGCAACGTCCTGTTCTCGGAACCTGTGCGGGGGCGATTCTTCTCGCGAATCCTGGAGAAAACCAAACACCGTTTCTTCGTGCTCCAATCTCTCGTAATGCTTGGGGACGACAACGCGATTCCTTTGAAGCAGAAGGGGAAATCTCACTTGACACTCCTTCGGGAGAGCGTGTTTCTCTGGACACTGCTCAGCGAGATAAATTCAACCATCAACCCCTTCCTGTTGGGACGCAAACAGTAGAGGAGAACTCAACGCGATTCCACGGAGTTTTCATCCGCGCCCCTCGATTTGATCAATCAAACATCGAATGTACACCGATTGCTTCTTTTGGAGATGAAGTGGTTGGAGTTCTCGATGGACAACGATTAGCACTCACCTTTCATCCTGAACTGACAGGAGATTATCGCTTTCATCGTTGGTTGCTCGACAAAGCCCATTCTGCCCAATGAGAGGTCTCATTGAGCGAGAAGTTGAAACCCCAAAGGCCACAGGAGTGTTTGAGTTCAATGACTGTGTCTTTGCCAATGGCGACTGAAATACTCCCTGCGGAGGACGGTGAGGCCGAAGGGTGTGTTCAATGTCAGCATGGCAGTAAGCTTGTGCTCTTTGTCACTGGAAAGTGCCATTGGGGTTGCGATTATTGTCCTCTTTCGGATAATCGGCGAGAATCTCCTGATATGTTTGCAAATGAACGCCGTTGCTCTTCTTGGGAGGACGTCATCGAAGAGGGGCATGCTATGCGGGCCACAGGCACGGGGATTACCGGCGGAGACCCAATGCTGGATATGGAGAAATCTTTGGAAGCAGTTCTTCAACTTAAAGCGGCATTTGGTAAAGAGCATCACATTCACCTCTACACTTCAATTCCATTCCAAGTTGACCGAGCAGCCGATTTTGGCTCGGCAGGATTAGATGAGATTCGTTTCCATCTTTTAGATGGCACTCTCGACAAATATCTTCCCGTTATTCAGGCCTGTGTTGATGCTGGCATCCATGTTGGAATTGAATTGCCTTGTGAGCCGGATAAAGAACAACAATTGTTTGCTTTACTTGAGGCATTACACGATTCTCCTGTCGAATTCTTGAACCTCAATGAATTGGAAATCACGGTTGGAAATCAGGACAACATGGATGTCCGAGGATTCAATCTAAGTGGTGGAATCACCGCAGCAGCAGAAGGTTCCGCAGAATTGGCCTTACGATTGAAAGAGGCTGCAAAAGACATGAGTTTTCATCTGAAGTTTTGTTCTGCGCGATATAAGGATGCTGGACAATTACGGGCTCGATTCCGACGAAGAGGTCAAGCAAATTTACGTCCCTATGAGGTCTTGAGTGATGATGATACGATTCTGTTTGGTTCAATTCCGACAAAACTTGAGGATGCATCCGATGATGTCGCTGAATTATTAGCTGAGTTTGGTGTTGCAAAGGGTTGGATTCGATACAATGCGGAACACGAACGCATCGAATTACCACTCTCCTTAGCCGAAGAATTAGCGGAAGTCGTCAGCGTACCCGTTCATCTCATCGAAGTGCATCCTACGCATGACCGCCTTGAAGTCGGCATGGTTCACCTCAATGCTCATCGCTGATTTCAATCAACGGGGAGCCTTATATCGGCGCGGCTTCACGACGGTTTACCTTAGGGCTCGTGGTCTAGGGGTTATGATGTCGCCTTCACATGGCGAAGATCGAGAGTTCGATTCTCTCCGAGCCCACCAATTCAACCTAACCTCATTGTGTTCATCCTTCATCAATTCTTTAGGAACGCCCCCATTATGTTCAAGTGATATAAAGAATTGGTGAGGGTATGGGAATGCTTCAACAAGTGGATTTTGGTGTGTTCAAACAGACCGAAACTTGGAAAGCGTTTGCTATTTCTGCGGTGATGTTTGTTACCATCTCTTTTGCCGCACTTTCAATGTTTGACAGCATGGATGAAATATTTCAATCAGATGCAGAACCTGCCCCGATTCCAAATATAGTATTTGAATCACTGAACCGCACTGGCATTGAAGAACCTTTGGCTAATTCGACTGGTTGGATTTCATTGGATGAACACCGTGGTAGCATCATTATTCTCGATTTGATGGCGCATGATTGCAGTAATTGTCATGCCGTCCAAGGACACATTGAGGGTGAAATGGATTCATGGCAATCGATGGCGAATGCTTCGAATAAAACGCTGAAAATTTTCGCTTATGGGGCTTGGTATAACGAAGACATACCATACCTCAATGACTCATCAGGTTCCTATCATGTTCCTTATTATGCTACAGGAATTGGCTCTACTACCGCAGCAATTCTTGAAGACGGTACTCAAACTGACCCTGTTCGCCTGTTTACCACAGGCGGCACAGGCCAAATTCCTGTTGTTTTAATCATTGATGAAGAAGGATACATCATCGAACAACAATCGACAGGTACGCCCA
>JAACDG010000003.1 GCA_009937025.1 Methanobacteriota archaeon
AATGCGTCGGGAAGTGGAGCTATGGGTGGCGTTGGAGATTACAACGTCAACGGCAACCTTTCCTATGTTGGAATCGCTGATGGTATTGAGTATATTGCAGACGGTGAGACATTGATGATTGACGACCTTCATACCGATGCCGTCGATGGTGCAGAAGATATGAACATCGTTGGTGTTCGAGTCGTGATGTCCTACGGCGAAGATGAATCCGGTGGAAATAATCCAGTATTATGCCCGGGCGGTCAAGATGGCGCAGATACGATTTCTGGAACAGCAATGCATGCTGGCTTCAATGGTACTGCAGAGGGTCAAAATAACGGTGGAGGAGGAACACATGATGTCACCGTTGAATGGTTCAATTCTTCGATGGTAGGGGCAACAGTATCCGGTCTTTCTGAATCTGAAATTATTTCACAAATCGATTCGATGGGTGCTGGATTAGGCTCTTATTCTGCGGAAATTAGTGTTGACGCTGAAGCAGGAAATGAAGTGTCAGCATTACCTCAATGTGAGCGAAGTGATGATGGTGAAGAAGTCACATATTCTGTTGAGTTGATTGTGTTCGATTATACCATCGCTCCTGCTTTTGATGAAAGTGAACTTTGATTCACATGAAAGGCTAAATCCATCCCTCTTTAGCCCAGTCTGTGGGGGAGAATCTGCATTCTGAAATGAATTACGGTCAATACGACTGTTCTTTAGAAGAACTCAGTTCCCGAAACCGAAGTATTTTGATTTGGTTGAGTATTGGTGTTGTTTGGTTTTTCCTCAACACCGCAGTGTTCAACATTCAATGGTTTTGGCAAGAATTCTATACTGCTGCTACTGAATCTGGCTGGCAAGTTGACCCTAATGATTGTGAAATAACTGTATACGACCGTTGTGAAAGATACGTAAGCACAGGTGGAATTTGGTGGGCACTTCTCGCCGTTTTATTGTCTGGTATTTCGGTTGGTCCTCTTGTGTTTGCTGGAATAATTTTCACATACAGAACGAAAGACGTAACACATGAATGGAAAGAAAAAATATGGACTCTTTTGTTTTTCATTAATCCGTCAATGATTTGGGCCTTTCTTTGGCTTATTTGCTTACCGTTTACGTGGGGACTTCTGCCGTGGGGGGAATGGTCAACCAATTGGTGGAAGATTTTCCCATTCGGCTTTGGTCTTGCTTGGCTTGCCCTTTTACCCCCGTTCTTTTGCCTCCTCGAATTTTTCAAGACACTCTTCAATCCCGAATATACACTTGACCAAAAAACAGAGCAAATCGCTGAGACAGAGAGCGAAGCCGAGCCTGAAGCAGACAAGATTCAGTCAGCGGTCAAAGAGTCGAGTGATGAAGGAAACACCAATTTCTGGGATTCAATTGAATGATTATCCAAGCAATTTATCGATGTTGATGATCGGTGAAACTCGCTGTTGAATCATCATCAGCAGGGCTTTCAGTACCTTTTCATCGACCGCCTCGACGCGCATCACGAGTATTGGTTCTGTGTTTGACTTCCGTGCCAAGTACCATCCAATCTGTTCACCTGTGCTGTCGTTATTGAAGCGAACCCGCACACCATCTATGGTTGAGGAATCATAGTCTTCGAAGGCCAAACGAATGGCTTCAACAGTTTCCAGTTTCTTCTCTTCAGGACAAGGCACCTTGACTTCACCTGTCGTTGGCAAGTTAGGTGCCAAGCGATTCAATTCTTCACTGAATGTCAGTCCGTTGGTGCGCGACCACAATTCGATAATTCGAGCAGCGTTGTACAATGAACAATCGAAACCGTACCATCCTCGGTCGGCCATGAATATGTGGCCACTCATTTCCGCAGCCATCAAAGCATCAGAATGTTCAGCCAAGACTCGCTTCATGAACGAATGCCCGGTCTTGGCCATCATCGGTCGGCCACCAGCAGCAACAATCGCCTTCTCGACGTTCATCGAGCACTTGACATCGTAAATCAGCAGGTCTTTTCCTTCCTCAGTGCCAACAACATCGTCAGCAAGTAACGCAATCAATCGGTCAGGATAGATGAATCGGCCAGCCTCATCGACTGCACCAAT
>JAACDG010000025.1 GCA_009937025.1 Methanobacteriota archaeon
GACATTCAGTGATCGTGCTTTGAGTATTCAGCCAACGGGTGTTCGCAAGATGTTTGATTTGGCAGGAGAGGATGTCATCTCTTTTGGTTTAGGAGAACCCGATTTCCAACCTCCTCCAGTTGCGATTGAAGCCTTTCACCAAGCTATGCTTGATGGACGAAATAAATACACAACCACTGCAGGAATGCCTGCATTGCGTAAGAAAATCGCAGAATCTTGGGAGGCATACCAAACCGGAATGGACGAAAACAACGTCTGCATCACCATGTCTGGAACCAATGCTTTGCTCAATCTGTTTTTGACTCTTGTAAATCCTGGTGATAATGTCTTGTTACCAGAACCTTATTTCCCATTATACGGCCCAGATGTTTCGATTGCTGGAGGCGATGCTCGCTTCTATCCATGTCTCTTTGAAAATGAGTTTATTCCTCGTGTTGAGGACTTAGAGGCGTTGGTCGATGATAACACAGTGGCGATTCTGTATAATTTTCCGAGCAACCCCACCGGTGGGACATTGGATGAACATCAACGCGATGATTTACTTGAATTCGCAGAGAAACATAACCTTTGGTTGATTTCAGATGAAGTCTATGACCGAATCGTTTTCGATGGTAAGCACGTTTCGTTTATGGGTACTGGATATGACCGAGTACTCTTGGTCAATTCCTTTTCCAAAACCTTCGCTATGACCGGTTGGAGAATGGGTTATATCGTATCTACAAATCTTGAAGCGATGCAGCAAATCATCAAAATGCAATATTACATTACTGCATGTTCAAACGATGCAATGCAGTATGCAATCCTTGCGGCCATGGAGCATGCAAGCGATTATCCAGATGTTCTTTCTGCGGAGTTCAAGCAACGTTGCGACCTCATTGTTGAGCGCCTAAACGCTATGCCTGGCGTAGAATGCCACAAACCCAAAGGAGCAATCTATGTGTTCCCGAAGGTCGAAATCCCCAACATGACTTCCGAGGAAGTCGCCTTAGAATTGCTCAAAGATGGTGTATTGTGTTCTCCAGGTTCTGCTTTTGGCCCATCTGGGGAAGGCCATCTTCGTTTTGCTTATACCATCAGTCAAGAAGATATTTCTCGAGGCATGGACAAAGTCGAAAAGACGCTTCAACGACTGCAATCTTAGTGCGTGGTGAAACGATGAGTTTTCTTACCGGAGTTGGATATTTCTTCATCGGTGGGTGTATTGCCCATATGTTACCTCGATTTCCATTTCTCTTGATGTCTCGGACCAAGGGATTCAATACACGTTTCCCAAGTCACCCCGAAGCGATTCCTCTTTCTCCATACCTCACCCAACGTGTGCTTCATATGCGGATGTTCTACTGGATGGGTCTGATTGTAGTTTTCCTTCCGTTAATACTTGGACTTGTCTCCGTTCGGTGGGGGAACGCAGCATTCGGATTTGGTCTTTGGATTGCAAGTGGCTGGTATCTCTTGAACCGTCTGCAATCTCTTATCGGTGGTCAAACGCCCCCTTGGACAAAAGAAATGGCGCTTGAGTTGCAAATTTTGGCAAACCTTGCAGAAGAATCAGGTGGCTGTTGTAATTGGGCTTCCCCGTATTGGCAAGTTGCTGGAATCGTATGCGTCAATTGTAACACGAAACTCTCGAACATGCCTCGGCCAGACCTTGGGCGAAAGCGAAGTGAACGTCGACCGCTTGGTTTCTTTCGCCTTTTAGTGAGCGATGGCTATCCGATGCTCACCATGCCTGAAGAAGAAGAGTGAAGATGGCCAAAAGGCCGCCCTTCAAAATTGGCGCTTTTAGGTTGAACCCAAGGGCAATCTTTGAGGTGGGTATGAATCAGCGACGACCATGGGGCAATATCGGCGACGCAAAACGCTGATACCACGTATTTGGTTAACGTTCGTTGCTTTTTGTCAGGTATTCCTCACACCTTTAGTCGCTTTTTCCATTACCTATTTCTTTCAATTATCTTATTCCAATGGCCAAGCCTCTATCACTTTTGGTTGGAAAATGCTGCCGTGGATTGTTGCAGCCTCACTGATGTATGGAATGATTGCCTTGCTGTTGGCTTTAACGCTTGGTGGATTCCGACCACTACGAGTAATTGAGAAAGGTGGATGGATTCGCTTCTTAGGTCTAACTCGTGAGAGAGGTGATGCTTCTTCTCGTCGAATTTCGCGTCAAAACTATGCCAATTCCCCTCACGGCAGATTGACTGTGCTTGCTCATGAACGATGGGTTGATGGTCATACCATTCTCTCAACACACGGTGGACTTATTCTATTAGCTGTTCCGTTTCAAGTCATGTTGGCAACAATTCCATTGATTTTGGTTCTCATCATCCCAGATACCATCATGCATCCGAACCGACGGCTCGAACTTGCCTTGTTGGTCTACATTTTTGGACTGGTATCGGTCATGAAAATCTATCCACGTGTCGCTGAAAAATACATCGGTATCGCCTCTTTCACCCGAAAATGGCTCATCTCAATGACCAAATTATCTTGGCTGGCACCCGTGCTTGTCTTGTGGCTTCTGGGTCGAGTTGCTAGTGTGGCAGTCATCGGATGGATGGGTCCTGACCTCAATTTGAGTATCAATTTGGAAAAGGAATTGTTCGAATCTTCGCTGTCGATTGGGGCGATACCAGAAACCTCATTCCTCGACCTGCTTACTGCATTGGCAGTCATGCCACTTGCCGCTTTTACAACGATTGCAGCACTTGGTGCGGGCTCGGCTGACCCTCCCGAATGGATGTATGACCACCGCCCGAGCCCTGCTTCGCAAAAGCCTCAATCCGCTACCTCGAAATTACTTAAGAAAAGTGCTGGTGTTGCTGTATCAACTGCTACGACAGCAGCGGTTCTGGCATCGACAGTTGTTGCTTCGAAAGCCACCGCTGCTGTACAAACTGCGAGTGCAGTCGTCACCGGTTCGTCTACAGTAGCTCAAGCACCCGGCGTGGTCAATTCGCTTGGTGAAGGCATTTCACAAGCAGAACGCGTAGGAGAAATCGTCGATGTTGTACCGATAGAAACCGAAGATTTGGAATTTCAAGGCATCAGTGATTTATTTGACCAAACGAGTGATTCCGAGGACATTATCTCCTCAGCCACCGACTCGATTTCATCACCTACATACGACCAACCATCGATTAAAGGATTAAGAAAATCCAAAGATTAACGCTTCTTTTCCTCTGACCCCTACGGGGTCATCAAAAGGCCATCTCTATATGCCATATGAAACTGGGAGGTTCTGTTGGTCTTATGCGTCGTATCTCTCCTTTGACTCTTGTCGCCCTTCTTTTGCTACAAACTCTTGCCATGGGAATGGCCGCTCCTGCAAGTGCTGTTGAAGCACGTGGTGGCGCAAATGACGATTTCCGAGTCACTCAATTAACACTTGGAAACGCAAGTACTTCTGCAGAAGTGTGGACGCAATCCAACGGCACGACCATCGAATATTTGTTTGAAGGAGATACCATTGAAATTGGGATGGAAGTTCAGCGTGGAGGAGGTTCTTTCTCAGGAAAAGACACTGCTGCTATGATTCAGGTTATCCATCCAATTGGCTATATTATGGAAACATTCTCTTGGACTTCAGGTGACCTCATTGGTGGCCAAAGTGATTCTGCACTTTTCGTTTGGACGCCAACTGCAGCTCACTCGATTCTTAACACCTCTACCAATGACCTCTCTGGTGGTCTTCTTCTTCGGGCAATCGTCGACAAAGATTCCAATGGCGATGACCGTAATGAGAACGATATCCTAGAAAAGACAGTTCCTATTGCTATCATGAAGGATCCTTTCGATGGCTACACCCTGGAACCTTCTACATTCATCTCTGCTCGTTATCCAGTCGATGGAGGAAATGCTGTTGGAGCCGGTTCATGGGAAGCTTTGGACGGCGGAGCAGTTGGCTCCAAACATTGGGGTAATGCAGCATCTGGCAACAATTATCCTTCAAATGCACATGACCGTTTGGTAAATTCCTTCATATCTCAAAGCGGGCAAAACTGTGGAGCCAATGCTCAACTTGATGCTGGAATGTCCAATACATACGGAACTGCGATTTGTCGAAATATTTTCTATGCCTCAAATTACATTTCAACCCAAATCCACGTTCAAGCATGGGGAAGCGTTGCTGCAGGCGACAGTGTCTCCATCGAGATGTGGAGGGGTTCAGGTTCACAGAACATTAACGAATCAATTGTTTATGATATCAGTGCTGCAAATCCAAGCCAAGCACCAGACCAATGGACTCGTATCAGTTGGGACCCTCAAGTAACCTATCTTCAGAGCCCATACGTAACCAACCAAAATGTATTCCTTGGAGGGAATTCATATTCGATGGGAATGGTTTTGCGCAGCGACAGCAGCGGTGCATCTGAAGGGTTCCATATCGACGATTGGATTCATTTCGGTATTCGTAAAGTGCAAGAATACACCTTGGACATTTCATGTGATGCACCAGAGAATGGTTATTCAGCACCTCCAAGTGCAATCTTATCTCTCTATTGCGAGGTAACCAATAACGGCTATTCACCAGCAACGATTCGTGCGGATTCAAACATCTCGAACTTGTCATGGATGAACCCAGCAAACCCAATGATTCGCCAAGATGCGGTTTACATGAGTGCTGCAGGCTATCCTACTTTGGTTGGAGACCACGACACAAGTATTCTCATTCCACCTATTCAAGGTGGAGCCTCGATTGACCTTTGGGTGAACCTCACAATCCCACCTGGTGCTGATGTTCAACAATTGACATGGGAATTATGGCTCACGGATGCTTCGGGCCAAAACTCTGGTGAAAAAGCACGTTTTACCTCTTCGGTTGGCGTGACTGAACAATACGGAGTTTCGATTTCGTCAACCGTTGGATTACAAGCCGGGTCGTTTGGACCAGGCGAATATGGGTTGGTTCCATTCCGTTTGCAAAACTCAGGTAACAGAGATGCTTCGTTTAACTTAGCAACAACCTTCTCCGAAGATGATTGGAATGCTCTTGTTGTGAACGAAACAGGTGCGCCAGTATCCAATCCTGTATTTGTTGGGCGTGGGAACAGTATCAATTTACAACTGAATATTTCTGCAGCACCTCAGGCGAATCCAGGAACCGTTTCCTTCAACTTGCGAGCAACTTGCCCATCGTGTGGAGCATTGTTTGGTAATGACGTCTTGGTTCGAAACATCGAAGTTCCAATTTTCCGAGAAGTATCCTTGAGTGCAGAACAAACAGATTTCTCAGGTGCAGCGAATGGTATCAGCCAAAAGGTCTTCATCACAATTGCAAACACTGGCAACGATGACGAACAATACGATTTATCCCTCACCCAGCAAAACTGGCAACTCGGTGCAAACTTAGCTTCAAGCCAAACAGCAATGATGGATGCTTGGGATGGTACTTCGATGATTCAACTGAATCTTCCTATGCCGATTGGTCTCAGTCCTGGTTTGTATGGCCTAACTGTGAAAGCAACCAGTGTAGATGACCCAACAGTCCACACCTCGATTTCTATGACTGTTGATATTCTTGATACTGCCGCCGTGCATGTCTCTGATGAAGACGCTGAGCAATCCTATATTCCTGGTGAATCAGCACAAACGATGGCCTTCGAAGTTCGAAATGATGGAAACAGCGTTGACCGCTTCACCATGTCGTTTGACCTTCCAGAAGGCATGGTTGCAGAATACACCAATCTGTATGATGGTAAGACTCCAGAAATTGCCACCGGAGCAAGTTACAACGTATCCGTTCGATTCTCCTTCCTCGATGGAACTGAAGGACAATTGCCATTGGGCGTTATTGCAACAAGTGTCAATGACCCGAATATCAGTGCAACTGGTTCAGCAACCTATCTGGTCGGTTCTCAAAATTGGCTGAAAATCATTCCAACAGAAATGTTAGTTGTCGATGATGCTGAACCACCTGAGGCTTGGTCGATGACCGTAATCGTCCGTAATCAATACACAACTGCCCAATCGGTTTCGATGAATTTGGATAATGGGGACTCCTCGAACTGGATTCAATCTCGTATTGCGACCAATGACCGTACCTTTTCGCTTGAAGTCGAGGAAGAACGTGAAGTAACAGTTATCTTCACAGTTTCTAAAACTACTCTCAACAACCTTGGTGAAGATTCTCTCTACACCAATCTCACATTATGGGCTCAGTCTCAAACCGTGAGTGATGCGGCCAGTACAACACTGCAATTGCAACTTATCAAAACCGGTGCCCAAGTTTCAGGAGATGGTGCAGATTCAGAAACCGGAGGTGTCGAAATGGGATCTATCTTGATATGGGTTGGATTCATTGCAGTCTTCCTTGTAGGTATTGGTGTCATTTTCAAGATCCTTACCGAAGTTGAAGAAGAAGATGATTACGGTGGATGGGGCGCTGAAGGTTACGAAGGTAGCGTTGAAGCAACCTACGGTGCAGTTGCAGCGGCTCCAACCGTTCCTGTTGGTGGCGCGGCTTACGAACCTCCAAAGGCCGTTCCAAATATCCTCTCATCAATGCCTCCAACTCCGGCGGCTATGCCTCCTGCACCAGTTCCTGCGGCGCCTGCTCCGGCAGCTCCGTCCCCAGACCTTGGGACTGCAGAAACGGCACCTCCGGTGCCTGCTGCAGGATTGCCTGAAGGCTGGACTATGGACCAATGGAATGTCTATGGACAGATGTGGCTTGAACAAAACGGACAGGCTTGATACTTCAACGGTATTCAAGCGTAGGGTTCAAGGCGTACTCGCCCTCGGCAAAGTTGCAACGGAGACGTTATCATGTATGGAAATGGACAAGCACCAATCTTCATTTTGAAGGATGGAACACAACGCACACGTGGACGAACCGCTCAATCGAACAACATTGCCGCTGCAAAAGCAGTTGCTGATGCAGTTCGTTCAACCCTTGGTCCAAAAGGAATGGACAAGATGCTGGTCGATTCGATGGGCGATGTTGTCATCACCAATGATGGAGCAACCATCCTCAAAGAAATGGACATCGACCATCCTGCTGCAAAGATGATTATCGAAGTTGCAAAGACACAAGAACAACACTGCTACGATGGAACAACCTCTGCAGTCGTACTCTCTGGTGAATTACTCAAGCGCAGTGAAGACCTCATCGAACAAAACGTTCATCCAACCGTTATCTGTGAAGGATTCCGTTTGGCTGCTGAAAAGGCAGTTGAATTGCTTGAAGCACACGGCATTTCCACTGAGAATAAAGATTCGGTATTGATGGAAGTTGCCAAGACCGCTCTTACGGGCAAATCCGCAGGAGCCGTCAAGAGTTTCATGGCCGATATTTGTGTCCGTGCCGTCAACGCTGTTGGAATTATAGAAAATGATGAGCGCATTGTTGACCTTTCTGACATCAAGGTCGAAAAGCGACAAGGTGGCTCAATCAAGGACTCTTCACTCATCGATGGAATTCTTTTGGACAAAGAACGTGTTCATGCTGGAATGCCTCGAACAATGGCCGATGCCAAAATCGCTCTTGTCAATTCTGCTATCGAAGTCAAAAAGACTGAAGTTGATGCTAAAATTCAAATTACTGACCCGAACCAACTTTCTCTTTTCCTTGAAGAAGAAGAAAACTACATCCGTGGTCTTGTTGAAAAGATTCAAGCCTCTGGCGCCACTGTTTTGATTTGTCAAAAAGGCATTGATGAATTGGCACAACACTACATGGCGAAAGCAGGAATCTTTGCTATTCGACGTGCCAAGAAATCCGATATGGAAGCACTCTCAAAAGCGACCGCAGGTCGAATCGTAACCAATCTTGACGACCTCACAGCGGAAGACCTTGGTCATGCTGCAAAAGTGGAAGAACGAAAGATTGGCGAATCCGATATGACCTTCATTACTGGATGCCCTGAAGCAAAATCAGTCTCCGTTCTTCTCCGAGGTGGAACCGAGCACGTTGTCGATGAAATTCGCCGAGCCTTTGATGACGCTGTTGGCGTAGTTTCTGTTGCTTGGGAAGATGGTGCAGTTCTCACCGGTGGTGGCAGTGTATTGGCAGCTCTTTCACGAGATCTTCGAACATTCGCAGAAACCGTTGGTGGTCGAGAACAAATGGCTATCGAAGCCTTTGCTTCAGCCCTTGAGATTATTCCTCGAACCCTTGCTGAAAATGCAGGTCTTGACCCCGTAACCACTCTTATTGAGTTGCGCAAAGCACATGCTGATGGTCAATCACATGCTGGAATCAATGTTTATGATGGTGGCGTGGTCGATATGAAGGAAGCAAATGTTGTTGAGCCAATGCGTGTGGTCGAACAAGCGATTCAGTCCGCTACCGAAACAGCCATCATGATTCTACGAATTGATGATGTCATTTCATCTAAGGGCGTTTCGATGGATGGCGGCATGGGCGACATGGGCGGCATGGGCGACTTCCAAATGTGAAGTTCGCATCAAGAAAACCTTGAATTCGGCGTTGTTTTATCGCTTAATTGATACCCTCCTTTCACACGGTTAAAGGCGAACCTTGAAAGCCCCCTTCATTGTGGCAATCTTTGCTTACGACAAGGTAAGTACGGGTGATTTGCATGACCATCGTAGCAAAGGTGTGGATTGAAGAGGATTGCATCACTTGCGACGCATGTCAAGATATCTGTCCAGAAGTGTTTATTGTTTCTGATGATACTTCGAAAATTTTGGCAGCAGTTCGTACCGATGGACAACTTGATCGAAACGTCATTGGAGCCGCTATGTCGGGCACTACTGGTGCCGATTACGGTGAAATGATTTTGGAAGCAGCTGAGGCTTGTCCCGTTGAAATCATCAAATTTGAACTCCAAGGTGATGGAGCCGCTGAAGCGGTTACAGAAGCCGCTCCTGTTGAAGCAGTCGCAGAAGTACCACAAGCCGCCGCAGCCGTTGCTACGGGTGGCAGTGAAGCCCTGCAAGCGCTTTTCGGTGGCGACCGTTCGATCGCTATTCTCTTCGGCTCTCAAACTGGAAATGCTGCAGGTCTTGCGGAAAAGACAGCAAAGTTGGCTACGAATTATGGCTTGGTTCCAACCGTTTATGACATGGATGGATTTGACCCTGCCTCTCTTGCAAACCACAAGCGAACTCTCATCATCACCTCAACATGGGGAGAAGGTGAAATGCCAGATAATGCAGAAACATTGTGGCAGTCGGTCAATACTCAATCTCCCTCACTCGCTGGAGTCTCCTTTAGCATCTGTGCGATTGGAGATACCTCTTACGATGAATACTGTAAGGCAGGACTTGACTGGGATGGGATCTATGAATCTCTTGGAGCAAGCAGAGTACATCCGATTCAATTGTGCGATGTTGACTTTGATATTGCATGGGGTCAATGGGTTGCAGAAGCACTTCCAATGATTGCTTGCGTCGATGATTCTGGCACACTTCAGGAAGTTCTTCTCGATGAAATGAAGGAATACGGCTCTGGTTCCGGTGAAGAAGTTGCTTCTGGAGATTATACACCTGCTCCTGTGGCGCAAGAAGAGTTATCCATCACACTTTCCTTATTCCGATATTGTCCATCAGCTGCTGACACAGGTTGGGATACAATCTCCTGTGCAATACCTGGCCATGCAACCGTCGAAGACCTTCTTGTTGCTATTCAGCATGATGTTGATGGCAGTTTGGCATTCCGTCGTGGCAATGGAAACGGTAGTCCAACTTCTGGAATCAGAGTGAATGGGCGAGTTGTTCTTGCTGACTTGGTTCAAATCAGTGATTTGGTGAACGAAGGCGGAGTTTTGAAGATCGAACCTCTCCCAGGCTATCCAGTCATTCGTGATTTGATTGTTGACTATTCATCGTTTGAAACCCAGCGCAGTGCTGGTAAACCATGGATGCGTGCAGACCCACGTGATGGACACAACTTACTCAACGGCAGTGCATTGGGTACTATGGAAGCAGCAACTGCAGCAACACTTCACGCTATGACAGATGTTGTGTCTTATCAGTTACTCCAATCGATGTCGGACACCTTTGCCTATGATTCGGATTACAAAGGACCTGGCGTTCTTCTCCAACAATGGTCTCGAAGTATTGACCCTCGCTCAGGAGAGGCACAGCAAAATGAATTGCTCGATTCGATTGGAAGTGAACATGGCATTTGGTCTGAAGCAGACCTGTCTTCTGTCGCTCGCTATGGTTCCGATGGACGAACAGCCTCAAAGGCATTGAACGCCGCACGTGGCACCCTCTTGAATTCAACCAACTACACTGGCCCCCATGGCCGTTTAGTCAAATGGTATGGCCGAAGTGTCAAATGGAGTGGTAACGTCAATGAAACAACGCTCTACCGTCAAGTACTCGGCCCAGTCGGTCTTCTCAGCAATATTTTCGACGGTGTGTCAGCACGAATGGTACTTGGATTCACTCGAACCGGTGCACCTCCATTCCGAAGTCTCCAAGCTCTTTTGGCGCCACCAGCAGGAATCGGTAAGATTCCAAACATGATTAACAGCAAAGTTGCTGCCCATCATGAAGTCATCAACTTGTTCAATGAAATCGACCAGAGGTTCTGAGGTGATTGTATGGCTATAAAAATTGCATACTATGCCGGAAACACCGCCCGAGCAGCCTCTTCGGAAGTCGAAGATTGCATACAACCTCTGTGCAAGACACTTGGAATTAAATTGATTGAACTTCCAAAAGCCAGCAGTGATGGTGGCAACATCATCAAACAATCTTCTCCGAAACTTCAACACGCCCTTGTTGCACGTAATCTTGCATTGGCTGAATCCAAGGGCATCGATGTATTGACCACATGCGCCACAAGTCATGGAATCATGTGCGATACCATCGACGAATTCCGTGAAGACATCAGTTTTGCCAATCACGTCAACAATATCATTGCCCGAACCTCGAGCATCGAATACATGGGTGAATCACAATCACGACACCTGTTGCATTTCTTGGTCGAAGAGATTGGTCTTGACAAAATCCGAGACGCAGTCATCAATCCAATCCGTTTGAACGTAGCATCCTATTACGGACCAAACATGCAACGCCAAGGTGCATGCGGTGAGGATGACCCGTTTATGCCAACCTACATGGAACAACTCGTTACGGCATTGGGCGGTACTCCAGTTGAATATGATTTGAAGTGTCAAAGTGTCGGTGCACCTGCATTGTTAACGATCAATAAACCGGTTATGCGAATGACGGCTTCAGTACTTTCAGATGCCAAGAGCAATGGGGCAGACATTCTTGTTTCAGCCTGCACTATCTCTCATTCAAACCTTGATTCATATCAATCAAAGGCAGGAAAAGTTGCAGGAAAAGATACGACAATGCCGATTCTTCATCTTGCTGAATTGGTCGCTTTTGCCTTAGGCCATTATCCCGACCGATTTGCTCAACTTCGCACCCGTGCGCTGCTTATTGGTGGATAATCATCCATGAAGCATCTCAAAAACTGCAAGAGCACTTGCAGTTCCAACACCATCACAAGCACTCAGTTCTTCGACACTGGCTGCAAATACTCCGGAAAGAGTGGAAAACGTCTGGATGAATGCTTCGGCCTTCTTTGTTCCAATACCAGGTATCGCCGATAGCACTTCAACTGATTCTGAGGCTTGGAATGTCGTCCAACGGTTCGCCAAAGGTGCCTCGATGTTTTCACCGAATTCAAGTGCCTTGATTTCGGCAACAGCCGCAGAAATTGCCCGTTCAAGACTTCTTTCGTCCTCAAAACGTTCAGCTCTTTTGAGTGCTGAAGTCGCCATTCGCTCGATCATATCGTGTTCACGTTTGGCAGCAGCGGCAAGGAAATGGGCGGATTCTTCTGCACTTTTCGTCATCATGATTGGTATACCAAGGTCGAGACTTACATGGGCAAGAGCACCATGGACAGCATCTGGGTGCACAAACTGCCCATGCCCTTGACCGATTTCAATGAGCAACATCGGTCTGGATGATGCAGCGACCAAACGTCTGCATTGGTGGAGCAATCTTCCATCGGTTAATGATTGAACTAAATCACGTGCAGTTTTCCGTTCAATCAGAATACGTTCAGATATTCGAATATCTCCATTCAAGAGATGGCTGAATTGAATCTTCACGCCTAAACTTCTCAAATACGGTCCTAAGGTAGAGGATGATTCGCGATGGTCAAGCGTGATGGACACCCCTTCATGCACCGTTCCTTTCATCTCCTCGATGATTGCTGAGGCTGCGGCAGAAGACAAGTTCTCTTGGTGCCGATGGGCTTGTCCGTCGAGAATTGGAGCAGGATATTCTTGGCGAAGAGTTTGTGCTTCCTTTGGTTCTTCAGCGATTGGTTTTGATTGCGAGGCTTGAGTGAATTGTTCCAAGCCCATTTGTTGGCTGTGTCGACGGTCTGCAGGTGCAATGACCGGCGGTCCACGTACCTCTGGTGTTTCAACCTCGATTTTCTCTTCTTGAGGCTCACTCGATTTTGTTTCAGCCAAAATCTTTCGCTGTTGCTGTTCGAGAAAGTCTGGGACACTCATTTCACCTGTTTCCGTTTTAATCGAAAAGAACTCAAACACTTCGTCGGTTGGAGGTGGTCGAGAGGGAAGTAAACCTCGTGTTTGGATTCTCTGTAAGAGTCGATACATGCGCAGTTCACGCTTTTCAGCAGCGATGTTCACATACTCATCACGGGAACCTTCAGCAATCAACGTATGAACGGTTCCAGACTGCTGCCTCGCCGTTCTTCCTCGCCGTTGAATCGCTCGAATAGCACTTGGTACAGGTTCGTAGAGAATGACGAGTTCAGCAGCAGGTACATCCAATCCTTCTTCACCAACAGATGTAGCGACCAAGACATTAATCTCACCTTTTCGGAATCGTCGCAATTGCTCAAGTTGTTGTTTTTGCGTCATACCTTTTCGCTTACCTTTCCCCGATTGACCAATGAATCTGTCTGCCTGAATATTTTCTATAGAGCCAAGTATTGAAACGATATTTTCAACCGTATCTCGATATTCTGTAAACACAATGATCTTACTGTTCGGATGTTCAGAAATTTGCTTTTCAACCAGTTGAAGAACGTAGTTTGGTTTTGGATGAAGTTCCGGAATATCCTTTGCTGCGATACGGAATTGGTGCACTGCTGGTTTTGCTACAAACCGATTGGTTGTCCGTTCACCAGTTCGACCGTCCTCTTCTGCACGATTCAAGAATGCCAACGCAGCCTTGATGCCTTGAGTTTTGATGAGGTCCAAGAGAATGTGTGTTCGACGCAAATCTCCAATGCGGCGAGCTGCATCATAGCCACGAACATCTCGGTTCTGAATTGCTTGGCTTGCACGTCGTTGGGCCTCATCAATCATTTTCCCAGAAATATGGGCCGTCGGTGAGAGGAAACCAAGGTCTTGCAGGTGTTTTGCTTCTTGTTCAAAATGAGCTATGAGTGGATGCAAGAGTGTGAGTAGTGCATCAGGAAGCGGTAACCGATGAGGTACAGTACTCATGTCAACCGCAAACGGTTGCAACAAAGGGTCTTCTTTTCTGGAGACGTCTAAGCAATCAAAACCGTAGGTCCGAATAACTTCCATGATGCTTTGCTCAGTTGAACCTGGGCTGGCTGTTGCCCCCAAGACAAGTGGTGCATGTTCATGCGCTTCACGATACAAGTTTCCTACCTGTGCATAGGCATGCTTTCCTGTACCATGATGTGCTTCATCAACAATCAGTAAACTTACTTCTGAGAGGTCGATAGAGCCGTTTACAGCATCGTTTCGAACAACTTGCGAGGTGGCCATAAGAACTCGGGCGGCTTTCCAAATCGGGGGACGTTTTGCCACGCCGGTGTCGCCGGTGTAGGTTTTGATGAGTTCAGGGTCGAGGTCTAACATCTCTTGAGCCATTCGTTGTTGTTGCTCTACCAATCCTGTCGTTGGTGCAATGAGGAGGATTTTACCGTTGTTTAACCGCAAGGCTTCTGCCATTGCCATCCACTCGACAGCGGTTTTACCAAAACCGGTTGGCATGACCATCAAAGTCGATGCAGCCAAGGCATTACGCAAGGCCAAGAGTTGGTAGGCTCGTGCGTTGACCCCGTCCTTCAGATAAGGATGAACTACGACTGCCATAACGATAGTTTCGAGTCGAGGGTTCAAAAGGATACTGTGGACTCCTGCATGTGAAAGTGAAAGGATTAACCCGACGGCTTGAAGTACATTCTTCATTTTGATTTTCATCCATTCCGCTTTTTTGATAGGATAAAGTCCCCCCGAAAATGACGACTATTCGCGCTACTCCTCCTCTTTTCATGACCGAACCACTCATATACGGGAGGTAAGTCGCATGGTTGCTCAAAGGTGAGCAGCCAGACACAATGGGCCATCCCCCGAGGACCCCTACTGTCTTATTCCCCGCTCGTGGGAATGGGGCGCAGTGTCACGGCTGTTCCTTTCCAGAGAGCCCTCGTATGCCCCCCACGGTGGGGCCAATGCGTTGTATAAAACACAGGAGGAATCCGACATGGCAAAGAAAAGTCACCCACGAAGAGGATCGATGGCATTTAGCCCGCGAAAGCGTGCAAATCGTCCATTTGGTCTAGTAAAATCGTGGCCTACAACCGATGCGAGCGAAGTGAGAATGCAAGGATTTGCTGGTTGGAAAGCCGGTATGACTCATATTCTCGCTCGAGATTTAAACCCAAGAAGCCTTTCTGCTGGACAAGAAGTTCGAGTCCCAGTTACAGTCGTTGAATGTCCGAAAATGCGAATTCTCGGCGTTCGTGGCTACACTATGAATGCTTACGGCAAGCAAGCAGCTGGTGAAGCATGGGCAGACGCAAGTCAAATCAGTGAAGCATTCCCTGACCTCTTCAACCGCCTTCCAGAGCGCAAAGAACACGACGCAGACAAGCATTTCGAAAACCTCGAAAAGGCTGATTTGGTCGAAGTTCGTCTTATCGCAGCAACTCAACCTGCTAATGTTTCCAGTCTTCCTTCGAAAACTCCAGACATTATGGAAATCGGTCTCGATGGTGGAACCATTGGCGAGAAACTCACCTTTGCGAAAGAAAAGTTAGGAGAAGAATATTCTTTTGCTGATGCTTTCGATGAAGGCGGTCTTACCGATATCGTTGCGGTTACCAAAGGATACGGATGGCAAGGTGTCATCAAGCGATTCGGTGGTAAGTTGCAATCTCACAAGAACTCCAAGAAACGCCGACAACACGGTAACATGGGTGCTTTCGGAGACGGATATGTTCGAAAGTCAATCCGTCAAGGTGGTCAAACAGGATACCATCAACGCACAGAATACAACAAGCGTATTCTTCGTGTTGCATCTCCTGAAGACCATGCAATCTCTCCAGCAGGTGGTTTCCTCCACTATGGTGAAGTCAATTCAGATTACATTCTCGTAAAGGGTAGTGTTCCAGGTCCGGCAAAGCGATTGATTCGTTTCCGTGATGCTACACGTGGTTCGGATAAGGATCTCCCACCATACGAAATTACCTATGTAAGTACATCATCTAAGCAGGGGGTCTGAAGTTGAAGGTCAATGTTCTCGATATTACAAACACCGTTGTTCAAGACGAAGTCGATGCAGGTCGTCTCCAAGAGAATTTCGAAATTTCCGTAGAAAACGGGAAGAAGGTTACACTCTCTGAAGCGTTCTCAACCGAACTCCGTACTGACTTAATCAAGTTGGCAGTGGCTTCAAGCCGTGCAAACCGACGTCAACCATACGGTTCTCGTGCCCATGTTGGAAAGCGTGCGCCAATGGCTGGTATGAAGCACTCCGTCGAATGGTGGGGTAAGGGACGTGGTGTATCACGTATTATGCGCCGAACCGGACAAAGCCGTGCTGCTCAAAACCCACATACAAAGGGTGGACGTCGTGCTCATGGACCAAAGGTCGAAAAGAACTGGGGTCGAAAACTCAACCTCAAAGAACGTCGTCTTGCCCGTGATTCAGCTTTGGCTGCAACCACATCGGTTGAGGCCGTCAGTTCCCGTGGACACCGCTTCTCTGAAGATATCTCCAGCCTTCCAATCGTTCTTGGCAACTATGTCGAGGTCCGAGATGGTAAGACTGAGGAATTCAATATTGAAACCTTCAACCACGGCTCTGCAACTCGCAAGGTTATTGCAATCTTCAACGAAATTGGTCTTGGAGATGATTTGATGCGTGCTCGTGATGGACGAAACATCCGTGCTGGTAAAGCAACCATGCGTGGACGTGTCCACAAAACTCCAAAATCGATTCTTCTTGTTGTCAAACAGAAGTCAGGCTTAGCACAAGCTGCTCGAAACCTTCCAGGTGTCGATGTGGTTGCTGCTTGTGACCTGTGTGCTGAAGACTTGGCGCCTGGTGGCGACATTGGTCGATTGACCGTCTTTACAAGAGATGCCGTGGAGGCACTCAACTGAGGTGAACATTATGAATGCATACGATATTATTATTCAACCATGGTTGACTGAAAAATCGATGGAAGCTCGTACTACCGAGGACCGTCTTGAATTCATTGTCCATCGTAGCGCCACAAAAAATCAAATCGCACGTGCGGTCGAAACCATCTTCGAAGTCGAAGTGGCGAAAGTCAACGTTCGAAATTCCAAACACGGCAAGCACGCTTCCGTCAAGCTTGCCGAAGGTTATGACGCAGAAGACGCAGCAATGCGCTTGGGAGCATTCTGAGGTGATTTATCATGGGTAAGAGAATACGTGCACAACGAAAAGGTTCCTCTCCACGATACCGTGTTGCTAGCCATCGGTTCCCAGGTGCGAACCGCATGCCTCGTACTGAAGGTGTTGTTGGCGAGATTACTGAACTCCTCCACAGTCCTGTTCATTCAGCGCCACTCGCTCGAATGAAGTTGCCTGATGGCGAGTCAACACTCGTCGTTGCAACAGAAGGTCTGTCCGTCGGTTCCAGTGTCGCTATTGGCGACAACGCTGCGCTCCGTCCAGGTAACATTACCTCTCTTGGTAATATTCCAGAAGGAACTGCAATCAATAATCTTGAACTTCGTCCTGGCGACGGAGGAAAAATCGCTCGTGCTGCTGGCAACTCGTGTTTCATTGAAGCACGAATTGGCGACAAAGTTCGAGTTCGAATGCCATCCGGTTCACTCCGTGAACTTCCTGCAAACTGCCGTGCAACAATCGGTGTTCTTGCAGGACATGGACGAGACGAGATGCCACTGCGAACTGCAGGTGCTGCTTACTACAAGGCCAAGGCCCGTGGAAAGTTGTTCCCTCACGTCAGCGGTGTTGCAATGAATCCTGTTGACCACCCGCACGGTGGTGGAAACCACCAAGCTGTTCACGGTCCAAACTCAGTTGGTCGAGGCACCCCTCCAGGTGCTAAGGTCGGTCTGATTGCACCAAGCCGCACTGGACGAGGTCGCGGTAAGAAAATTTGAGGTGATGATGTATGGCACGTAAGAAGAAGAAGTCCTTTATGACCCCCAAAGCCAGTCGACGTAAGGCACGTAAGCGTCTTTCGACAACAACTGGTCGGATAAAGAAAGAATTCACCTACCGTGGTTATTCAGTTGAAGAGTTGTCAAACATGCCTCTCTTCCCTCCTGAAGATGACCCGTCTGCAACATCTATTGCTACAGTGCTCTCATCTCGTTCTCGTCGTTCGATGGTCCGTGGCTTCTCTGAAGAGAATGAACACTTCCTCAACCGAGTTCGTCGTTCGAACGGCAAGACTGTTCGCACACATCGTCGAGATATGCCTATCCTCCCAGAATTTGTTGGAAAAACCATCGCTGTCTACAGTGGACAGACTTTCATTCCTGTCGAGATTAAGCCAGAAATGATTGGTCATTATCTTGGCGAATTCGCAATTACCCGAAGAGGCGTCGCACACAGCGGCCCTGGTGTCGGAGCAACACGGTCGTCGAAGCACGTGGCCCTAAAGTGAGGTGTGAAGTATGGTAAAAACACAATTAGATCGCCGTTCAAAGCGTCGCGAGAATCCTCAAAAGGGATACACGCAATTGCTTCAAGGTAGCCGACTTGCAACCGCTCGTGCTGTTAACATGGACATGCACGTCAAGCATTGTTTCGAAATTTGCCGATATGTCAAGAACATGAAGGCTGGAGAAGCAATTGCTTTCCTCAATGAGGTTCTTAAAATTGATTCAGACCGTGCAGATATTCGTCGAAAGGCAGCAGCAGTTCCATTCCGCCTCGGTAGTGGCAACAAGAAGAAGCGCCGAACAGGACCTTCCATGGTTGGACACCGTAAAGGAAAAATCGGACCTGGTCGTTATCCTGTCAAGGGTTCCCGTGCTATCATTAAGTTGATTCAAAGCGCAATGGAAAACGCTCGACACCAATACGAGGATGTCGATCCTGAAGAAATGCAAATTACACACATCGCAGCACACCGTGGACAAATCCGTAAGGGATTCATCCCTCGTGCACGTGGCCGAGCTACTCCTTCGAATCACTACCAAGTGAATCTCGAAATATTCCTTGAAGACTTTAGTGTTCAAGAAGATGAGTTGGAGGACGACTTCTGAGGTGATTGATTATGGCTGGAAAACAAAGTACTCTCCGAACAATCGTTAACCGAAACGTCGAGCGCATGCTCGTCAAGGAATTCTTGATGAAGAACACCAAGGGTTCCGGTTTTGGCGACCTCGTCATTCGTCGAACCCCTCAAGGAACTGAAGTAACCGTTCACGCAGAACGCCCAGGTATGGTCATTGGCCGCAAGGGAAAAATCATCAACGAACTTCAAAAGAGACTCAACGAGGAATTCAATATCGAAAACCCGAAACTCAAGGTCGAAGAAGTTGACCGAAAGGCTGCTACCCTTAACGCACAAGTCATGGCTGAGAAAATCTCATCTGCTCTTGAGCGCGGTTGGTATTACCGCCGTGCTGGAGCCAGTGCTGCTCAGAACATTATGGAATCTGGTGCTCGTGGTGTCATCGTTACAGTTGCAGGTAAATTGACTGGTTCACGAAACAGAACACAGAAGTTCATTCTTGGGCACGTCAAGTATTGCGGTGAAACTGCTCTACAACACATGGACGAAGGATATGCGGTTGCTGTCAAGAAACTTGGAACCATTGGCGTTACTGTCGAAATCATGCGACCAGGAACTCGTCTACCTCACGAAATCAGTATCTTCTCCGATGAAGAACTCCGAATTCGTGCTGAGCAAAAAGCGGCTGAAGAAGCTGCTGCACCTGCGGAGGCGAGCGAATGAGCCACGTATCAAATCGTGAAATCGCTTCGATGAGCCAAGAGGCTCGTGAATCTCGACTTCTCGAACTTCAAGAAGAATTGCTTCAACTTCGTGCTGAGCAAGCACTCGGTGGAACTCCTTCGAACATTGGGGCATACAAGGCAACTCGCCGAAGTATTGCTCGATTGAAGACACATATGAATACAAATTGAATACAAGAAGGAGAAGACTACAATGGCGGCTATTTGTAATGTATGCGGACTCCCAGATGACCTCTGCATATGTCAAGAAATAGCCAAAGAACAACAAAAAGCCATCATATCAACCGACCGAAGACGCTATGGAAAAATCGTAACAAAAGTGGAAGGTATTGAAGACTCAGCTATTGACATTAATCAACTCGCAAAATTACTCAAGAACAAATGTGCTGCAGGCGGAACAGTGAAAGGACGAACAATTGAACTTCAAGGCGATCACAAAAAGAAAGCAGCAGGCGTACTCAAAAATAACGGATTCAATGTGGAGGTGCGATGATATGGAAATCTACAACAACACTTGGATTGGAACGACATTGAACGTCGTTGACTCCCGCGACCCAACCCTTATTGGGCGCTCTGGAATCGTTCTTGACGAAACCAAAAACACTCTGGTTCTTCTCGAAGGAGACTCTCGTGTCACCTTCGGCAAGGCCGCAATCACATTCACCATTGACAACAGTGATGTTGTCATTCAAGGCGCACTCGTGGGTCAGCGCCCAGAAGACAGAACCCATCGAAAATACAGGAAGGCCTGATACCATGCGAGACATTGGAATTGACGTAAAAAACCCCGCCGGCGAGTGGGATGGAGATGCAAACTGCCCGTTCTATGGGTCCCTTCGCTTGCGCGGTCAAGTGCTCGAAGGAACCGTTTCGAACGTTGGTATGCAGAAAACTATCACAATCAAGCGACACAATGTTCGTTATATGGACAAGTATGAGCGATTTGAAAAGCGCACAAGTGCAGTTTCTGCTCATTTGCCTGCTTGTATTGGTGAAGTCAATGTTGGCGACTCCGTGAAAATCATGGAATGCCGTCCGCTTTCCAAGACCATTTCTTTCTGTGTCATCGAAAACTCAGGAGGTGAGGCTTGATGCGTGGAATTGCAGGTCGACAAACCCGTGGTCTCCCAACTGCAGCACGTCTACATGTTGCTGACAACACCGGAGCAAAGGTTGTTCAAATCATTAACATTCTCAAACTTGGTAACACAATCCGTCGTTATCCTGCTGGTGGTGTTGGCGATTTGGCTAAGGTTTCGGTCAAGAAAGGAACTCCAGAAACCCGCCGACAGATGTTCAACGCTGTCATCATTCGTCAACGCCGACCATTCCGTCGTGTTGATGGAACTTGGGTTCAATTCGAAGACAATGCTTGTGTCATCACCAACGAAAAAGGTGACGTCCAAGGGTCCGATATCAAGGGACCAGTTTCCCGTGAGGCTGCAGAGCGATGGCCTCGTATTGCAGCAAATGCAAAACAAATTATTTGAGGTGAGATTATGGTAAAAAGTATGAAACCAACCAAACAACGCAAGGCACATTTCAACGCTCCTCTGCATGAGAAGCGTAAGCGTATTTCCGCTCGCCTTCAACTTGACAAACCTGATTCACGATTTGATGGTGTTCGCACCGTCACTGTCCGTGTTGGCGACACCGTTCGTGTAACCCGTGGAGACCTTGCCAATGGTGGCAAGCGACACGGTGGTAAGCGTGGCGACGACCCATTGACAGGTCCAGTCATCCGTATTGATTCCGAAAAGGGCCGCCTTTACATCGAAGGTGCCAAGGCCAGCAAGGCCGATAACAAAGAAGAGGCGGTTCCGGTCCACTCTTCCAATGTCGTTGTCGTCAAACTTGACGAAACAGACAAGTTGCGTGTTCAGCAACTTACCGGTAACAGGAGTTGAAAAAGATGGGAAGCAGTAACCACTTGAAGCGATTGGCCATGCCCCGAAGCTGGCCTCTTCCACGTAAGACCAGTATTTGGGTAACACGCCCAACACCTGGATCTCATTCACTCGAATTGTGCATGCCAATTAGTTTGGTTATCCGAGATGTTCTTGGATATGCACGCTCAACCCGTGAAGTCCGCCACATTTTGCACAATGGTCATGCTCTTATCGACGGTCGTGTCTGTAAAGACGTTCGTCGTGGTGTTGGTCTTATGGACGTCCTCACCCTTGGTGAGAACAATTACCGATGTGTTCTTGACCACAACGGCCGACTTCGCTACCGCACTATTTCTTCTGAGGAAGCAGGCTGGAAAGTTTGCCGAATCGAAAGTAAATCCACCATCAAGGGTGGAAAGACACAACTGAATCTTCACGATGGTCGTAACATCATTGTCGACGATGCTGCAGAATATTCCACTGGAAGTTCTCTTAAACTTGCTTTGCCAAGTCAAGATATTCTTGAGCACATCAAGTTCGAAGATGGTGTTCGCTGCTACCTTATTGGCGGTGCTCACGTTGGTGGCTTTGCTGATATGAAATCATACGATGTCAAGCGTTCAAGTATGCCAAACGAAGTCTTGTTTGAAGAATTCGGAACAGTTGCTTCGAACGTGTTCGCAGTCGGTTCATCTGCACTACCACATACTGAGGTGGTTGAATGAGCGAGACCGCTAACCCAATGACCATGCCCCGCATCACGAAAGTGAGCGTCAATATCGGTGTCGGTGAAGGTGGAGAACGCCTCCTCAATGCAGAGAATGTTCTTGAACTTGTTACCGGCGTTAAACCGCAACGTACTCTTGGTCGTATTCAAAACCGAGATTTGAAGGTCCGTCAAGGCGCACCTATCGGATGTAAAGCTACCATGCGAAACAAGGAAGTCATCAAGAAATTCTTGACCGATGCTTTCTGGGTCCGTGAAAACATGATTCCAGCATGGAATTTCGACCGTGAAGGTAACCTTTCTTTCGGAATTCGAGACTATACCGATTTCCCAGGTCAGAAATATGACCCAGACATTGGAATTTTTGGAATGGACATTACAGTTGTTCTTGAACGACCTGGCCACCGAGTCAGTCGGCGACGCCGGGCTAAGGGGGAGGTCGGAATGGGCCATCGCTTAGGCGCAATTGGATCACGTGCCTGGTTCACAGAAAACTTTGGCATCACTATTATGGAGGAATGAAAATGGCAAGAGATCACGGAGAAAGAATTGGCCGAACCAATGGTTGCCGACGCTGTGGACGCCGCCGAGGAATGATACGCCGACACGGGCTTCGCTTGTGCCGACAATGCTTCCGAGATGTCGCTCCAGAAATTGGCTTCAAGAAAATGAATTAAGGAGGAGAAAGATATGCAATTTGATCCACTCAACGACGCACTCATCAAGATGTACAACGCAGA
>JAACDG010000156.1 GCA_009937025.1 Methanobacteriota archaeon
GAAGACCACAAGTAAGAGCCTCTAAAACGACCAACGGTTGACCTTCAAAGGCAGATGGAACCAGAAGAAGGGTTGCTGTTTGAAGCAAATGGAGTTTTTCCGATTCCTCAATCCATCCTTTTGCAGAAAGCCATGTATGAGGGCTTATCGATATTCCAGTCATCGAAACTTGGAGTTGTGGATATACTTCTCGAACCTTTTCACTCACTTGAATACCAAAATTGTGCCCTTTCACAGGGTCGTTTCTTCCGAGTAAAAGAAGATGAAATCGGTCTCGCTCAACAGAACGTGGTCGAATGTTTGCATCTACTGGATTATTCATTGCATGAACTGGCCCGATGTATTGCTCTAACACCTGTTTCCATTCCTTACTGAGAACAACGGTGTGGCTTTTGTTGGCTTGAAGAAAGGTTTTCAATGCTCGACTTCGTTTTGAATCTGGAGTCCCAAGCCATGTATCAAACTGACCTGAATGGATGTGAACGATATTCGGCACTCCTCCCTTGTGAGTCAGTTGAGCAAAACGACGTTTCCTCCACCACGACCAGTCAGCAGCTGTGTGAAGATGGACAACATCAGGGCGTAGCGCTGGGCCTTTCAGCATCTGAACCAGAGTATTCCTCGCCTTCCTATATGCTCGCCATTTCGCCCATGGAGAGCCCGTAACGTGGGATGAAAGAAGTTCTGCTTCCCAGCCTTCGGGTGGATGCTCTGCAAGGATTTGCATGACGTTTGCCATACCCCCTGGGGTGTCGCACGGTCCGATGTGGAGCACCTTAGGCATGGTTCACCCTCTGAGCCATCGGATGAAGAAGTTCCGCATTAAAATCAGCCTTTCTTCGTTGTAAAGAAGGGGAGATATCAAGGGGAGGGCGATTGTGAAACGGTCATGGTGTGGATTCCGGCCTTGGTTGAAGTCGGTTTTGGTATTGCTGCTTTAGCACCTTTTCTCATCCATCGAATCTCTGTAGGTCAATGGAGAAAAAAGTCAATTGAATATCCATTATCAACTGGAGAATTACCTCCTGTTACGGTACTCTTACCTGTTTGGAATGAATCTCTGATTCTCAAAAAGAAACTTGAAAACCTTGCTGCTCAAAATATGCGTTGTTCACTTCTTGTCATCGATTCTGCTTCAACAGACTCCACTGTGCCTCTTTTGAAATCATGGATAAAAGAGCACGCTGATGCATTTGATGGCACAACTGTTCTGGAGATGCAAGAACGCCTTGGTAAGACCGAAGCAGTCCGACAAGCGATTGCTTCGCTTGAAGCGCAACAGTATCAGGGGCTCATCTGCATGACCGATGCTGATGCTATGTTGCCTCCGAATGCCATCTCTCGACTCCAAGGGTGGTTTGCCGATCCAAGTATAGGCGCAGTTGGTGCTCGAGCCCTTCGTCATCAATCCGTGCCGAGTGAACGCTCACACCGTTCAATGTTCGAACTGCTACGGGAAGGAGAATCTGCTCATGACTCAACGCCATTCCTCGAAGGTTCATGCATGATGTGGAGACAAAGAGGATTTTCTTCTGAACAACTCAATGTACATTCAAATGCTGACGATGCCCAAATTGCTACTGGAATTCGATTGAATGGATTACGCAGTATTCATGACAGTGAAATCTACTTCGAAGATATAGCTCCAACTTCGATAGAAGGACAACGGCGTCAGAAGATTCGGCGGGGGCAGGGTTTGCAGAGATTACTTGTCAGTCATCGAAAGTCATGGTTCGACCGTCGACTCGGAACCTTTGCCAAAATCTTGCGTCGTGAGGCCCATTTCCATTTACTCGCCCCGATATTAATCACTGGTGCCGGATTTGCTGCAGTCCTGCGTTGGAGCATCATTGGACTTGCTGGAATGCCCAACGGACCTCTTGCCATCATGCACGGTAGCCTCGCATTGATTGAACTCGGTTTCTTGACAGCCTGGTTATTGGTTCGGCAAGGAATAAAAATTCCATTCTTAGCTACGCTTGGAACGTTGTTTTCTGGAATGGAACATTTGCTTGCCGCCCATTGGCATTCTCTGCGGGGGCGTTCGTTGCATATGTGGGAACAACACAGCGATACTCGTACTGCGCTCGCTGAATCAGATTTAAATTAAAAAAAAAAAAGGCCCCCCCGCAGACCGAAGTCCACGGAGGGGCGGCTCTCGTGTTTCAGAGAAACACGTGATTTGTTCTATAATTCGTTTTAATTTCTAAAAGAAATCAAGCAGCTGTTGCTGACGAAGTATCGATAACTGTTCCAACTTGGGTGTCAGTAATTGTGATTTCGATGTTGCATGTTGCAGTCTCATCACAAAGGTTTTGACCGGATTCAGA
>JAACDG010000157.1 GCA_009937025.1 Methanobacteriota archaeon
AAGGAGAGTAACCGCTTATCTCGAACGGTTGAACTGCTCAGTTTTTTTGGGATAAAAGCGACATTACTCGATGATGGAATTGAAGTTGAAGGGAACCAAGAACCCAAAAAACCTGACCAACCAGTACCTACTTTTGGAGACCATCGCTTGTTTATGACCGCCGTTCTTCTCGCAGCTAAGACCGGTGGTTCAGTCATTGGGCATACACTTCACCAAGTTGCTGATGAATCTTTTTTACAGCGTTTACAGAGCGCAGGAATCGGAATTGAAGCGACAACTACGCCATCACTTCTCGATTAACCATGTCGACCGAAATGATGGTCGAGAGAATCCAATGGAAGCCGTAGAGCAGTCGGACGCCCATGAACGCAAGCCCATGGATTGGTAATTCTCCTCATGTCCTCGACCAATCTTCGCATTTCGGGCAAGGTCAATTTTTCATTTGCTTTGACAGCTCCTCGACAAGCATTGAGGAAGGCCAAGTGATCTTTACGTCGGTCAACAGTTTCCAGAGGCGCTCCATCTTCGGCAGTATCTTGCAACAAATCAAGCAGGAATGGAACCAATTCTTGGCCTTCAAGGAGGTGTGGTGCAGCCTCTACGACCCATCCCTGTTTCTTTTCTTGCAGAGAGAAACCAACTTCACTCAAAGTATCAACTGCTGCAGACATACGTGCGGATTGGCGAGCATCGAGGTCTAATTTAATTGGTTCAAGTTTTGTTTGACTTTCCCAAAGCGATTCATCGTTTCGTAATCTCTCGTATCGAATCCGTTCATGGAGTGCATGTTGGTCAATCAGCAATAATTCACCTTCTGCTTGGACAAGGATATACGAATCAGCGAATTGTGCTAAGGGCTCCATCTCCGGTAATTCATTGACGATTCCAGTCAAAGGTTGTTCTTCACTTGGTGAATGTCGATGTCCACATCCCGCATGCCGGTGAAGTGTACGTTCCGCTGGCGAGAGTGCTGGTGCAGTCGGTTTCTCATCCATTCCAGGTAATGTTTCTTGGGCTTCAGGTGCAGTTGACTGTGGGCGTTTCTTTTCGGGCGATTCGGGTTCAGCAGCTTCCTTCCCATGAAGGTTCAATTGCGCACCTGCGGCAAGAGCCCAAGCAGGCGGGGCTTCGATTTTGGATTCCTTAGGCAATACAAGCGCAGGGGCACCAGCAGCAGCATCCAAAGGATTGGCCGAAGGAGTTGCAGCAGCAAGGTGCTCTTGAATCGAGGTCACTTTCTGAATACCAAGTCCTTGAAGGCCAGGAATGCCTCCAGCAGCATCGGGTTGTGTCGGAACAGATTCGAGTGTATGGGCGATGGCTCGTTCGAGTCGCTCAAGTACACGCCATGAATGTCGAAGGCGAACTTCACGCTTTGTTGGATGGACGTTCACATCGACTTCTTCGGGCGGCAGTGTGAGCGAAAGAACAGCAATAGGGTGTCTCCCTTGCATCAAACGGGTACGATATCCTCTGCGAATGGCTTGCAAAAATGGCCCGGCAGCAACTGGTCGCTCATTGATGAGAATATGGATATCATCGCCCTTGCCACGGGTAATATCAGGCGTACTGATCCACCCGCTCCATCGTTCTTGACCAGGAGCCTCCGCATCACTTTCAGGGGATTGAATCTCAAGCATTGCTTCCACTTGTCCTCCGAGCAAGTCGAACAGTCTATCCATCATCGATTCAGACGGAGGGATATCCAACATTACACGCTCATCGATAAGCAAACGGAAACCAGTCATCTGATGGGCCATTGCATGAGCAACCACAACATCGACAATACGGGCATTTTCTGTGGCAGGGCGCCGCTGAAATGCCAAACGAGCAGGTGTGTTCCTGAACAGGTGTTCGACATCAACACGTGTGCCATTTTGCATGCCAAAAGGCTCGACTGCGCCTTTTTCCCCATTTTTCATCGAAATAGATTTTCCTTCTTTTCCTTCAGGCCGACTTGAAATTGTGAGGTGAGAAACCATGCCAATACTTGCTAAAGCCTCACCGCGGAAACCAAGCGTATGAATCGAATTCAGGTCTTCCACCTTTTGTAATTTAGATGTGGCATGTCGGTCCAATGCTAAGCGCAAATCCTGTTCAGCGATACCGCCGCCATCATCTTCGATACGAATGAGGTCAAAACCACCTCGTTCTACAGTTATGACAAGGTGTGCTGCTCCAGCATCAAGGCTGTTTTCTAGTAATTCTTTGACCACTTGAGCCGGTCGTTCGACAACTTCGCCTGCTGCAATATGGCCGATCGTCGTTTCATCGAGTTGTTGAATTCGGTTTGGTTCAGGCATCATTTGCACCTCCAAGCATTTTCTTTAGTCTATAGAGTGCTTCATGTGCTTGACGTGGAGAAAGTTCATCTGCATCGATATCCGAGAGGTAATCGAGTGTTTCTTTCTGTTCAGAACTCAGATTTGGCACCTGTTCTGATGCCCCATTTTTCTGAGTGAGTGCTGCAGCGGCAAAATAACCCATTAAACTCGATTGTCCTTGAGCCCGAGCAGAAGGTGTGCCTGATTCACCTGCTTTGGCGCCATGGGCTTGTTGTTCAAGGAATGCCAGCAGGTCAGTTGCTCGCTCGACGACAGCTCGAGGTAAACCCGCTAAAGCAGCCACTTGAACACCGTAGGAGTCATCACATGGTCCATCAGCAACCGTGTGGAGTAATCGTAATTCACCATCTGCCTGAGCCACTTGAACGTGGACATTGACCAATCCATCGACTTCACCTTCTAAACCAATCAATTGGTGATAGTGGGTGGCAAACAGGGTTCGAGAGCCGATTCTTCTACAGATGTCTTCGGTTACCGACCAAGCAATTGACAATCCATCGAAAGTCGATGTCCCACGCCCGATTTCATCAAGCAAAACCAAGGATTGAGGCGTTGCTCTTCGAAGTATATGGGCAACTTCAATCATTTCCATCATGAAGGTTGAACGACCACGGCGTAAGTCATCACTTGCTCCAACCCTGGTAAATATTCGGTCGACCAGTCCAATTCTCGCCTTTTTTGCCGGAACAAAACTACCTGTTTGAGCAAGAATTGTCAGGAGTGCAGTCGTCCGAAGATAGGTCGATTTACCACCCATATTCGGGCCGGTAATCAACAAGAATTTACGATTTTTTTGCAGTTGTATATCGTTGGGGACAAACCCGGATTGCATCTCCAGTGCAGGATGGCGGGCACCATCTGCTTTGAGATGCTCACCTTCGGTCAACTCAGGACGAGTCCATGAACGGGAACGAGCGATGGAGGCAAAGCACTGGAGAACATCGATAGCAGCCACTCGACCAGCAATATTTGCCAGTGCTTGGGCATGTATCCGGCAACGTTCACGCAGTGAAGTAAACGCTCGATACTCCAATTCCTTGACTTTGGTATCTGCAGTGAGGAGTAAATCGTCTCTCTTGGTCAATTCCTCCGTCACATATCGAGAGCCGTTGGTCATTTGTTGCTTTCTTCGCCAATCTTCAGGAACTTTTGCTTCGTTGGATTTCGTCACTTCAATAAACCATCCAATTTGGCGATTCATCCTAACCTTCAGCGAAGGAACCTCCAAATCAATCCGCAACTTCGATTCCAAATCGCTGAACCAGGAATGTCCTGAAGCCGAAGTTCCCCGTAATTCGTCAATGGTCGCATCAAGTCCTGAACGGATGAGTTTCCCATCTCGAATACTCAAAGGTGGTTCATCAACAAGTGTCCGGCGTATATCTTCGGCCAGGTCACTCAGTGCATCTAACTCATGTGAAAGATGGGCAAGGAGGGGATTTTCAGTTTCGTTACAAAGATTGATGATTGCTGGCATTCGTTCCAAGGCATCGGATACAGCAAGTAAATCTCGTCCATTTGAACGGTTGTAAGCCAGTTGAGTTGCCAACCTCTCCATATCCCTCAGTCCGCGAAGTGCCTCTCTTATCCCTTCAAGACGGCGTGCTGAACGAGCAAGTGAACCCACCGCTTCATGGCGAGCGCCGATTGCTTCAATGTTGCAAAGAGGGCGAAGAATCCATGTTTTCAACAGCCTTCGACCCATCGAGGTTCGGCATGCATTCATGGTTGAAAGCAGACTTCCTTCAAATTCACCGGCAAGTGTCGAGGTTAATTCTAAATTCTTCAATGTTGTTTGATCTAAAACCAGATGTCCAGCCTCATCAATCTCTTCGATATCACGTAGTGGGACTTCATCTGCAATATGCATGGTTGCTAAATAGTCAGCAGCGAGACCAGCTGCAGCTAAAGCAAGCGGCGCATCATCCAAGTCTAAGTGTCCTAAATCAGCGACATTGAGTACCTTTTCAAGGCGATTCCTGCGTTTTTTTTCACTGGCTCTGTGTTGGCTGATGAGGACGCCATCAAGGTGTGAAAAGAGTGCACACAAGGCAGTATCCTCGGCATCTTTCGGTGAAACAACAATCTCAGTTGGACGCCAACGCATAATTTCGTCCAATGCTCGAGCAAAACGATCATCACCGTTCAAATTTGATGCCCAAGCCTGTCCAGTAGAAGCGTCGAGAATTCCCAGCCCGAGTTCTGCTTTTCCAAGGGCAACCGAAACCAAGAGCGAACGTTCATCGGTGCCGAGAAGTGATTCTTCATACAAACTCCCAGGAGTGTATACGCGAGTTGCCACGCGTTCAAGCAATTTTGCCCCTTCTCGTAGTTCCTGTTCTTGCTCAGCCACAGTTACTTTGTGTCCTGCTTTGAGCATCACACGGATATTGTCCTCAAGGGCATGCCATGGAAATCCTGCCATTTGAATTGGTTTGTCGGCTTTTTTGTCCCGGGAAGTCAAGGCTAATCCAAGGACTTCAGAACCGACGACTGCATCTTCATGAAACAACTCATAGAAATCGCCCATGCGGAAGAACAGAATGGTGTCAGGGTGTTCTTTTTTGATGTCCATGAATTGGTCCATCATTCCCCTTTTTGCCATGCACAAATCACTCCTTGCTCTCGCTGGAGTTTACTGTCGTTGCCGAGAGCACATGAAGGTTATCGCGCAGGCTTGAAAGAACTGCTGATTTCAAGGCGTTTTGGGAAATTATTGATTCTGCCGTAGTCTCTTCACTGCAGTCCAAAGCATTACGCCCATGACAATACTGGCTGCAGTAACGAAAACAAAGTTCAAGAAACCTCTCCCGCTCTCTATAGAACCAATTGCTAATGTGTCGACAGAGTAGGTAGATGGCTCTCCTTGGCTATCGATTCCATGAGCATAAATGACATCATTTGAGAGTCCTATGGTCTCGATTGTCAAAGGCAAAGGCCGTGCAAGTGGCATTTTTTCTGGAACTCCATCGGTCATGCGAATAAGAGATGTACTTCCTTGGCTACCAAACAGCCAGACTGCTCCCTTTTCATCAAGTACTGCTGAAACACTGGAAACATCAACATTCGTTGTTGTTCTGTCTTTGGCGATATGAACTGCAGAATCGGTTCCAGCAGCCAGTATTGTTCCATTATCGAGTCGGATGAGAGAGTGGATGTCCCCTTTATCCAATTCTTCGATTGAAGTAAGCATTGGAGCACTCGGTCCAGCAGACCATGAGATAAAACCGATGACTGGATGTGTTGTTGGGGCTGCAGGACTGCTTTCATCAGTCCCAAAAGCGTTGGTCATCGAACCGACAGCAATCCAAGTTCCATCGTCTAAGTTTTCAACCATATTCCATGAGATTCCGCTCCCAGTATCGGCCATTGCAGATGTTTCAACAGCACTGGCAAATGCATCTTGTGCAGGTAAGTATGTCGAACCAATCGGGCCAAAGCCACGAAGACTTGTTGAATCTCCCTCATCGGTAACCATCAGCCAAAGATTGGAATCTTCATTGCGTTGTTCAGCAACATCGAGCACGTCAAAAGATGATTGGTCGCTGTTGAATGTAATGCTGGTACGTTGATGTTCATCATTGACATGGAATACTTCAAGAGAATTGTTCGATGGAGAAACAACTACACTTCCATCATGAAGTTGGGTCATAAATGACATTCCCAAAATATCTTCATATTCACTTCCAAGATCACTGATTTCTCCGTCTTTATCGGCGTGAATCAATATTTCACCATCATCGCCTAAGACAACAGCGGTTAAGCTCTCAGAATCGCCATAAACGATATCCAAAACACGACCATCCATTGCTTCGAGCCCGTGGCTTCTGTAATCGACACCTGGGAGTGAAGATGTGCCTTGTATGGCAAGAGCGCCAAGGAGGATAAAGACGAAAAAGCCAGCAATGGCGACCCATTGGTGTTCAGATTCCTCTTCAAGAAGACTGCGCCAACCCTTCGCCATGATTACAGGATGCGAAACGAGCACATGAAACCTTTTATCGAACCATGGTCGAAGTTTCATTTCATAAATTCCTGATATCTTGCGACAAGGGTTGAGGCGGAGAGATGATAAAGGGAATATCGGTCGCAGGAATGCTTGGAGAGAGTATCATGGCACGTAAACCAGCTTCTATGTATCGCCGCCTTAAGGGCCCTGCCTACACTCGCCGTAAGTACATCGGCGGTGTTCCGAACAACAGAATCACCTCTTTTCACGCTGGAAACCGTGTTGCTGCGGAGACTGGACAGTTCAAAGTCGTCATGGAACTCCGTGCCGACAACAGTTGTCAAATCCGACACACTGCTCTTGAAGCAGCCCGTGTTATTTCCAATTCAACCATCCGTAAAGTAGCAGGAATGCAAGGCTATGCTCTTCGAGTCCACACCTTCCCTCACCATGTGCTTCGTGAAAACAAGCAAGCAACCGGTGCAGGTGCTGACCGTGTTTCTCAAGGTATGCGCTGTGCTTTCGGTAAGAACGTCGGAACAGCAGCCCGAGTCAAGCGAGGACAACGAGTCATTTCTTTGCAAGTTGAACCTGAGCACTATCTTGTTGCTCGTGATGCATTGCGCAAGGCGACCATGAAATTCCCAACTCCATGCACAGTCCGTTTGATTAAAGGACACGAGCACCTTAAGGGTCTTATTTGAAATTCATTGGGTTCAGCCCAATGGCGGACAAACTCCTGTTTGTTGGGGCTTTTTGGGCGTGAGTTCCTTAAGTCCGAACAATAGCCAATCGTTGAAGCATACAAGGAGGTGAGTGCATGAGAGTAGCAGTTCTGAAAGAAGACCATTGCCAACCAAAGAAGTGTAACGACGAATGTCAAACCTTTTGTCCACCGGTTCGCAACGGTCAAGAATGCATCATCATGGATGAAAAGACCGGGAAACCGCACATTTCCGAAAGCCTATGCATCGGTTGCGGTATTTGCATTAACAAATGTCCACATGATGCGTTGATCATCGAACAATTGCCAAGTGAACTCGAAACTGATATGATTCACAGATATTCGATGAATGGTTTCCGTTTGTTCCGCTTACCTACGCCTTCGAAAGAACGTGTTGTAGGAATCCTTGGACCAAATGGAATGGGGAAATCGACAGCCATCAATGCGCTTTCAGGTCGAATGATTCCGAACCTTGGCGATTGGCTGAACAAAGAGGCAGATTGGGAGGAGGTCATTGAATCGCTCCCACGAGGAGAATTGAGAGATTTTTTCATTTCCGTCGATAAAGGCGACATCAAGGTTGCTTTGAAACCCCAAAACGTCGACCGCTTACCTAAGAAAATAAAGGGTACAGTGCGTGAATTACTTTCACGAGTCGATGAGAGAAAAATGTTTGAGGAAATGACCAAAGAATTAGCGATTGACCACTTGCTTGACCGAACAGTGCAACAACTTTCAGGTGGAGAATTGCAACGAATGGCTATTTGTGCCACATTGCTGCGTGATGTCGATGTGTATTTTTTCGATGAACCTTCATCCTACCTGGATATTCACGAACGTATGAGAATTGTGAGAATTATCCAAAAATTGGCGGAAACAAAACGAGTCATCGTCATTGAACACGACCTTGCCGTTCTTGACGTTCTTGCCGATTTGGTTCATATCGTCTATGGGAAAAAGGGTGCTTTTGGAATATTCACGCCAGCGCGAACAACCCGTCAAGCAATCAACACCTATCTCGACGGTTTCCTGCCAGAACAAAATGTTCGAATCCGCGATAAACCAATCAAATTCCTCAATCACAGCGACCGTATCTCTGAAATCGGAACTGAAGTTGTTTCTTGGGGAGGTCTTACCAAGAAACTTGGAGAATTCCAACTGACGACCGGCGATGGTGCAGTGCATCGTTCAGAAGTCGTTGGTGTCGTCGGTCCAAACGGTACTGGAAAATCCACCATGATCAAAGTCCTTGCCGGTGAACATGGCTATGATGAAGGGTGGGTTACCGAAAATGCTACTATTTCATACAAGCCTCAGCACATCGATGTCGATATGGATTGTAGTGTGCAATTATGGCTTGACAGTGAAATTGGCCCTAAGTGGCGAGTTGGTGAATACAATGTCAACGTCATCCGTGCATTAGGTGTCGACCAATTGCTTCCGAAACGCGTCAAGAAACTCTCAGGTGGTGAACGCCAAGCTGTCGCCATCGCCATCTGCCTTGGAAGAGAGGCGGACCTCTATCTGTTGGATGAGCCTTCAGCCCATCTGGATGCGAATGCTCGAATGGAGGCTGCAAAGGCGATTCGAAGGACAATGGAGGCCAATGAAAAATCCGCCTTCGTCATCGACCACGACGTCTACTTCATCGATATCGTAAGTGATTCACTTCTCGTCTTTGAAGGAGAAGGCGGTGTTCATGGGAAAGCAGCAGGTCCGTTCAAACTTCGTGAAGGAATGAATCGATTCCTCAAAGGTGTCAATGTCACCTTCCGCCGAGACCATGATTCTAAGCGGCCACGAATCAATAAGATGGAAAGTCGAAAAGACAGAGAGCAACGAGGAATTGGTGATTATTATTCCTTTGACCATTGAGGTGAATACATGCCAGTAGGGATTCCACCGCTTGGAGGGCCATTAGGCCGTTCTCGTTCACGGATTTCCGCAAGTGGTTTGACCACCTTCCTTCGTTGTAAACGGCAATGGTTTTTGGGTTCTAAAGTTGGAATTTCAGGACCTTTACGACCATCCCAAGTGATTGGAATTGTCCTTGAAGATGCATTATGCGGTTTGATGATGCAACGTCCAACCGTACTCCTCGAATCACTTTCAGAATTGAAAGAATGGATGCACAGTTTGATTCCTAAGGCTGCACAAGAAGCACTAGATGCCGGCAAGGAACTCTGGGATGAAGGAATTTGGTATGAGCCTGGGACCTCTTGGGATGATGTTGAAATCGAATCCTTCACTGCTCGATTGGAAAACGGTTTAATGCTCCTTTTTGAAGAGGTTGAGTTGTGTTACAAAGAAAAAGGCGGACCTTATTTGGACTTGATGAGGGCTGGCGAATCTCCCTTTACGATTCCTTCGCCTTCTTGGGGCGACGAACCGTATTTTCCAGTTCCCGATAAAGTTCGGAACCATAGCATGCGCTCTTGGGCAATTCCTGAACAAGCCATGCAATGGCAAACAATTGGTTCTCCAATCTCATGGAACGAAGCCTTGGAAATTGCGCGACCTTGGACCAAAGACCCACGCGTACATCAACCACAACGGTTGTTCCATCCAGAACGTTGGGCTGCAGGTGAACTGGATCTTGTCCTCCGTTGGGACGGCCAAACTCGATTAGTCGATATCAAATCCGGCGACCCAAGTTCTAAATTTGCTGAATCTCTTCAACACCAATTGCGCTTCTATGCTTGGCTTTGGCATGAAACTCATGATGGAGAATGCATCGATGGCTTGGAAGGTTGGTATCTGGACGGACCTCACCGCATCGTCTATGATGCTCCTCAAGCCGAAGAATATACTTTGATGACTTCAGAATTCTTCGCCATCAACTCCGAGATGCAAAAGATGGGCTCTGGTCCTGCTGCCATGCCAGTTCTTCCAAGCGAAGCATGCGATGGAGAGGCAGCAGGTTGCCATTGGTGTAGTCTTGCACGTGATGAAGAAGGAAATTGGTTTGGAGAAGAACTCCTCTCTGGAATTACTTCGTTACGAGAAGTGCCTTTGACTACACCAAGCGAGCCTTTGTCGAAAATACCTGTTCGTGTCAGTGTTCAAGGAAAATTTACTGGAGCATGGGGGCCACTTCCAAATCATTTCGGAGAACCGGTATTAGGAGCAATGCTTGTTGCTGGTGGAGCGCAAATTACGGTTGAAGAAAGTGAACCAGGTAGTTATCCCCTTCTGCATGACCAACCAAATGGTGAAATCGTCATCTTGGATGCTTTACCAGGTGTTTGGCGAGGAGCACCTCGATTGTATGTTGATTCGAGAACAAGAATACTTCCAGTAGCCGAAGCTGCAAAAGAGTTCGAACAAACCTCAACTCCTCTCTCGCAACGAAGCACACGAATCGGTTTACTCCGTACAAGAGCCAACGTCGAGGGGGTCATCCTCAGCGTTCGTAAACGCTCAGGGGTTCGATTGGATGCCAAGCCATGGACCATGCTCAATGTTCACCTCTGGGATGGGAACTCAGTGGTCGAAGTCGCTTCTTTCGGTTCAAGCATAACCGGTCAAATGGAAGCATTACGGCCCGGTCAGATACTCAAATTACTGGCTGCAGAAATCGGTTGGAGGGCAGGATTGCCTCAACTTCGAATCGACACACGAAAAACCCGTCTTCAGGTCAAAGATTGAATGAATCGAGAGTAGGGTTCAAGAACATTCGACAAAACACTCGATGGTATGCCGGTAAGACTTACGACTCCATCCGAAGATTCTGTAGGTCCATTTAATCGACTTTCAGCCAGCCAAGTTAACACCTATCGGTCTTGTCCACGCCTTTGGTTTTACGAAAAAGTCCGGCGCTTCAAAATGCCACAAATTCCCGTACTCTTTGTTGGGAGAGCAGTCGAAGAGGCCATTTGCCGGATGTTGATGGAATCGCCAGCACTTTTGGTTGCCAAGGCCTCTTCGGATACCCTTTCTGCAATTCCTTTAGATGAGAATGGTGTTCCAAGCCGTTCAAGTCTTGACCCTTGGCCAGCTGAACGCTTGTTGGCTTTACCTGAGAATATGTTGCCCTCAGATATGGATGGTCTACGAAATTGGGCCATTGGTCGATTAAAGGTTCATTTGCATCAAGCATTGAATTCGATGAAGCGTGAATGGGAGAAAGATGAACGAAGGGCAGGCGATTGGAAGTCAGTCAACCCAGATTATTGTCTGCAAATGTGCATCAATGGTCTTGAATTCCATTTGAATGAAGTTCAGCGATGCCTTGACCAAAACGGTGGGCCCGGACTCAAAGAATGGCGCAGAGGAGACCGACCCGAGTGGCCTTCTCCGGATGCGCGGAGATACACGCTTTCCAATAATCACCCCCTTTCGAGAAATGGTTCGGTAAGTTTGATTGAGGCCTGGGAAATTTCTCGACCTTGGTTTGTTGACCCGAATGCAGGTAAGTTTGCAATGAATGCGGTACACCCTGAGCACTGGTTTCAAGGTGAATATGACCTGGTATACCGCTGGGATGGCCGAATCAACATCGTTGACCTCAAGGCCAGCGTTGGTCGAGGCGATCGTTCGGGTAATTACGTGCAGCAACTCCGCATGTATGCAATGCTGTGGTGGATTACTCATGAAAAGAAACAACAAGTTGATGCACTCGAAATATGGTATCTCGGTGCTGATTCTATCAAATCAATTCCCTGCCCGAGTGTTGAAGAAATGACGCAGATGGAAGAAGAACTCGAATTGATGTGGCATCAACTCCGCGAAGCGACACCTACTCTTGCGGAATGTCCACCAGAACCTGCTCCAGTTCGAGGCTATAAAGACGGCGGAATCGCTATAGAACCGCCGAATGACGTTCGATGTACTCGCTGTGATTGGGAATCGATTTGCCCAGGCGGCCAAGGGAATGATGAACTTCCAGAAGGAGGTTCTATCCAACTGCCTGGCACCTCCACAACCTTTGATTTGACGCCAATTGGCGACCTTGACCCTCGAATGACTTTTGTTGCTGAAGTATTCAGTATAATGGGGGTTCGAGAAGGCCACCGCCCGCAAATTACTGTTTCTCAGGGCAATACATTCGCTAAAGTGATTCTCTTGGTCGACCAACATCGAGACGGAGAGCCATCTTGGCCACCAAATCTAGCGAAAGGCGACCGAGTAAAATTGGACAACGTCATCCCGAGTGCGAATTGGAAAGGAGAAATTGAACTCAAAGTTGACCCACATGCCTGTATTGTCCATACCTCTGAGGATGATGTTGCTTCTGATTTTATGGATTTCCGTGCTCGCTGGAATGTCTCCGGCCGACTCATTTACCGCTTCGAAAAGCGAGGTGTTGGTCGGAATGGGAAAGAGTGGCACAGAAAAGGTGCCATGATATTGGATGCCACTGGTGCGATGAAAGTTGAAGGACGGGCAACCGATTGGGGTCCTCAATACGATTTAGCTGAAATTGGCGATACAGTCGTTGTTGCCAACATTGGTTTGGATGCTTGGGCAGTCGAAATCCGAGGTAATATTTCGA
>JAACDG010000158.1 GCA_009937025.1 Methanobacteriota archaeon
ACCATCACCGTACCTGTTTCTGTTCCATCACTCTTCCATAGTTCGAGCCCGTTAACAGCGTCAGTCGCTGAGAAATAGAGGTTGTCGTCAAAGGCTGTGGGGTACTGGATATAACTGCGAAGAGTTCCCTGCCTGATATCCTTGATCATCATCGTGCCGGATTCAGTTCCATCAGTCCTCCATAGTTCTTCTCCGTTAGTGTCATCAACCGCTGTGAAATAGAGTGTGTTACCAACGACTGTGAAGTTTTTGGGATGTGAATGACCCGCCACCCCTGGGTTGATATCCTTGACCATCACTGTGCCTGATTCTGTTCCATCACTCTTCCATAGTTCGTATTCGTATTCGTAGCTGCTTCTTGCATTGAAAAAGAGATTGTTGCCAAAGACTATCAGAGGTGAGGACTGTATTCCATATATAGAACCAACATGGTTGCTGTAGATATCCTTGACCATCACTGTGCCTAATTCTGTTCCATCGGTCTTCCATAATTCGGCTCCGTGAATATAATCGTCGGCCCAGAAATAAATCATATTGCCCATTGCAACAGGATTGTTTAGACCTGTGGTGACCATGCTGCCTCCATGAGGATGAATGTCTTTCAACATCACCGTGCCAGATTCCGTTCCATCGGTTCTCCATAATTCTGTTCCGTGGACTCCATCATCCTCATAAAAATACAAAACTTCTCCTGAAAAAGCATTCACTTTGGTCATTCCGCAATTCTCACAAGCTTCAGTTGCGGCTGAATTGAAAACTTTTACCAGCGTAAGTCCAGAGGTTGAGTCATCCTTCCAAAGCGCTCGACCATTTGTGGAATCAACACCAAAGAAATACACTTCGTCATTAAGTGTGTGTAATCTCGAAATATGATCTGCGGATACCACATCATTGTAACTTCCACTACCCGTTGCATCAGCGTTTGAACCATACGATGTTCTTGCGCATTGGTCGACATCGTTCATCACGCCATCGCCGTCAACATCATCGTATTGTAATTGAGAGCAACCGTCAGCATCTACCGTTTCACCTGCTGCAGTATGTGGACATAAGTCAGCATCATTCACCACACTATCTCCATCATCATCGCGTTGCTTCCAAGTGCACCCGTCTGCATCAAAGGTTCCTCCTGTAGGGGTGTCTGGGCAGAGGTCAACATCATTCATCACCCCATCATCATCATCATCCAATTGATATGGTGCACAACCATTCACATCAACAGTTTCTGCAGGAAGAGTGTTAGAACATAGGTCGAGATTATTCTCCACGCCATCTTCATCATCATCGAGTTGCCCATAAGTGCATCCGTCAGCATCAATCATTCCTCCAAAAGGAGTGTTAGGGCATAGGTCAGCATCATTCATCACACCATCCTCATCATCATCGAGTTCTGATTGAGCGCATCCGTTAGCATCGACAGTCTCTCCAGTAGGTGTAGATTGACAATTATCTAAACTGTTCATTACGCCATCACCATCATCATCCTCGAGTTGCCATTGAGTACAACCGTCTGCATCAAAGGTTTCTCCAGCAGGGGTATTCGGGCAAAGATCGGCATCGTTCATGATGCCATCACCATCATCATCCAATTGAGATGGTGCACAACCATTTGCATCTACAGTTTCCCCAGCAGGAGTGTCAGAACATTGGTCGAGATTATTCTTCACGCCGTCTTCATCACCATCGAGTTGCCCATATGAGCATCCGTTTTCATCTACAGTTTCTCCAGTAGGTGTGTTTGGGCAATCATCTAAATAATTCTTTACGCCATCAACATCAGGGTCTTGCCATTGCTCGTCAGAGCAGCCGGGGTAGTTGTAATATGGAGGTACGAGGGTTTGTCCAGTAGGTGTATCTTGACACATATCTAAACCGTTCAATACGCCATCACCATCATCATCATCGGCCTCCCATTGAGTGCATCCGTCAGCATCTACAGTTTCTCCAGCAGGAGTAAATGGACATAGGTCAAGAGATTGATGATTGTATCCATCCCACAACTTGTTCATCACGCCATCTCCATCATCATCTTTTTGTGACATACCGCACCCGTCAGCATCAATTGGTCGTTCAGGCAATGAATCGTAACTTCCTTGCTGGGTGTTCGGACAGAGATCAACATCCCACGCCACGCCATCACCATCAGCATCAACACATCCATTCACATCAACAGTTTCTCCAGCCGGAGTATTCGAGCAGAGATCGACATCGTCCATCAAGCCGTCTTCATCCGAATCCAACTCTGAATCAGCACAACCATAGCCGTTTACATCGGCACCCGGTAATGTGGATACACACTGATCAATGTGGTTTGTAATTCCATCTTCATCATCATCCAATTGATTCTCAGCACATCCATCAGCGTCTACAGTTGTTCCATATGAAGTGCCGGGGCACAGGTCGAGATCATTTGCAATAGCATCTTCATCATCGTCAAAGATTCCCGTGCCGCCACCTAAGCAACCAGCTAGGCTTGCGGTTAGCATAATTAGTGCGAGAGACAACGATTTCATTTTGTTCATGGCGGCTCCAATCTTTATTAGAATATAATGTTTCAAGTAATCAGACAGCCATTGGTATCGAATTGCATTCCACTTGGGGACCCTCGCAAACGGGAGCATTCGAAGGGATACCGATCCGATCGCCCCTAATCGGAAGGGGACGGTTGTGATTGAAAGTACAAACAGTATCCTAAACTTCGGACACTTAATAGACGGATTTACTAATCGAGATACATGCAGATAGCGCTTTTAGTCTTCATACCTGTGGTATTATTCTTTTTTAGCCTGTCGTCATACAACCTCTATCACGGTGGAGTTTTTGTCAAACAAAAAGGATGGAAAACAAAGGAAGAATGGCCAATAACATTCTGGATAAGTGTCTTGTCTCCATATATATGTACACTATTTGCGCTGTGGGGAATTGTTGATCCGGATGGATTGTGGAGTTTTGTTAAGCTCGTTCTAGGGCCATTGGAATTCTTTGGAATTGCCACACCTTAAGCCGAAAATGATGAGCACAAGGGCACCCACTGCTTAGATAGTTAAGCAGAATTATTAACAATATGATGATACTAGAATAGGCGATAGCAATGGATTCTACTCGCCAAGATTTGCGATTAACAACATTCGTTGTAGCTTCCGTGTTTATGATTGTCTTTTTGATGGTTAGGGCTGTTGGAAATAATTCAGTCATTTTGAATGGATACTCTGCTGTACTCTATTGTGCAGTGATTTGTATAGGTATACAATGGGTTGCATGGATACCTGCATCTATCGGAAAAACTGAACGCTACTATGATTTAACGGGGGGCTTAACCTATCTCACAGTAGTAGGATTCAGCCTTTGGGCAGGCTTACAGTCCGAACCTCCAAGTTTGAGAGAATACATCGTAAGTTTACTTGTTGTCATCTGGTCTTTACGTCTTTCCTACTTTCTTTATTCTCGCATTCATCGAACTGGAAAAGATGGACGCTTCGATCAACTCAAAACATCGCCTATTCGATTTCTTATACCATGGTCTCTTCAAGGCTTGTGGGTTTTCCTAACAATGATCGTCGTTATTGTAATCAATAGTCAAGCGGATTCAGCACCTCCATTAGGGATATGGGATGGTTTAGGATTGTCAATATGGATACTCGGATTTGGTATTGAAGTCATAGCAGATAACCAAAAAACAGTATTCAATAAAGATTCGAGTAATACAGGCAAATGGATAGACAGTGGTTTGTGGTCTTATTCGAGACATCCGAACTATTTGGGAGAAATCCTTCTATGGACTGGAATCGCCTTCTTTGGAATATCTTGCTTTACAGGTCTTGAAAGAGTTGCTTGGATTTCGCCAATATTCATCTATCTTCTCTTAACCAAAGTCAGTGGAATTCCCATACTCGATAAACGAGCTTTAGAAAAGTGGGGAGATGATCCAGAATATCAAAAATATAGAGAGAATACTCCTGCTCTTATCCCTCGATTCAATAAAAAATCATAATATTCTAGAACTTGTTTGAATTGGAAAATATTACAATTAATATAAAACAAATCATGGAGAGAGTCGAATATGGCGGGCGAACATCAAGGTTCACATCTGGAAGAAACTCAAGAATCACGCAGTTTTTGGAAATCGATACCTTTGCCGCTCAAAGTCTTCCTTATTTTTGCTGATGTTTTGATTCTTATCGGTGTCCTGTATTACTTTTCTTGAGAAAGCGAAACGATTTGCTCCACTTCACTGGGTGATACAACTCCGATGCCTCTCAGGAGTATTTCTTTACTCGCATGGTCGATTAAGAACCAATGAATCGATTCCTCATTTGGAATATCTGTACTTTTCCTGAATGCTAGTTTATCCAGATAAACCGTAATGGTTCGAGCACGTATTGCTTTGTCGCGAATTCCTGCCCGCATCACTCCATCCAATCGCATCTGTCGAAACTTGGAAAACTTTTGAATCACTGGAATCTCGATAATGTGGTGAGTTGCATCGATGTTGTTTTCTTCAAGAGCATCGATACACTGATCGACAATGGGTTGATGCCATCGTTGAAAGGCAACAATGGCGATGAGATTCTTGTCGGGGAAATCATCTGGAACAGTGGTTACTTTTTTGTTCAAGTTTTTCCCAGTCGTGGAAGGGAAAATGGCTGCCATGAATCGTCTAGACGTTTCTGAATGTTAATCGTTCGTCATTTTCCACGTTTGTTCAAGAGAAGTTGAGATTCTCTGAAACGGAGGTTTCCACCCCTCCTTCACAAGAGGGGACAGTGAAGAGGCGCACTGAAAGTCAATGTCACATTCTGAATTTACTAAAAATTCTATCATTGCATCGGTGAAAATGTAATCGGCTTACTGTTCTCTTTATTTCACCTGTATCCAACCGTTTCCTGGTGCGGTTGCAAAAAGTATCTCTTGGTTTGGAAGGACATAATCAGAATGAAGAGAAAGTACCCAAGTCGATTCATTGTTTAATTGCTGTAAAGAGGAGACATCCAGTGTTAATGTTGAACCTGCTTGACCGAGGAGATATTGGGGTAGTTCAAGCGTCAATGTGGTATTTGCGCTGTCGATGATTTGTAAAGAAAGCGGGTAATAGAATGGGGCATTGCCATGATTTACGATGGTTATGTTCAATTGGTTATTGGAAAGTGTTGCTTGAGAGACGTGAAGCGCATATCCGAGTGATAAAGCCGCAACTTCAGCATTTTCAGTTTCATTTGAAGAGTTCAACCCTCCAGAAAATGCTGCATAGTTGAGTAACATTGAGGCGTGGGTTGCCTCAACGCATTGTGTAAAGTTTTGATGTTGGGGATTTGAATTCTCTTCGAATATACTCTGTTGAACTTCAGGTCTCAATTCGCCCCCAATAGGTGAGTGTTTCCAATGCTCATCAGCTCCTGAAGAAACCAGACGAGGATGGAAATACCATTCTACATCGCCAATTGTAGAATGAGCAAAAGAGTCGTCATGGAAGCCAATATCAAGATTCGGACTGTTCGCTACTGGATATCGAACTTGAAGTAATGTCTCGTTGAAAGAATCATCATAGGTATTGAGAACCTCGGTAAGGTATTCATCGCCTGGGAACCATTCTGTATGGGGCCAAGTATGCCATTCTCCCCAGAAACCAAGCAAGCCAAGTTGAATCACAGCAATCCGAGTATCACCGTCATACGCTTCGCCGAAGGCTTGAATAAATGAGGAAATAGCTGCACGCAATTCCGAATTATTGTAATCTGGGGACATTCCCCCCCCATGCTCTGTGTAGGACTGCATCTCAACTTGATCTTCCAAGTATGCTGGAAGTCCTGAGGCTTTTGTTGGATAGTCGATATACGGTCTCAAAATGAGTTGATGGGAACGCTCTTCTGCTGCAAGAAGTCTGGGTTCAAGACCTGTATCGAATGTAAAATTCGATGGGCCAGACATTAGTTCGGACAGTGGAATGTAAGCGAACTCGAGGCTTGATGGAAAGTCATAAACAGGCTCACCCCAATCATAATTGGTGTAGAACCCTCGAAGTGGGTTTTCCGCAGTTCGTTCAAGTTCAAACGTAAATTCAAGAGTATACTCTAGGCTAATCGGTTCCTCTTGCTCATCAGCATCAATCTCAGGCTCAAGAGATTGCTCTTGCTCACCAGTATCAATTTCAGGCTCAATCTGAGGTTCAATCGGTTCATCTTGAACATCAGCATCGATACAGCCAGAGACAAGCGGAGTGAGAATGAGAAATATCATCAAGAAGGTTTGTATCCTCACAGTTCCCGCTGTCCATCGAAGAATTAAGTATTTATGTTCGCATAAAACTAGGTTATTACACTCTTTTCGATTGGAGAATGCACTCATGTTGATATAATGTCGACAGATTAAGTGGTGTATGAACGAAAAAAAATTAATTGAAATTGTGGATAAGATATCAGCGGACGAAAACAGAACACGTGGGTGTTTACATACCGAAATGAATGATGCGCGGATACAACGAACTACTGAAACTGATGAATTACTCATTGCAGAATTTGAGCAAGAGAATATGGGAAGAAGGCAATGGATTATTGCCTGTCTCATATTGAACATTCACCAACCTGCTGAACGCTTCTTTCACCTTCACAGAACATTTAACGAACATGGTGAAGATGTATTTTCAGAAAAGCCAGTGTAGAGCCTCCAATTTAACACAGATTCTAAGTTGAATTGAGACAATGATGATATGGAGGTTTGATGATGTGTGGGCGTTAGGCCCATCTATGTCCCGTCCTGTTGCACTGATTACCGGTGGCGGCAGAGGAATAGGTGCTGCTGCATCGAAACGTCTTGCAAAAGATGGCTATGATGTGTTGCTGACATACAATACATCATCAAAACCAGCTGAGATGGTTGTTGAAGAAATCAGAGCAGCGGGTGATGATGCATTGGCAGTGAAGGTTGATTGTTCGGATTCAGGAGAAGTCGGATTACTCGGTATTCATCCTTGGATGGCACGAGGAATCGATGTATTGGTCCTCAATCATGGTTCTTATGAACGTGTATCAGCTGACGAAATGACAATTGAGACTCTCCGCAAAACGATGTTGACCAATTTTGAAGGAGCCGTGTCTGTATGGAAAGCGGTTCAGCCGCACCTTACACCTCAGGCTCGAATGGTGGTGGTTGGCTCACAACTCGGCACCAAAGGCTCACCCCATGGTGCTGATTATTCCGCCTCTAAAGCGGCTCTCTCGACATGGGCGCGCTCTCTAGCACAAGCGGTTGGCCCGGAAGGAAAACGCGTTAATGTGCTCGCTCCTGGCTTTGTCGATACTGCAATTCTTGCAGGTGATTCAAAAGAGAAGCGAGACCAACGTGAACAAGAGGTTCCTCTCAAACGCGTCGGTACGCCTGAAGACATGGCAGGAACAATTTCTTTCTTAGTAGGCCAAGATTCAAAATACATCACTGGAGCAGTACTCCATGTCAACGGTGGACTTTACCTTCCCTAAAGTGAAGAGTTGAAAACCCGTTGGCTCAGTGAGAAAGAACAACGGAGGTGAAACGATGGTCAAACAATGGGACGATGAAGGCGCCTTTGAGGAATTGGCCGACATTGATGTTGGGCAAAGTGATTTGACTGAAAGAGACCCTTTTGACCTTTCAAAAGCCCTTGAGGGTGCGGCATTAGAACATTTGCACCCCGATGTCAAACGACTTCGGCTTCATTCCGAATTCGAACCTTCTGGAGACCAGCCAAAAGCAATTGAAAAATTGATTTCTCAATTGGAAAATGGTCAAGAGCGAACGGTGCTGCTTGGCGTGACTGGGAGTGGGAAAACTTACGCGATGGCACAAGTGATTCAACACCTCAACATTCCAACGCTCATCATCAGCCACAACAAGACCCTTGCACGCCAACTACACCAAGAGATGGCAGGATATTTCCCCGAGAATGCCGTTGATTATTTTGTATCACATTACGACTACTATCAACCTGAAGCGTATTTGGCAAAGCGAGACCTTTACATCGACAAAGAACTTTCAATCAATGAACGAATCGAACAAGAACGCTTTGCTACAATCGCTTCACTCGTAACTCGACCTGACTGCGTCATCGTATCTTCAGTTTCCTGCATTTACGGATTGAATCCCCCTGAAACATTCCTCGAATATCACGTCCGTGTCCACGTGGGCCAACACATTGAGACCAGCGATTTGCTGAAAGAACTCATCGTTCTTCAATACAAACGAACAACTACTGATTTGTCTCGAGGCGAATGCCGTTTGCGAGGAGAAGTACTCGATGTTTGGATGCCAAGCCGTGATGACCCGCTACGAATTCAATTTGATTTTGATGGTGTGACTAAAGTTCAGGTTTGCGACCCCGTAACATGGGAAGTGCTCGATACGCTTGATGAAGCATGGATTCATCCAAAGGAATTCTTCATGACAAGTCCTGAGCGTTATGAAGCAGCATTGGTTTCGATTGAAGATGAACTCGATGACCGAATCGCACACTATTCGAGTCTTGGCCATGAGCTTGAACGGCATCGTATCGAACAGAGAACTCGCTACGATTTGGAGATGATTCGTGAAATTGGGCATTGCCAATCGATGGAAAATTATTCACTGCACTTCGATGGACGAGAACGAGGTCAACGACCGTATTGTCTGCTCGATTTCTTTGCAGCATGTGCAAAACAATTCCATGGTAGTCCAGATAAATTCTTGGTCATCATGGATGAATCACACGTAACCTTGCCACAGGTTGGCGGAATGTATTATGGAGACCGTTCGCGAAAAGAAAGTTTGGTTGAACACGGATTCCGACTTCCGACTGCTGCAGATAATCGTCCACTAAAAATTCCAGAATTTCAAAATCTTGTTCCGCAAATGGTCTATGTTTCCGCAACGCCAGGTGAACGCGAATTACGTCACCTCTGCGAAATCACCAACCAACCTCTTCCAAATGGACTCTTACATGCCAAGTCAGGCGGTGGTGCTGGACAATCAGATATTGAGAAAAAACACCCCGATAGTGAAAGTTTGTACCATATGGTGCAACGAATCGATGGAATTGCTAAAATGGAAATTCGCCCAACTGGCCTGTTGGACCCCGAGATTGAAGTCCGCCCTACAAGCGGCCAAATAGCCGACTTATTGTCTGAAATAAATATTCGAATCAAGAACGGTGAGCGAACTTTGGTAACGGTGTTAACCATCAAATTCGCTGAAGAAGTGGCTGAATACCTCAACAAGATGGGTGTAAAGGCGCATCATCTGCATTCAGAAATAGATACAATTGAACGAACAGAAATCATCAACGCATTGCGTATCGGGCATATTGATGTCATCGTTGGAATCAATTTACTTCGAGAAGGACTAGATTTACCTGAAGTGAGTCTTGTGGCGATATTTGATGCAGATCGCCAAGGATTTCTACGAAATGAACGAAGTTTATTGCAGACCATTGGTCGAGCTGCTCGGAACATCAACGGTCATGTCTTACTGTATGGCTACAGTATGTCTCCTGCAATGCGTGCTGCAATTCAGCAAACACTTGAACGGCGCGAACGACAACAAGCCTACAACGATGCAAATAATATCACGCCAAAAACAATCCAGAAAGCTCTACCGAAAATGAATTCAGACCTTGAAGGACTCATTTCTGGGACGGCGACTTCGAAGTATGGAACACGTCGACTTATCGCCAAAAAGGGCGGCCGTAAGGATGGGGATTGGGCCAAGAACCTCAACATTGGAGCTGGTGCTTGGGCCGCAGGTGCTGGCCAAGATGGAAGTAAAGGTGAAAACAAAGATATTTCAATTCAAAAATCAAATTCTCAATTGACATATGATGAACCAGATGATGTGCTTTCCGGACTTGAACCCTCTCAAATCCAAGATTTACTTGCCGAATTGCGTTCTGCGATGAAAGAGGCTGCAAAAAATCTTGATTTCGAAGAAGCTGCACGATTGCGCGATCGAGTCTTTGAATTGGAACAACATCTGTGATGTGAAACACACCCTACGGGTGTGGAAGGATATGTGGGCAGGTTCTTGAAGGGAGGGGGGATGGCAAGACCATGGCGATTCAACCAGATGACTTCGATGTTCCAGTGGTCGATTATGCATTTTCTGAAATCACTTCGCCTCGCTCTCTGCTTGACCAAATGGCAAGTGCTGGAGGGTTTACTGCAACAAAACTGGCAACGGCGAGAGATATTCTTGTGGAAATGAAAAAACAAGTGGATGCGGTTGATGGAGACAATACCAAAGTCTGTAATTGGCTTTCTTTCCCTGCTTGTTTGTGTGCAACTGGGACCCGTGGGTTTTTTGTTGAGGCTCTCAAACAACGTATGTTCAATGTCGTTTCAACGACCTGTGGAATGCTAGACCATGACATTGCACGCTCACACAAACACTACTATCATGGTTCATTCGAACTCGATGATATCGAACTTAGTGAACATTCCTTGATGCGCCTTGGTAACGTTATCGTCCCCAATTCCTCTTATGGAGAAATCATCGAAGATGTTTTGACACCAGTTCTTGAAGAAATGTATCAAGACCGACTCAAAGAAACTGGGAAAACCGGTGCTGATGCGTGGCTTGGTTTTGGGTCAATCCATTTGGTCTGGGAATTAGGAAAGCGAATCGGTACACCTGATTCTCTCATCTACTGGGCATACAAACATCAAATTCCAGTCGTCATTCCAGGCATCACCGATGGCTCAATTGGTGCTCAACTGTTCATGTTGCGTCAAAAACATCGCGACTCTCACATCGACACACTCGCAGATGAACAGGTCATGAGCGACTTGACTTGGGATGTCGAGGTCTCAAATGCTTTGATGGTTGGAGGAGGCATCTCTAAGCACCATGTCATTTGGTGGAATCAATACCGCGGTGGACTTGATTCAGCCGTCTACATTACTACTGCTCCCGAACACGATGGGAGTTTGTCTGGCGCCCGTCTTCGTGAAGCGATTTCATGGGGCAAGATGCGACCTGAAGCCCCACACATGTGCGTTGAAGGAGATGCAAGTGTCCTCCTCCCACTTTTGGGTGCAGATCTTTTCCAATGAGGTGAAAATATGAATAAAAAAAATATGGCATTGATGATAACACTCTTGATGACTTTGGTATCGATGGCAGGATGTTTTGGTCAGCCACCTTTATCGAAAGAAGAAGGTGAAGAAGAGTTCGAATATGGAGATTTGACATGGTACCACTATCCTGGAGGTGTCAATGCCATGAATAACACCACTGCCTTTGGAGGAACAAATACTCCTTTCTTTAGCCAAGGGACCTACTATGCAACAGGATATTCAACCTTTGAACCAACCATGGGAATTACCTCAACTGATAACATCTACTTCACGAGTTATGGAAATGGAAATGGCGGTTCGACCGCAATTATCCAATGCACCAACATGATTGAAATGACAAGCTTATCCGATTTCAGTTGTCAAGACATTTACGGTGCCTTCCCACCTGTTGTCAATTCAAACGACCCGTATGTTTACGTCGACCCATGGACAGACCGCATTATGAAATTTGACATGCATGCACTCGGGGGAATGACCGTTGAATGGACCGATGACGAAGGAGAGTCGTGGGTTGGTCCGTCGATTGCAACAGGATATTCTGTCCAAGACCATCAAACCATTGCTTCCTCGCCTTATGGAGGCATTCTCCATGAAACATTGTGGGTGTTCTGTATCAACGGCAATTACCCATCACCGCTTTGCTCTGCAAGTCAAGATGGTGGTTTTACATGGGGACCTGAACTTCCTGGCGCCCCTGTCGATTGTCAGAGTGGCGGTTTGTCAGCGCACTTAATCGGCGCAGATAACGGAAACTTCTACCGAGGACAAATTGGATGTGACGGCACTGGATATTCGATGTACAAGACGGTCGATGGCGCCATCACATGGTCAGAACATGTCCTGCCGACCGAAGAATCTGGAACCGCGGATACATGGAATGCCGAAGAAGCACAAGTGGATACAGATACGGAAAGCAACGTCTATGCGATGTGGATGGGTATAGACAACATGCCTTATTTTTCGTACTCTGTGGACGATGCAAATACATGGTCTGATGCAATTATGATCGGCCCGAGTCATTTGGAAGGAACTGGATTCCCCGTTGTCATCGCAGGCGATCCTGGCCGTGTTGCATTTGGATACATCGGTACAGAGGGTGATGGTATTTGGCACGGTTACATTTCAGTCATCACCGATGCTTTCAACGAAACACCGCTAATAACCACTGTCCAAATCAATGCACCAGAAGACCCCCTGGACAATGCAAGTCCTACTTGTGGCTACGAACGATGCGGTGGTTTCGGAGATTTCATCGACATGCAGATAGATGCCTTTGGCCGGCCATGGCTTTCCCTGTCGCACAACCCAAGTGGCGACACTGGAATCATGGGCACCTTTCAAACTGGACCAGCCCTTTACGGTAATGTTACTCAACTGAGCATGCTGCCAGAAGGTGGCGTTCAAACCCTTTGAGCTCAATCAATATAATCGGCAAGAGCGTGCATAAGAGCCGTTCGAATCGGAACAAGTGGACGCCACCCATCTCCATCAATTCGATGCAAGACATCATGCAGGAGAGAAAGGTCTGGCCGTTGTTGAGAGTTTTCTTGTATGGTCATCGGTGCTGAAGGAGCAACTATCAGAGATTGAACTTCAATTGAAGGAGTCGGTGCTGCAGTGAGGTGTTCGATACCAAACTCTCCTGTCCTACCTGCCATTGTACGTGCATACAACAATGAGAGTTCCTCTATGGTTTGTTTCTGGCCCCAGGCACGACGACCTGATACTTTCATCTTGCTTGGAAACGGCTCATCACTCATGAGTATTCGAACGAAGGCATCAGCGACATCGATGTCACTCACCCACCAATGTTCAGCATCGCCTTGAGACAAAGCAGTTTCATCCGCATTTAATTGCGCCATCCAACGACCAAACAGAGGCGAACTCCATGTCAAATCTTTCATTCGAGGCAGAAGGTCATGGATAACTATGTGGCTGTCAAGCCATTCTGTATCGACGTCCACATTCATGTGAGCAGGCATTGCTAAGATCGCTTCAAGACCATCGACTTCGAATCCGCTCTTACCATCACTTGAATCATCAAAAGGACCCAAGCCAATAAGCAGCAATCGATGGCCGGACGCGAAGGGTAAATCATCGGATGCATGGATTTCACATTCCTCAAATTCAAGTTCAGTTGCGTAGCGTACGGAGAGTTCTTGGTAATTCTCTCGAGGTACCACAAGATGGGCATTGGTGCGGAGGATTCTCTCTACCAATGCCTGGCCAATACTTGAGTCAAGGCCACGCAGATGGATGACGGGTGCTTGACGCATATTTTCATCCAGAAGACATGCATACATCAATATGCCCATAGGCGGAATTATACGACTTTAGTAATTACAATTTTCCAATTGAAAAGTGTAAAATTCAATTGAAATAATTAGAGTATGCAACGGAGTAATTCAAGCACATAAATTGACATTCCCCTGGACTATAACTTTCGATCAGGAAAAAAATCCAACAGCTATGCTCTCGAAGTAAGAGGCTCAAATACAGCATTTCATATTGAAAAAAAGCAGAAATGAAAGATTCTCTAGATGAATGGCTCGCTTCTATAGAAAGAGGTAAAAATACTACCCGGCGTTCTTGAACTCCTATTGCCAGAATAAATTATACGACATACCTCAAAATTGAAAAATAATCGGTTTTTCAATTGAAATGGCGATTAATTATACGACGAATGCAATTGGAATTCACATTTCAAACGCCAAAGAGTATAAGACCTTTCAAGTGAAGCAGGGGGTAAGCCGGATTGAACTGGCAAAGGAGATGGGAAAAATGCCGAACGACAAATATGACATCCAGGAGTTACTCCAAAGGGATGTTTACGTGAATGATAAGAAAGTAGGA
>JAACDG010000159.1 GCA_009937025.1 Methanobacteriota archaeon
ATTGCCTCCTGAACTCATTTTGATGCGTAATGGCATCCGGATTAGTGCGACTTCGTCAGGCGCAAGGCGGTCGACGAACGGAACATTGTCTGCTGTATAGCCAGGAGGGAACCAAGGCGAGAGTACAATTTCGGAAAGAGGTTCCATTGAACGATTTTGTGCACGGATTGTAATGAAGACTTCACCTGTTCGCATTTCATAGCCAGTGGTAATGGCGAGTTTACGAGACAATGGTATCTCATCCGCACCATAGCGGCGATTCGCTGCAACGTTAAATCGGACGGGAAGATTACCTCCAGGTGCGATTGTTGGAAGGTCAACTGACGATGGCGTGGAACTCCACCCATCTGGAATTGGAGGAGAAAGACGCATAGGGGGCATAGCAACTGGTCCATCGTTAATGATACGGACAACCAATACGCCCTCGTCTCCGCCCGCAGGCCAGCGTGTTTCTAATCCCATCCAAAAATGCCTGAATAAGAATGGATTGAGTGTTGAGGTGTTTCCCCCTATCAAATCATCAACAAGGTACTCAACTTCTCCAGCTGCGCCCCCAACATCTCCAATTTCGGCTGCACCTGTCGCACTGCGGAGACGGAGAAGAATAGTTTCAATATCATGAGCACTTACTTTCTTCTCGTTGAGCAAGCGGTGCAGCATGGCAATGTTGCGCCGAAGATGAAGGACATCTTCTTCGAGTTCAATGAGTGATGATTCTGCATTTTTTACACTCGACAAAGCACGTCGTAGTTTATGTGATTGTAAGAATCGTTTTGCATCACCAATTTCAATTTCAGTTCCAGCTAAAGAATTGGCGTCATCATTGACAACTCCCAAAACCATGCTTTCGAGTTCTCGGGAAACAGCCATGGCCTCTTCGGACATAGCCTCAGTAGCATCTCTTGAATCTGCATCCTCGCTGTCTTGAGCAGCAGTAGAATTTTCATCTTCAGAGGCCCCTGAATCTTCTGTTTCCTCATCTTGTGATGTTGAAGCGTCATGCTCACCCGAATCGATTTCATCCTCGAACTGAGGCATTTCATCGAGCGTCTTCTCTTCAGAAGAAGGGTCGAGATTTTCTTCGTCAGGCATCATCGTTCACCTCCTCAGTTATCGACATAGAATCTGGCGCGCTTGAACGGGTCGAGTCGCCATCTCCGAAAATCTCATCCAAATTCAATCCATCAACAGCCAATTCGTTAAAGAGACGAGCAGGGTCTCCCAAATCTCTCTCAATACGAATCGACTTTACTTCGATATCGGTAAGGCGGCCATACAATGAGCCATACATGGAATCTGCACGCTTAATGAGAATCCAAACTCCAATCATGACGACGGAAATATATGCGATAAGACTCACCATGTTTGTCTTATCTGTTGTAATTGTAGGAGGTATACCAAGGACGACGGCGAGCATACCAAGGACAGGTACTGCCAAAATAACACTCAGTTGACGGCGAGTATTGGACAACTCATCGAAGTGATCAGAATACAAGGTTGAGACACCCTTTCGTGCACGTTGATAATCTTCGTGCAACAATCGGAATTCTTCTGTACTCCCCCAACTGACTCGCCAAATCCAAAGTGCGGAGAGTATCAAGACAACAAAGCCCCACCAAGCAAATTGGAAGATGTGGAATGAGAATCCTAAGCCGATTACTCCTGAATAAATACCGAGCAAACGGAAATTTTCATTTTGTGCAGTGAGACGGAATAAAATTATTGAGACAAGTAAACAAGTGATACAAGCAATGAAACTGTTCGAAATTCCTGGGGACTGCGAGAGAACATCTTCAATGAGAGTCATTTGGTCATTGTCTTCAACATTGCTATCCATATACGAAGCATTGAGAGTTGCAATGCAAGAAATTTCTGAGCGCTGAGCCCACCAATCGATGGATTCTGCAGTCACGACCCAGTCTAATTTCGTTTCAAGACCGGGGAAGAAGAATGGAATCATTGAGATATTCTGACCAGTGGCGGATGTTCGATTCAAAAGAGGAGGTTGGCCTTCTGGGTTCGTCGATAATGTCAATCCCTCACACTGCAAATCGACCACGACATCCAGAGCAGTCGCAGTTCCAATATTTTTGACAATAACCGTGATTGTGCTTTCTTCACCTTCTTCAAAGAATCCATCAACTGATGAAATTTCTTCCACCATTGGGTCAGAATAGACCGCTAAGACGACAGTGAATGTTTCTTCAGTGAACTGGGTATAACCCACGTTTTCATCAGGATGATAGAGGCGGAAAGTCAAATCCCAACCATCGCCTGAAAGAATATTGTCTTGACCAGGAATCTCGGCTCTCAATTGGAAAAAGGAAGGATTCCATGGAGATTGTTCAGGCAGGGTAATTCTTGAAGTCGCACCAAGTGAAGTGGACCCACATTCTTGTTCAAGGTCCAATGGATGTTCGTCAACAACAGTCCCTTCGGAGTCGATCTCCTCAAGCGTGAAATTCCAGGAATAGCCCGGCCCTGTAAGCCCCATTGCACTAAGGTCAATGAGGCGGTTTGAATTACATAATTCGACTTCATAAGCAACGGCAGAACCGTTTCCAGTAGGAATGTGCGTGTATTCGATCTCAACTGTTTTGGAAGCATCGCGAAAATTCGGTCGAATTGGCTTCTCGGCTGTGGAAAAGAATCTAGACATGTTCATTTGTGTACTAAACTTTCCATCGCCCTCGATGGATTCGTTGGTCGGAGTGAGGTAGAGCGTTAAATCAGCAGTGAGGGACAGAAGGGGGTTCGGCACCATTGATTTTACAGTGAATGTGTGGACGACGGGTGTATTTCGAGGAAGAACAATCATGGATGAATCTGAGACCATTTCCCAATCCGCAGACAGAGTATCGTCAAGACCGGGTCGTGTAATTTCATACAATGCACTTACCGTTACATCTTGATTACCAGTATTGGTGAGAGTAACTTCCCAAGTTCGAGTTCCTTCCGGCGAGAATTCCATAACAGCAGGCCAATCATTTGACTCAACGATGAACAGTGGCAAAACAATTAATTCAACGGTTTGTATTCCGTAAATCGTGTTATTGACAGGGTTGATTACTGAGATTGTAAGATTGAATGTGTCTCCTTGTGCCAAAGAGTCGGTTCCACCGAGGCTTGGAATGTAGGCGAGAACTTGGTCAGCGATTGAACCATCTATTGGTATGGTTTCAGTCATCGAGTATTCTGAGAGAGTGATGTTTCCTTCGATTGTAAAATTAATAACCACTGTTTCTTCAAGATTACCCTGGTTGATGACTTCAAATTCTACCTTTTCTTGTAACCCAGGGGTAACGGCAATCTGTTCAGGTGCAATGACGTCGAAGGAGTGGTTCTCCGAAATATTAGCGACAACGTTCGAAGAAAGTAAAATTTCTCCATCGTTCGCCGAAACCCATACCGTTGCCATGTAGAACCCGTCAGAGTTCGCACTTGCATTCGCAGTCATCTTTACTCGAATTAATTCCGCATATCCTGCTGCAATATAGACGCTCGAATCAAAAGGTGATTCGATTTCGAATTCCACATCCCCACCCAAACTGGTGTCTATGGAGATCGTGTAGTCTGTTGGAGCATTGCCCGTGTTTTGAACTTCAATCGTGGTGAACGTTGATTCAGTAATGTCCATTTGAAGAGATTGATTCGTAGGAGAAAGGGTTGCGTTGTAGATTTGACCCACAATGACCATGAAGACAAATTCATCCCCAATGAGTTCCCCGGAGAAAGGGTCTTCGATTCTGACAGTGATCAGTTGTCCGTCTCCTCCAGGGGGAGTCGCAGGAGCTAATGGGTCCGTTTTGATATTGAAAGTCACAACTTGAGTATGGGTTGTGTTTCCATTTGGTAGGTTAGAATCAACAGTTCCATCCGAAATATCTGACGTCAAATTATCGATGACCGTATCTGTTTCACTAAAATTCGCATTCCAATTTTCTGGAAGGTCGTTCACAACTCGGAGGCGGTAGGAGGATACATCGTTCCCTGTATTTTCGAACAGCATTGGAATTTGGTTATCTATTCCGACGCCTATATCATACTCTTGGAAAGGTTGTTCTGGGTTTTCTGGAGATTCGAAGGTTCCTTTGACGACTGAAGGGACAATCAAGGTATAATCGCGAGTAACCGGCACTGCACTGACGCCGCTTCCCGTAAGGGCAGCACTCAATGTAGGCGTAACCGTAACTGCAACTGTGAAGGTGCCGGCAAGTGGATATTCTCCAGATGGTGGGCCTGCAATGTTCAAGGTCGTGCTATCGCTGTATTCCGGTGTAATTCCAATGTGGAGAGGATTTGACACCGAGACACTCCATCGCTCGGCTTCACTGAATCCACCGTCGCCACTGGCAGTAAAACTGTGTGCAACAGAAATCTCAGCATCGAGAGGTTGGGTAAGAAGCATGGTGGGAAGGTTATGCAGGACACGAAGATTCAAGTCCGGATTTCTTGTGAAAAGAGTTCCTGTAATCGTTGCTTCAACTTCTTCTGCCGTCATGAGGTCTGGGTTGGTATTTATTCCCGGGTCGACCACGATGATAGGGGAAACTTTGACTGAAGCATTATCGGTCGTAGGTATGCCTCCACCAATTGGCTGACTTTGAACCCAAATACCAATCACTTCATCAGCAGAATTGTATTCTCCGGTGACAATAGGGTTTTGAATCGGTGGCGCAGCAAGTGTAACTGCAACCAATTCCGAACCACCAGATGGAATCACACGCGTGGTGAATTGATTGCTGTTGTTTGTTCCAAGTTCGATTGTCCAATTGAGTGCATTGACCGAAAGGCCTGACTGAAGGTCAAAAGCTGAGGCAACGCTCCCTGTATTATTGACTTGAACGGTGAAATTTGCCGTCCCCCCGGGTAGAATTGGTTTGGAGGTCTCTGCATTCAAAAATTCTGCTGAGCCATTGAAGAAATCACCAACCATCACTCTACCCAATCCAGAGATTTGGTAATTATCAGCTGAATTAACAGAAGTGAAGGTGAGTGTAATTGTATTGGTCATTGAACGAGATGCTGATGATGGCACGTCGACAGGTACTGTAATGAGGCGAACTGCCCCGCTTGGCAGAGTAGCGCCGAAGGATGGTGCTATCCCTGAAGTCCAACCAGGTGTAGCAGTTTCACCCATCGTGATACTGAAAAGGTCATCGACAACACCTGTGTTCTGTACAATGAAAGTAAGAACTGTAGATTCACCGGGTTCAGCAATCTGCGTGGTAGGTGAAAGGACAATTGCATTGTAATCGCTCAATTTGACCCAAGTTTCGCTTACTACGACCGTTTCTGACCAAGAAGTTCCAGAAAAGAGAATGGATGCAGAGAAATTCCACACCCCAGTCAAAGTAGTAGCATCCAGTGCGACACTGAGAATCTTTGACTCTTGAATAGGTGAATATGTAAAAGTTCCAGGTTGCAATAATTCGGTGCCCGATGTGAATGTGTGGACTGTTGGCGTTGGAGTCGAATTATCTCGGAGTTCAATGGTCATCGTTGCTGAAAGTGCTTTGACACCGGAATTGGTCGCCGTTGCATTGAGCGTATTGATTGCATTGGCCATGGTCATTTGATTGGTGCTGGGGGCAATTGAAGGGAACGTGTTGGCAAGAACTTCCCCGAAATGTTTGTGTTCAACTGAAAAAGCCAATGGGAGCGGTTGGATATTGTTTCCAAGTTGGTTTCCAGCTTCATTCGAAGATACAATTTTCACCCTCAATTCTTGACCTGCGCCCGTTGTTGCAGTCCAAGTGAAAGAAACTGGAGGGATCTCGAGAGTTCCTCCATTTCCATTGACGGTACCCATTGAAATTGTCGTGACGTCTGAAAAAGCGAGAATTGGAGAACCTTTGTGTTGAAGCACAAGCCAGAGTTCTCCGCTCCCACTACCAGTTGCGGAGACATTCGCTGAGATTGTATGGGTACCGGGTTCAAGATACAATGCGCCATTGATTGTTGCTGAACCTGAATCGCTTAAGTGAAGCGGATTGCGGAAAGTGAAGTCGAGTTGACTGTTACGTGAAGAGGTGTTTGATTCTTCAGACTCATCAGCGCCCGCAATCGGCAAGAAGGAGGGGACGATGAAGAGCAATACCAACAATGTCGCCAAAGTACTTTGTTTCAGTTGAAGATTAAGCAGATGCTCCACCTCCTGGTGATTGGAAACGCGCAATAGTCACTTTCTTTCCTTGGCGGCGCCATTGGAGGAGAAGTTGCTCCAATAGACGTTCATGCTCGATGTCTGAGATTCCAAGACGGCGGCGCTCCTCCCAAAGAAGCAATTGTTCAGTTTGAGTGAGAAGAGCATCTCGCAAATATAATTCCAATGTGCGCCGATATGCATCGCGGTCGGATACGGCGTAGACGATGGTGTCGCCGGGTAAATGGTCGGCACGGTTTTGGATGATGTTACCGAGTGTGAGGGCTTCATCATACGATAAATTGCGCTTATCCAATTCACTTTGAATCGTGCTGGCTATGGTTTGAAGTTCAAATTTGGTATTTGTGCGCTGAATTTGCTTTGAATAGCGGCGACATCTTCGAGACATACGTGTCGCTACCATAGTGCCTCTCAATACCTGCCGGTTATTGAAAGAATCGGTTGACTCTCTTGGGTTCACCCATAATGCAATTAAAATGACCCAGATTGCATAAAAAGTAAACTGCTCGCAATTCAAGTGGAAGAAATAGGCAAAAATCTCTCAAAATTAAGTGAATACGCCCGAATGCAATGCTTCATGGCCTTCGGGCAAGTGCGAAGGTTATGAGCGAAGCGAAAACGCACGAGGTTGGACAAAAAGCCCCGCAATTCAAATGCATGGATTCAAACGACGAAATACATGATTTATCGGCATATACAGACGCTGGAAAAA
>JAACDG010000160.1 GCA_009937025.1 Methanobacteriota archaeon
AGAGTTTCATGGGTAGCGTTGAGTAAAAGAGCATCTCCTGGCGTTCGTTGATTCGGGTCGATAATTATTCGAAGCGGTTGCCGTTCGGTTTCTACGCGTCGTACCGTGAGTTGTGGATTGTCTCGTACAACAGTTTCGACACCGACAAGAACTGCATCGCATTCCTTGCGAAGCGCATGAACGTGGTCGAGACAAGTTTCAGAAGTGAATCGTTGCGCTTCTTGGCTTCGGTCGTCGACTGACCCATTCACATCTACAGCCATTTTGACCGTGACCAAAGGACGTCGATGTTCGCACCAATGCAAGAATGGGCGCATCTGGACTGCTGCCTCAGATTCTAACAGCCCTTGACGAACATCAATTCCTGCTTCTATGAGGACTTGAATTCCTTTTCCCCGAACAGTTGGGTTTGGGTCATAGTGAGCGACGATGACTTCTTTGACGCCCGCCCACATCAATGCCTCGGTGCACGGAGGGGTGCGACCAAAGTGGTTACAAGGCTCAAGAGTGACATAGGCTGTTGCTCCGTTTGGTGAATGGCCGTTAGATTCTGCATCATGGATGGCCATTTGTTCTGCATGAAGGCCCCCCAGATGGTCATGCCATCCCTCAGCGATGATTTCACCTTCTTTGACCAAGACACAGCCAACCAATGGATTCGGAGAGACTTTGCCACGACCTTGTTCAGCAACAGCCAGCGCGCGCGTCATGAATTCCACATCTTCATTCGACCAATTCATAGAGACCCTCCATTCAATGCGAACCGATGTTCATTCAAGAGGTCTTGCTTTGACTGAGAAAAGGCGAAGAGTTCATGTCAAAGGTTCTGGGTGGTTGTATCATGCCCTTGGTTCACTGCATTGTCAATCCAGCCAGTCGCGATTTTACCTGTGGCAAAAATTGGCCCTCAATCGAACAGAAAATGAAGGATGCTGGCCTTGAAGTAAAAGCCTACATCACTGAACGCGTTGGACATGGAGCAGAAATCTCCAATTCGATTCGACACCAATGGGAAGAATCTGGAGTCGGTGGTGAAAGCGATGGAAAGCCACCGGTTGTCGTCGCAGTTGGAGGAGATGGTATCGCTCACGAAGTCGCCAGTGGCTTGCGCGGCTCAGAACTTATTCTAGCTCAACTCCCTCATGGTTCTGGAAACGATTACGCCATCACACATGGAATACCTCGTACAAACATCGATGCAGCAATCAACATCATCGCTCATGGCGTTGACCGCCAATGCGGTGCTTGGCGACTTGAAGGCCATCCTTGCCGAGTAGAAGGAGGATATCCTGCGCCTCAAGCGAATCCTTGGGACGGTGAGCCCGAAAATGATGATACGGTGGTACGATGGATTTTCCTAGAAACAGATGCTGGAATTACTTCAGATATAAGTCGAGCAAAATTGCGTCGGGCGAAATGGATTCGTGGACCAAAAAAATACACTTACCTCGGCGTGACTTCTATTCCTTTTTGGCCTCGAAGAAAAGTCGAAATGATTGTTGATGATGAAGCGCCTCAGCGGTTCAGCATCAGTGTCTTTGCTGCGACGACTGGAGAAACATTCGGAGGAGGTTATCGGATTGTTCCGAACATGTATCCAACTCGAAAAAATGGAAGCATCGTTGTAGCAGGTTTCCTTAATCGTCTCAAAATGTTGATGTTGATGGGCCCAATAAAGAAAGGAAAGCATGTTGGGAAATGGGGGATTTACCAAAGAGATGCCAACAAAGTACAACTTCGACCTATCGATTCAAAGGGGAATGCATCCGATGTACCTGTGGGTCATGATACGTATATTCAAGCGGATGGCGAACCTGTAATCCGATTGCCGGCGACGATTTCTTGGCATCAAAATCAAATCACTGTTCGAGGGGCTGAACAGGTGGATTGGGATTCAAAAGGAAAAGTCTGAGAAGTCTTCTTCAGGTTCTTCAAAGGTATCCCGAGTTTCTGCTTTTGGCTCTGCTTCTGGCAAAACAGGTTCTGCTCTTGCTGGTGCTGCCTTTCGCTTACGAACTGTTTTCTTCTTCTTAGGAGCAGATTTTTTGATTGGTGCTGCTGAAGTGAAATGTTCTCTTTGTTGACGTGGAGCTTGTTGAGAAGTAACGCTTGAACTGGATTTGCGGGGTGGGAATGGTGATTCACGGGATGGAACCACTGAAGATTGTTCAGAAATTTCACGGTCCATTTCTTGGGATTCTATCGTTTCAACAACTGAAGAACCTTTTCCACCAAATTCGGTTGTTGAACCCATACTCGGGCTAGCAGAGAGAACGCTATCAAGGTCGAAACCTGCAAGCGCAGGTTCTGATGATTCTTTTTTTGCGGCTTGTGGCTTGTTTTTCGAAGCGTGTTTCTGTGCTTCTTTCTTGCGCTCGGTGGGAGACACTAATCCAGCAGCCTTGGCGGATTTGACATCTTTCTTAACTTGCTTGATTGACTCCATACCTGCTTTACCGAGAAGGGTTTTCATGGTCGATTTAGCACCTTGAAGCACAAACATCTTGGAAAGAACAAATGCGCCAAATGCGCCACCGATTCCAAACGCGAGGAAGAAGAGGAGATACCCGGTTCGGCCAAATATTGGCACATCGCCATGAACCCATTCATCACTCGCTTCACCGTTCGAAGTGATGGTGGCGCCATCTAATACAATGCCTGTGACCATAACATGGACTCTTTCGTTGTTGGTTGAACCGATTTCAATACTACAGTCTTGATTCACTGTTTGACTAGCAGTATAATATCCAGTGGCTGATGAATTCGTGTCAATAAGGTAACCGTAGATGGTAACGGCTTGATGCCATTCATCCAAAGAAGTCAATCCATATTGAATATTTTCCGAGGTTGGAATAAGCCCTAAAATATACCAACTTGATTCTGAATCCTTGTCAAGTTTATCGAGGTCAACAGTGCCTGAACCGGTATCTGGATAGAGGGGCGAATTCCATTGTTTGAGGTCAATCCTTGGTCCGTCACCATCGACAATTTTGTTGGCCACATCAAAATCCATGCGTTCAATGGCAACACTTGTAGTTACACCCAAGTCAAGCCCACTCGCTCCATTTGATTCAGAATGGGATGAATAAAAATGGCTTGCTGCAAGATAGCCAGTAAACGAAACTGGTTCATATGATGGATAATGCCATCCTTGGGCGTCATGTGTTTGACCACCGTGATAGGTATACACCTCTTTGCTATTGCTGCTTTGGTTTTCGTCGTCTTCGAATGAATCTATGCAGACAACTGGAGCAAGATTATCAATTACCTTAGTTTCAAGGCCTAATCCACTTGTGATTGTCGTCGTGTTGTAATTCGAGTGTCTATCTTCACCATCCCTAACTGCAAACTGAACGTCAACCTCTACTTCGCCACTATCAGTCCCCCAATCAGCCGTTGATGGCCCGAAACATCCAGCAAGAGTCATGCTGAGGACGATGGCGGCGGCAAATAGGACTCGGCGCATGATTGACCGAGGGGTGCTTTAGTTTGAGAACTCTTCCGTTCATTCCCAAGGAAACTCACCACAAAAAGAACAAGGCGCAGAGAGAGGGATTCGAACCCCCGAGTCCTAGGGACAGTGGATTTCAAGTCCACCGCAATACCGGGCTATGCGATCTCTGCAACAGGTCGGGATGGAAAACCCCGTTATCGCAACTACAGGTCGGATGCCAATTCAATATGAGCCTTACGCTTCTTCTTCATCATCCGTTGAACGAATATGGACAAAAATAGCAGCCACAGAAATACCTGAAAAGGCGCTTACAAAGACCATGCCTGGCAACACCCCACCATCACTTGAACTGCTTTGAGAAGAAAGTACCTCTTCAAGGTCGCTTCGGAAGTCGTCTGCTTTCCAAGAGTCGCCAGTCCAAGCGATTTTCGGTTTCATTCCATCCATGATGTAGGTGATTGTTGAATGTCCTACAGAAAAATCAATTTCTACCTCACCGTTACTCACACAGGATAAACGGTCATTTTCTGCCCATTCATATCCTTCATCACACATGCAGTGTTTCCCTTCACCAGAACCCATCTCCCAACCATGGTCATTGCAGACGATTGGGGACATGGGGTCTGAGGGTTGCAAGGAACGCGGCATTGGGATTTCAGAAACATCGGTTGTGTTTGGAGCCCATGCAATATAGCTAGGGTCTACCAGTTCATCGACGCCAAGCATTGATTGCTCCCAGCCTGCATCTGTGGTGTTCCACGTGAACAAAGACCAATACCAATCGCTCGGAGGATTGATGTCATCAAGAGATTGTGTGAAATGTCCAAAGGTGGAGTTGCTCGAAAATGTGGCGTTCATTCCAGCACCAGCGAATGCCCCTTTTGTCAAATGATAAGCATTAAACTCAGATTGGAGCGAATGAGTTTCTGTTGTATTGTCTGGATAAAGGATCTGAATAGATGCATTGGAATCATTGGAAGGGGTAGTGAGAACCGATGCATTGGCATTCGATGCTGCCCAAACCAAGTTTGGATTCTCTAGTGCATCAACATCATCTATGCCAACCATTGAATCTTCCCATTCGCTTGAAGATTGATTGAAAATTTTCAACGACCAATACCAAGATGAATTGGCATCAGGTCCGACTCCGTTGAGTGCATTCACCATGTGCCCGTATTGGCCATAAGAGGCTGTTGTGGTCCAATTTGCTTCCTCGGAAAGGATTTCATGAAGAGTCCAGCCAGTTGGACTCCACATCAATTCACTTGAATTCCCAGAAGGGTCAACAAAAATCACCGTAGGGTCTGAGTTTGCCACGTGTGCTTCAATCACATCCTCTTCAACGATAATACCAAATGAATTGTAAACATCAGTGAGTGTTTCCGAATCGCCTGTTAAGTGTGGCCAATCAACACCATGTAATCCAGTATACTCCAACAAGCGTTCTGGTGTATCATATCGTGGGTCAACTGTGATTGAGATGAATTGTACTTCCTGAGCATCTGATTCAGAAAGACCATCCTGAACTAATTTGAGTGATTGGGTAATGACCGGGCAAACATCGGGACACCGAGTAAAAATAAATGACACAACATGGACATCGGAAAGACTCTGAGAGAACGTGAAATTCTCGTTATGTTGGTCGGTGAGTGTGAAATCAAGGACTTCAGCGCGAGAGAGTTGATGCCCTTTGTATGCCGAAGATGAAGGAATGGATGCTAACAAGAGTAGACAAACAACCAAGGCTGTAATGAATGACTTTCTTCCCATAGTAATCTTCAATGTTTAGAGTATATCACATCTTTGTAGAACAAATCCCACTTACCGAGTCTCGGCAAAATCCCAGTTTGGCGTGCACCAACTTGGTAGGTCAGTAACGCCAGCAGGATTCGATAAACCGATTCCCCAAAGCATCAAGAGAACAAAGAGGACCGGGAACAAAGCTGTTCGAGTGTAGATTCGTGGGTCGTCTTTCAAGTGCATAAAGAAGGCGGCAATTCCGAATCCTTTGATGATTCCAACCACAATTAAAATAATCCAAACAGCCATCTTTGTGATGACTATACTTGTGCCAGGAACCGTTTCAAAGAAAACTGCACCTACCTCAAACAAAGTGAAGAACATCAATACAATGAAGTTCCAGAAGTAGATATCTTTGCCCATAAATTCAACATGTTCGCCCATTTTTTCACCTCAGTATAGATAGAATGCTGGGAAGATAACAACCCAGGCCAAGTCGACAAAGTGCCAGTAGAGACCGAAGTATTCGATACCCTGTGCATTGTCTTCATCATAGCCGACTGTGTCGGCCTTGAAGACGAGATACAGCATAACCAACAAGCCGATGAAGACGTGCAGTCCGTGCGCTCCCGTAGCGATGTAAAAGATGGAACCTTGAACGGTTCCGATATCGAAGCCTTCTGCAACCAAATGACTCCATTCAACAAGTTTGAGGACAATGAACAGAGAACCAAGCATGAGCGTTGCAATCAGATAGTTTCGAACTGCTGCCTTTCGTGTTGGCATGAGTTTGCCCATAAAGCCAGATGGTGCTTCCCACTTTGCATTCTTTGCTGTCTTGAGTGCCAAGACGATTGTGTAAGACGAAATGATCAGTGCAAAGGTGTTGATTGCTCCTGGTAGAAGCGTTGCGAAATCATATCGCAACAGGTCTGAAGCAGTAACAACGGTTCCTTCTGGAACATCTTTACATGCTTCAACGCCATCTCGAATAGCCCAATCGGTACACCATTCTGTTCGCATACGAAGGTATGAGGAAAAGAAGGTGGCGAAGACCATGATTTCAGACATGATGAAGACCCACAATCCGGCTTTGCGGATGTGTTCGCCTTCGAACGGGTATGATGTTGCGATTTGTTCGCCTTCACCGTTGAACGGTAAATCCTCAAACCACCAGTTTGAGACTGCAATAACGATAGTAAGCAACCCTACCATGCTCAAAGCAAGCATCCCAAAGTCAGGAGTGAGGTCTGCACTTAGCATCGCCTTACAAGCGATAACAAAGTCCGGGAATCCTGCCAAAAAGAGCATAATACCAAAAGCGAAGATAATCGGTGAAGCAGAACCGTGGTGGTCGTCTCCATATCCATCGCCGTGGTCTTCACCGTGGTCTTCATCGCCGTTTGGTTTACTTGCATTCAAGAAACCTCCAACACCGATGAATGTGGCGTAGGCTATTGACATCAAGAGTATTGTAATTCCAGAAACTCGATATGATAGGTATGACAGATGTGCCGCAATTTCTTCATGATGAAGGTGGTCGAGTTCCTCTTTTTCGTGTTCTGAAATGTTTGCTCCTTCTTCCGAAGAATCCAATGCATATTCGGCCTCCATGTGATGATAGTCATCTTCAAGTTCTTCCCAAGTATGGTGTTTATCATTTGCCATGAAGACACCCAGTGTTGCAAACAACAGAACACCGATGGTAAGGAAAATTCCTCCCATCATGACTGCGCGCATCCAAATTCCGCTCTCAACGTGCGCTCCCTGTCCGCTCATTCTTCCGCCTCCGCAATGGTGATGGTTTTCGGTTTGGCTTTCCACAGTGTATCGCCGACTGAAGCCTTCGAAGGTGTGTGATGACCATACTTGATGTTCATATCGCCTTGTGTAGGAATGTCATGGAACGAAGGTGTAGGTGGTGGTGAAGTGGTGGCCCATTCAAGCGACCATCCTCCCCATGGGTCTTTGCCTGCAGGTTCGCCATGTCGGTTCGACTTGATGATGTTCCAAACAAGCAAGAGTTGGCTGAGTCCAAAGATGAAGGAGAATATGCTGATGACCATGTTGTATTCCGCAAAGCCACTTTCGATGGTATAACTGTGGGTTCGACGAGGCATGCCCATGATTCCAAGAGCGTGCATTGGCCAGAAGGTTGCATTGTATGCAGAGAAGCCGATCAAGAAATGCCACAGGCCGAGTGTCTCATCAAGTTTCTTTCCTGTTGCCTTAGGATACCAATAGTAGACACCGGAAAACAAAGCAAAGACCGTTCCGCCGATGAAGACATAGTGGAAGTGAGCAACGACGAAGTATGAGTCGTGGAAGTGCATGTCCATACCTGCAACTGGGAAGAACATACCAGAAATCCCACCTAGCGTGAACGTGATGAGGAATCCGAGAGACCACAATGTGTGGGTACGCATGACAAGGCTACCGCCCCATATCGTTGCCAGCCAATTGAAGATTTTTGCACCCGTTGGAATCGCGACAGCCATCGTAGTAATCATGAACGCTGCTCGCCAGAACGGGTCCATACCCGAAGTGAGCATGTGGTGGCCCCAGACAATGAAACCGACAACGCCGATACCGGCCATTGCGAAAACCATTGATTTGTAACCGAAAATCGAACGACGCGCGCTGGTTGCCAGAACTTCTGAAACGATACCGAAGGCGGGTACGATGACCACGTAAACTTCAGGATGTCCGAAGAACCAGAACAAGTGCTGGAACAGTAAACTGTCTCCACCAGAGGTAAAGAAGACCGTTCCTAAAGTATGGTCGAACAAGAGGAATGCCACACCTATAATGAAGGCTGGTAGAGACATATAGAGCATGAAAACGCTGACGAAAACTGACCAGGAGAACAAGGGCATCTTCATCCAGCCAACACCTGGTGCTCGCATCGTGAATACCGTAGTGATAAAGTTGACACCACCGAGTGTCGAGGAAGCACCGAGCATCAGCATTCCAGAAATGAATGCCGTCGTTCCTGGGTTTGAACCATACTGAGCCATTTCAGCACCAAGACTTCCTTCAGTAAGCGAGGAATATGGAGGGTACATAACCCATGTAATGTCTGCTCCTTCTCCAGACCAGATACCTGTGTAAATCAGAGGGCTTGAGAAGACCAAGAGCCAAAGTCCCATGGCGTTGATTCGAGGGAATGCCAAATCCTTGGCACCGATTTGCAACGGTAAGACATAGTTCATGAAACCGGCAATCATTGGCATTGCTGCCAAGAAAATCATGGTTGTGCCGTGGAGTGTAAAGAACGAGTTGTACTCGGTTTCGCTCAAGAACGAATTTTCAGGTAAGGCCAACTGTATACGGAACAACAGCGCCAAAACCCCACCAACAAGGAAGAAAATAAACCCATACAAGAAGTAAAGAATTCCGACTTCTTTGTGGTCTGTTGTGGTCAACCACGGTTTGAGGTAAGACCAGAAATTGGCAATGGTAAAGGTCTCGGGAGAGCGAGTGTAAAAGACCCACATGACGCCGAGCAGAACCATTCCAAGAGATAGTCCGATGGCAGTTACCAGAACAATCAAAGCTCGAGCAGTTGGTCCAACATCACCAGCATTCAAACCAGGAATAACCAGATCGGCTTGATTCCAGTAATCTCCACCGGGGCCAGCGCCACCGTTCACCGCGTTACCGTAAATGGTGAATTCAACTACTTTCGTATCATCAGCAGGTGCGACCCATTCAAAGTCCCATGTGCGGACAGTGTTTCCAGCCTCAGTGTGTGTGAGGCCTCCGTCCATTTCGTGGCTGAGAGTTTCATCAACAGTTGTAACCATGCCACCAGTGGAAAGGATTCTAAATCCACCTGCACGGCCATTCCAACCAGGGATTGTCTCTGTTTCGCCGTCTTCATCTACGGAAACAGTATCTTCGGCATTACCGCCGTTCCAAATTTCCATTACATCGTTTTGAACGGTAACGGTGAACGCATAGGTCTCACTGGCGTTAAACGAGTCTGGTAAACCTGAAACAATGACTTGAGTATCTACGGCTGCACCCCCGTGACAACTGCACCCATTATCTCCATTACTACCAATTCCAGTTGGCATGGCTTCAAATTGAGGTGCTGCAACAAGCATCAGCAGAACCAAAGCGAGGAGTGTGAATCGCTTCTGCATCAGTACCCGC
>JAACDG010000026.1 GCA_009937025.1 Methanobacteriota archaeon
GAAATGAAAATCAAGACCAGTGAAACAACAAGACCAATCGCCAATGTTTCGACGAGATTATCCATCGCTTCACCTCATCACACAAGTTCTGCATCTAATGCAACATAGTCTTTCGAGAGGTGTTCGAAACCAGGTGCTGTATCTCCTAAAGCAACCACCAATTCATCATCGCCACCGGGGAGTGTTGAGATATCCACATCAGCACCCTTGGGGATATTTCGATACAATGGACGGCGGATGAGATACTTGTTGAAGAAGATGAATAATGCTGCAACAACGCCCCAGAACATCAGAATAATTCCAAGACCACGAGGGTTTGCAGGATTCCAAACGTCATCCGTATTGGCAATCATGTCGCTGAAGTAAGAGATCATCAAGACAGCAAACAAAATCGGGAATGCCAAATACATCAGCAAGTCCCACCAACGCCCGACTTCCATGTCGTTGTCGCCCGTGTTGATGAAATCATCACGGAATGCTGAAACGCCAAAGCCGAGATAGCCTTTGAAACCAGGCGGTGCAACTCCAGCCTCAACGCCAGACTTCCATCGCAAGTATCCATACTTCCAGATTGAGAAAGCAATGAACAGGCCAGAGAACATCAATCCATAACCCCATATGTGGTCTTGGACTTCAAGGAACTCAGGGAATGCGACCCCGTTTCCATCCAGTTTAACCCACATGACTGCAGAAGGAAGTCCGAACATGAACAGAGCAACGCCTGTCAATGCGACGGACTTTCCACGCTCATAGCCGTGGTCTACGAAATTTCGTACACATAACTCAACGGTTGAAATCATAGAAGTCATCGCTGCAAAAGACAGGGCTAAGAAGAAACCTGCCATCATGAACAGCGGCCCGATTGGTGCAAACGGTGCTTGAGCAAACACTTCAGGTAGTGCAAGGAACGTGATTGCAGAAGAACCACCAGTTACTGTAGCAAGCGGGTCTGGGTTGACTGCAAAGATTGCAGAGAGAACTGCAAGACCTGCAATAATAGAGATACTGTTGTTTGCCAATCCCATCGTGAAAGCATTGAGAACGGTGTCCTCATCTTTACTCATGTAAACTGCGTATGTGATACACATACCCATTCCCGCGGAACACGACCAAGCCGATTGCGATAACCCATTAATCCACACTTCGGGCTCAAATAACATATCAAAGTCAACAGTAAACATGAACAGTGCTCCATCAAGCGTTCCGTCTGAGAAATCCATCCACAGAGAGAGGAAGAGGGTGAGAAACAGCAGAGCAAACAAGGAAATCATCAGGTAAAAGTTGACCTTTTCAATTGCTTTTGCCCCTTTCCAAATTGCGGCTAATGTCAGGACGATAACCAAAAACTGGAAGAAAATAACTTGACCTGGGTTTTGTAAGAATGCGTTCCAAACTTCGGTAGTGTCGACGCCCTCGCCGTTGAGTGCACCAGAAATTCCAAGTTGGAAATACTTGATGGTCCAACCAGAAACAACGGCATAGTAGAAACCGATGGCTGTTGAAATCCAAGCGGTCCAGAGACCCATCCAAGCGAATTTCTTACCGGCAAATATACGGAACGTTCCAATTGTTCCGGTTCGACTTCGCTTACCCATTGCGTATTCGGCAATCACCAGAGGGATTGACCAAATGAACAAGAAAAACAGCCAAGGAACCAAGAATGTTCCTCCTCCATTGGCGCCAACCATTCGAGGAAAACGCCAAATGTTTCCAGTACCGATAGCGGCACCAATCGATGCAAAGATAAGGCCCATACGGCCATTAAATTGGTCGGAATCTCCATCGTCTGACATGTCCAATCCCCCTCAAGCACCTTCTTCGGGTGCAGTCAAATCAATGACTTCATCATCCGAAAGCATCATCCGTAAACAAACGGCTAATCCACCCCAAACAAATCCTGCAGTAAGTGCAAACATGAACATCGAGCCAAACAAACTTCCGTAAGCCGCTCGATATGTAAGGTCGAGAACAAGGTAATCGCCATCGGCTGGATACTGGTAAAGATCTGAACCTGAAAGTGTAGATACAGAAGCTTTGTAATGCAATTTTCCAGTCGCTGTTTCCGATACTGGAATCATTCCACGCAGGATCGTTCCATTACCATTTGAAACACTACAACCGTCATCAACGGCCATGAGATCAACTGATTCCCACGAAGTTGTCGCCCACTCACGAGGTCCGAAATCACTTTGCAAACGGCTTGGTTTAACCATGCGCCACTTGATCATCGAATTGGATTCACTGTATGGGAACTCATTGGAAACGCAGATGTCAATTGGAATGTCACCTTCAGAAGGAATATCAGATTCATCGAGTTCTTTCAGGTAATTTTGCTGTGAGATGTTGGCGATAGCCAAATCTGCGAGTTCTCTTGGATTATCGGCAATCTCTGCTATGTAAAAGCCAGTTCCTAGATTACGAACGGCAATATGATCGATGTCTTCTTGTTGCTGATGGAACGCAGTTCCAATTTCAGAAGTATAGCAGTATGAACCATGTACACCGTAATGCCAATCGCAGAAATCTCCAGATGTTGGATAAAGATCTGATGATTGGAGGTTGGCATACTGCGTCATGTCGGCCATTTGCTGTCCGTGATACTTGAGTTGCTCATGGTCAGGGCTCTCACAGTCTGTGCAGTGGCCCCACGGGTAGAGAATGAGTTCCGAGTAGGAGTGGTGAGTGATGGTCGCCTTGAACTCGCTTGAACCATCGCCGGTGTCGTCGTTCATCTCGGTCAAGTCTTGGATGAACTTGGTTTCTGGTTCGGAGTTGCCACCCAGCCAATCTTCATCGGTTAATCCATCTGCATCATCATCTTTACCATCAACATGGTCTTCATTTAATCGGCCATCGTTATCTTGGTCAACTGTATCAACAGGACCGTTGTAAACGTCGTTATTTTGCCCTGCATAGCACGCACCTGGGAACAGTGGTCCTGTGGCACCAAGTGGAGCGCCCCATTCGAACTGATAGTTACGATTGAGGTCGACCCCGTCGCATCCTTCATCAACGGATTCGTCAAGGTCTGGAACTGGTGTCACACCTGTGACGGTGTTGTCGCGGAGGTTCTTTCTCCAACCAGCCGCCGAGCAATCCCAAGCTTCTTCATCAGGGCATTGGCCTGGCATGTAAACTGTACGATCGTAGATGTTGCCATCCGTGTTCAGCATTGGAATGAGATAGATTTCACGGGAGTTCACAAGATCGGTGATCCACTGCTCAGAGTAGTCTTCATCGACACCAAGGTCGCCTGGACCGCAAGGTGTACCATCGCCGTTGGAATCTTGGAACGAGGCGTTCAATCCAAGGCAGTCACCGTCGTCATCAAGGGCGCCGTCACCGTTTGCATCGCCCCATGGGTCTTCATCAATTTCACCATCGCCATCGTTATCGTAGCCGATGTTATCGTAGGAGAACGCGATGACCTCGAGTTGCATCATGGGCACCGTGTAAGACATCCACTCTCGGGCGTGGTGGTTGCCGACAATCATGACATCGTGACGCTCAGGGTAGTTGCCGTTATCGCCAACAAATGGATTGTAATCACCGTCTTGTACATCGGCGGTGATCTTCATCCATGGTGAAGCATGGCCGTAATACCAGCCTTCGTAGGCGTTTGCGGTGACTTCTTCACCACGTGCGTTCGTCCCACCGTTCATGCCTTCATGGAATTCAAAAATGTCAGGGTTGTCTTCAGCAAGGCGCAGCATTCGAGACTTCATGGTATCATAGGTGTGGTATTCTTTGAACTGAAGTTTCGCTTCATTGGCAGATGCCCATGGGAAAATCATGTTGATGTAATCATCAGACCAAACGTCTTCAGGTGCCATGCCTGTAGGCTCTTCTTGATTGACACTTGCATTCGCAATCGGAGCGATGAGAGACAACAAAAGTGGGAGTACAATGAGTACTCCAAACGATGGGCGGGTGCGGATAACTTTACCGTTCAGCATCATGGTATCGTCTTACCCAAAAGGCTCGACTTCTTGAAGCGTTCGCGGCTTGGAGTGTCCCCGCAGGGGACAGAAAAGAGGCGAAAGTGAACAATATGAGTACCTGTTGGACGTGTTATGGGCAGCCTCCTCCAACCCGATGCAGATTCCTTTTGGTCTGAACAAATTATTGGTCTCAATTACCTTACAGTGGGCATTTTAGTCGGCCTTTTTTTGATGGCAGTTGTGGTTCGATTTACAACCATGTGGGTAGCTCCGAAACTCTTGAAAAAAATTATTCGTTCCGATTCGATTCAATCGAAAACTGTCAAAGATTCAGACAAAGCACTTGGGACTGCTGCGGGGGCTGGAGTTACACTGTATATTCTCGATGCTCTGATTCAACTTCATGCCAAGGAAGACAACAGTTTCATTCTACCGAGTTTCGTTGAAGATTTGCTTCCAAATCTCCTTCAATTAATCTTCGCTTTAGCATTGGTCGTTTGGGCATTTCGATTGGTCTCCATTGTCAAAGATGTTGTTGAACTGTTCGACAAGGATGGAGAACTCGACGGTTCTGAACGAACACTGATTTCAGCAGTGGAGAGTGTTCTTCGGTTCCTCATTATCGCTTTAGGTGCTGTTTTTATTGCCGATGCACTCGGATTCAATTTAACCTCATTAATTGCAGGTTTAGGAATATCAGGATTGGCATTAGCTTTAGCAGCAAAAGATACGATTTCTAATTTATTTGGTGCGACAACTGTTCTGCTTGACCGGCCATTCAAAGTCGGCGATTGGGTGATTATCGATGCTGTTGAAGGCGAAGTAATAGAAATTAGTCTACGAACGACACAGATTCGAACAGCCGCTGATACGGTTGTCACTGTTCCGAATGCCAACTTGGTTAATACTCCAATTGAGAACTTTGGGAAGCGTCGATGGCGTCGATGGCAATCACTGCTTCACCTTGATTTGAATTCGAATCCAGAGGACATTGCTTCTTTCTGCGACGAGGTTGTGGAACTCATCAAATCCTGTCCAATTACCCTCAAGCATGAGAGTTCGTGGTGTCAAGTTTCCACCCTCTCCGTTCAATCTCTTGACCTCTCTCTCAATCTGTATTGGGATGTTGCCGGTGGCGCTCCTGAACGTAAAGAAAAGGAAAAGTTCCTTCTTGGCATAATGCAACTTGCAAAGGATAAGAATTTGAAATTCTTTGACTCACGAATGTTGCAAAGCTCGTGATCAATACGGCTTCGGGTCTTTGAAATGATAGATGGCATTGGTTGCCAATCCAACGGCAATACTGAGGCCGGCTAAGAGAAGACTTTGGTTGAATGTCAGCGTTGCTAATTTCCACGAGAAAAAGGAAACGACCAACCCTGTGATTCCGACCCATTGGCCGGACTTCCACATTCGTAATGTGCCCAAGTGAGCCTGAAGCCGAGAGACTTCTTGCAACCATTGTTCACATGCTTTGACAGTCGTTTCATCTGCGAATGCCTTCGCTTGAGCAAGTTCCAGAACCGTAGCATGATAACGCCATACCCAAGCGCCCCCTCGCACCGTTGAAAGAGCCTGCCTGCTCGACCATGTCAATGGGACAGAACGAGCCCAGGTTTCGAGTACAGTCTGGCGTTGTTGTTCAGTCAACCCCACTTTCCGAGACCATTGTTGCTCTAGAATCATCAAAGAAGCAAGTGAAGGTAAACGATCGCTTTCGCACAAGAGATGTTCAGACAAAGAACGTGAAAGTGGCAGAAACATCCGCTTCCCATCTACTTCAACAACTGAATCCAATGAGAGATGAATACGCGGTAAGCCGACGGTTGAGGATGCATGAGGCGCCCTCCACATGGTTTTGGTCTTGAGAGAATCTTCGATTGCTTTCAATCGGTCATTCCATCGACGTTCTGTATTTGGTGTCGAGAACGGTTCAAGTGAAGAATGCAAAGAGCCGAGTTTTTCAATCAAATTCAATACCACTGAATCATCTTCATCAGCGGATGAAGGCGAGTGGTTAGGATAGAGAAGAATGCGGTCATTTTCATCGACCGACCATCCACCGGTGGGTAGGAGAAGGTTTTGTCTATTCAATGCTTTTTGCCAGGGCTCATAACGAGATAAACGGGACACGTCATCACCTATGTGTGCAGGTTGGACATGTGCAATCAGATTTTCATTCAGCAACAGAACAAGACAATTTTGAGAGATTGAAACCGTTTTAACGGTCTCAACTTCAGTTGGCCAATCGCCCCAAAATGTGCCTTCACCTCGGTCTGTAGACCAGCCTTCTGGAGTGAGAAAGGGATGGAAGTCCCACAATACTGTTCGGCCGTATGAAGTGCGAAGTTGACCATCTGCAAAGGCTTCGGTGGAAGAGGAAAGCGCGATGCCAATTGGCCACCATGCAGGCTCGTCCATGCTTATGCGAGGGGGCGGGGGTTCTCAAGTCTCGCCCCGATGTTGGAGTTTGGAGAAGGGATGACATCATACCTCATGGTGCTCACGCCAGCATAGGGCGGAACGAATGGGTATCTCGGAACGAATGGGGGATGTACTTGGCCAAGCAGTCGAGTCCAAACTTCTCCGAGAAATAGAGCAGCATTCGGTAAAAGTGAAACATCTCGCCATCATCATGGATGGAAATCGAAGATTTGCTTGGAAAAGCAACTTTGCTACTGGAATTGGGCATCGAATCGGTAAAGAAAAACTCGAACGTGTGTTGGACTGGACGCTTGAAATTGGTATTCCATGGTTAACCGTTTATGCCCTTTCGACAGAAAACCTCAATCGCCCAAAAAAGGAATTAGAAACCCTGTTTAAGTTGTATGATGAAGGTTTGAGAGAAATTGCTGATGACAAGCGAATTCATGAGAATAAAGTCAAAGTTCAGATAATTGGCCGTCGCGAATTATTGCCCAAACATGTCAATGACGCCATTGATTATGCTGAACAAAAAACTGAAGATTACGACCAATTTGTCTTCACTGTTTGTCTTGCCTATGGAAGTCGAGAAGAGATGGTCGATGCTATTCGTTCTATTGCTGCAGAGCATGCTTCAGGCGATTTAAAACTTGAAAAAATCGATGAAAAGGCAGTCTCTGAACGCTTGTATACCGGTAATATGCCTGACCCCGACTTGGTCATTCGAACCAGTGGAGAGGAGCGTATCTCGAACTTTTTGTTATGGCAAATGGCATATTCTGAACTCTACTTTTCTGATGTTTTCTGGCCATCTTTCCAAAAGAAAGATTTGCTCAAAGCCATTCGAACATTCCAAGACCGACGACGTCGATACGGAGAGTGAAACGATGGCCGTCTGCGATGAGTGCAACGGTTGGCTCAACCCAGCATTGGCTGCTGATTCTGCAGTGCGCCGGGGTGATGAAGTTCTCTTGATTCAACGCAAATTTCCTCCAATGGCGGGAACCTGGGCATTTCCTGGTGGTTTTGTCGAACAAGGAGAAAACCCGATACATGCTGCCCTTCGTGAATTGAAAGAAGAGACGGGGCTTGATGGCGATTCTCCAAAACTATTGATGGTCATGGGTGATGCTCAACGAGACCCTCGTAAGCACATTGTAAGTGTCGTCTATGAAGTTCAAGTCAGTGAAGAACAACAACCGGTTGCTGGCGATGATGCTGCTGATGCTCGATTCTGGCCGATTCAGACTCTTCTTTCTGGTGAAGTTGAATTTGCTGGAGACCATTTTACAATTTTACAAAACTGGCTCAATCAATGAGTTTGATTCGGAAGAGGTCTGCTACTTCTTGACGTGTGTTTGGCCAATCCGCGGGCTCAAGAGCTTCGGTCAAATGTATTCCAGTAAGAAATTGGGCTTGCAAATTCTTCCATTCATCTCCTTCACAACGCTGATTCCATCGGAACAGTGGATGGCCTTCGGATTCTAAACGGTCAAGGAAACCCCGTTGCGCTTTACTGATGAGAAGGGTTGGTGTTCCAAGTAAAGCCGCTTCACTGGCAAGCGTAACCGATTGAGTGATGACGCAATCATGGGCTGCAAGTTCTCGGTCGAGAGACCACGCATCGCCATCATAGGTATCTTCATCAGCAAAGGTTACCAAAAGTCCATCAAAGACTTCATCTGGAATTTCAAGAATTTCGCCATCGTCATGAATCCCTCCTCCAAGCAATCTTCTGACAAGAACTCGTGGCGGGTCGCTTACGCTTGAAGGGCGGATACTTGGGCGTAAATGCACATGCCCATGTAAGCCATCCAAACGATGGATTCGGGGACCGCTGAGTTGCTGTAAAAAATCATCATCAAGGTCGCTGCGCCAATGCGTTGGAAGAACAACATCAGTTGCTGCCTTACGGGCAAGACGATGAGCGATATGATTGACTTCGGTGTCTGAAATATACCATCGCTCAACAATAGAAGAGATTCGACGGCGTAGAATTGGAGAGCGCCAAGCCATCAATTCCAAGGGAGCACCGATGGAAACAATCCGTTCAATTGGTTTTCCTTGCTGACTGCAGTGATGAAGAAATTTATGGCTTGAACGCCAGCGTTTCAGTGCTTTTTTCCGACGGTTTTGACCAACTGGTCGTTCAACCCAATGCGTTTGGCGGCGAGGTATGTGGCCATCTCCGGTTTCAAGTAAATTTTCCACTTCCTTTCGCTGTGTTGCTATGATAACATCGTTACTTTGACCGGCCCGTAAAAACGGTGCGAGGAGACGAACATGCGCCGGATGGTCGAAAACCCAACAGGTGCGCATGGACTTGCCTGTAACGAACTCACCCTCAATGCATCGCTTTGTTGCGAGAAGTTAAGACGCCGAACCCCAAGGCGTCAACATGGAGAAAGAGAGCATCGAATTACCTGGCGCCAGCAAGTATGGGCCGTATTCAGCAGGTGTCAAAGCAAACGGTATGATTTGGCTCTCGGGACAAATCGCTGTTGAAGCAGGTGATGATGTGCAAGCACAAACCAAAGCAGCATTGGATAAAATCGATGCTTTACTCGCAACTGCTCAACTCTCAAAACACAATTTATGCTTCGCTCAAGTCTTGTTAGCAGACATCAACGATTTCGCAGCAATGAACGAAATTTATGGTGCTTGGGTTGAAGATATCGAGATTCGACCTGCGCGTGCAGCGTTTGCCGCAGCAGCTCTACCGGCTGGAGCATTGGTCGAAATCGTTGTTCAAGGCGCATGTCGAACTTCTTTCTGAGGAATGAAAATGCCTGGTTCTCCGTATTTGGAAGAGCCGCCAAAAAGATTGACGACGTGGAAAAGAGTTCTTTCCTTCTCAATTCCGATTCTTCTGGTCTCGACCACCCTCGCAATCATGTATGGCGTCGTGTTCGAGATGTTGGTTGGATATACTGTAGTGTTTACACTCAGTGCAATCTTGAGAAAATAAAGAGAGGGTACCCTTGAAAGGGTCAACCCAGTGGCATTTGCATGGACGAGTGGCCTGTTCAGTGTTTCAAAGCCTACGATATACGCGGTCTAGCCAACGGTGATGGAACCGGAGAATTAACGCCAAACTTTGCGTATAGGCTTGGTCGCGCAATGGCAACCTACCTTGATTGCAACACTTTTGCAGTCGGTCGCGACATTCGTCATTCTTCTCCTGCGTTGGCCAATGAACTGATGCGAGGATTGGTTGAGGGAGGCGTCTCCGTATCTGATTTAGGGATTGTATCAACCGGTTGTGTCTATCACGCATGTTGGACTTTACCCGTTGATGGAGGCGTTATGGTGACTGCAAGCCACTTAGCAATGCCAACCTACAATGGATTCAAAATGTGCAGAGGAACTCTACCGCTTGCAGGTGAAGAGATTCAAGAATTGAAAGACGTCTTTTTGGAAGGGAACTTCAGAGAAGGAACTGGCAAGATTGTCGATACACCGCACTTGGAAACCTATCTCGATGCCATCATCGAATCAACTGGGCCGATTGCTCGAGGCGTCAAGGTCGCAGTGGACTGTGGTAATGCAGTCCCTGGTCCTGCAATGACTGCTTTACTTGACCGCATGGGTTGTGAACATGTTGATTTGTATTGCGATTGGGATGCCGATGAACCAAATCACGGAGCCGACCCTACTCGTCCAAAAAACATGATTGATTTGGGCAAAGCCGTTGTTGAACACGGTTGTGAATTTGGCCTTGGTGCAGATGGTGATGGAGACCGAATTGGTGCAGTCGATGAGGCTGGCCGATTCATCTATCCTGACCGATTGATTGCGTTACTTGCTGACGATGTTGTTGGCACTGAGGAA
>JAACDG010000161.1 GCA_009937025.1 Methanobacteriota archaeon
ATCGTTCGTGTCCATGATGTTCAAGAACACATGGACCTGTTCAAAGTACTCAATATGGTCGAGTAAATCCCAAAACTGCCCAATAATCCAGCCGCAGCAAACCAAGCACCGGCCATGCTGCCCAAGTTGGAGAGTGATGTAACCAACAGAACTCGACCTGCTTTATTGGTCCAAAACGAGCCTAAACTTTCGAGTTTGAGGAATTGTTGTAGGTCTTCTGCCGTAGGCTCCCGCATTTTCAGTTGTACATAGCCCGCAAACCATCCAGCAGCGAGAGTTGGATTCAGTGAAGTGATTGGTGAGGCTGCAGCAGCGGTGAGAATCGCTAACGGGTGTCCACGCGCAATTGCGCATCCAAGCGCAGCAAAGACAGCATTCGCAGCAGTCCAAACTGTGAACATTTCAAGCAAATTGACGCCTTCGCCATTGGCGATGAAATACGCCATGAGGCCCATAACAAAAAGAGGAATTAACCATGGAATACTCTTGGAAAACCGTCCGCGAACAGGAAGAAGGTCGAGTTGTTCTAACTCGTCATCCTTCGGAGCAGTGTTGTTTTTGAGATGCCGTTCAATACCTTTCAAATGTCCCGCACCGACAACAGCGAGTATCTTCTTATCAGAGGATTGCAGTAAAGATAATTTCCCAGCAAGAAAAGCATCTCGCTCATCGATGAGTACCGTTCCAGCACCGGGGGAGAAGGTTCGTAATTCTTCCATCAATGACGACAACAAGTCTTGATTTTCGAGTAATTCTGCTACTTCTGGACCCTCCTCATCTTCATCATCACCAAGTAAAGACCAAAGAATTCGAAACTTTTCACGGAATTTCATTTTCTTCCATGCACGACGTAAAGTCGTTTGGATATCACGGTCGATTAAGGCCACTTCAAGTTCAGCAGCTTCTGCTTCTTGAACGGCTACGAGAAGTTCGGCTCCTGGCTGTTGCCCTTCATCAAGACCCATTTTTCTTTGCTCTGCCGCCAATAATGATTGAAGTAAAACCAGCGGTGCTTTACCTTCTTTGACAACTTTGAGCAACCCCTCTTTGTCAAGACGTCGGGCGCTGGTGAGTGCTTGATGGCGAGAAGAACATAATTCTACAGCAACAACCTCAGGCTGGTACTCCTTGATTTGCTCACGTACTGCTTCGACACTTGCCGTTGAAATATGGGCAGTACCGAGTACTCGGAGGGTTGGAGACAAGTCCACAAAGGGAGCATCTGCCATCACTCCACCTCTTCCTGAAACAACTTTTCTAATTCAATACCCATTGCTTCAACAGCCTGCTTTTCTGCTTCTTCGGGGTCATCGGGGATGTTTGTGAGAAGTACCTTGAACGGAATTTGGCCTCCGGCTAAGGCTTTGTGCCCACCGGATAAACCACCGCTCCATTTTTCTGAGAATATGCGGCCAAGGTGAAGTGATTCATTCGTTGAACGGGCAGAGAGAATAATTTTACCTCGACGTGGTCCAAAAACAACTACGGTATCAATGCCTTCAGTTGGGAGAAGGAAATCAGCAATTTGAGCCAATGAATCTCTATTTGGCATTGAGGTCAAAGGTGCGAGAAGTGTCGAATTAAATAACGAGCGAGAACCGAGTGCTTCAGCAAAAGACTCAAGCGTTTCTTGCGACCTAGGCGGTTCTTCTATAGAACGGAGTAAATCCTTATCGACAAAGGCATTAAGCCATGAAAGCGCCCGTATGTCGACTGGATTAAAGTTACGTGTGAACCCCAAAGTGTCGGTTCGTATGCCAAACGCAAGTGCAGTCGCAATTCGTGGAGTAATGGGGTGTTGCAGACTCATGAGAAGGCTTGCTACAAGCGAAGAAGTTGCCGAAAATTCAGGACGGACCAGAGAGATATCTGCTGCTACAGATTCTTCGAGAGTGTGATGGTCAAGAACAATATGAGGTACACAATCATCAGGGAGAATATTATTTGCACCTGGTCGATGAAAATCTACGGTCATGACAACGGCAGCATCACGAAGAACATCTTGCACTTCCCAATCGAGAATAAGGCGCCGAACTGGAATCTCAAGAAGACTAACCATTGCTCGGTTTTGTTGATGTTCAATGAGTCCACCGTGCAACAGTTCAGGAACCAGCCCCATGTTTTGAACCAAATCATACATTGCCAATCCAGCCCCTAGAGCATCTGGATCAGGATTGTCATGGCAAAAAATCGCCACCTTGGAATGAGCAGGAATCGATTGCAGGTAATGCAAAACAACACTTGCACCGTCTTTCCGCTCCCATGACCGGATACGGTCTTGCATGGCTGCAAAGGAAACATCATCCACACTGATGAGGTCAACACCATCGCCCTCTAAGGGCAAAGTGGTGAGAATCGGAATATTTGCCCATCGATTTTGGATAGCAGCTACGGGTGCCTCATCAGACAATGCTTCAGGATTGAGCAACAGAACTGCCGTTGGTTTGTGAGCATCGAGTGGGAGTTCATTGAGGGGTGTTGGACTCGGAAGTGCCATAATCTCGCAGCCATCCAATGGGTCATCAAGAGGAAGTTGAGAAGCAAGTCCAATCAAAATACTCCTTCGTTGTTCAGCACACCATTGACTCAAGCGTATGGCGAGTTGTCCCGAACCGATTATGAGAAACATAACTCCACCAATCCGTTATTCATCCTCTTCGGGTTTGAAGTTACGCCTAAGCGTTGCAATAAATTACTCAAAATTCGATGACGACGTTTTCGCGCTCATGGTCAAAGATTTCGAACAATTCTCGTCGTTCTGAACCTTTGATATTTGCGACAAAAACCGTTGGAATCATCTGAATGGTTTTGTTAAAAGCAGTCGTCGTAGAATTGTAGAATTCTCGGCGGTCTGCAATTGTATTTTCTAATGCAACAAGTTTATCTTGAATGTTGACGAATCCTGAATCCGATTTAAGTTCCGGGTATTGTTCAGCGACCATGTTGATTCGAGGTATCATTGCAGCAAATGCTGATTCTGCACGTGCAACACCTTGTACATCGTTGTTTTGCAAAGCACCAGCAGCAAGTGCACGTGCTTCAAACAACTTATCGAAAAAGCGGATTTCTTGCTTTGCCATACCTTTGGCAATGTTGACAAGATTTGGAATCATATCGTAACGTTGCTTGAGAACAACTGAAATTTGAGCCCATGAATTGTTGATGTTTTCTTCAAGACTAATCAAACGATTCCATGTTGAGAAAAACCACACGATTAAAATGAGGAAGAAAAATCCGAATACAGCGCCAGCAATAAGAAGCATATCAGCCATATTCTTAGGTCAAATCATTAGAATATCAATCTATTGGTTCGCCTATCGGGAGAGAAAAGTCTTGAAGCAAGAACCGTTGCCATTACTATCTCTGCATGGCTGAGGCCGACGTGAGATTCGCTGAGGGAGCCAAATGATTGTAGAAACACTTGTTATTTCTTTTGGAATATTCGTTGCTGCATTTTTGTTTGCGCCCATCGGAATGGGTGGTGGAATGATTTTTGTCCCTCTCCTGCATTACGGATTAGGATGGGAAATCAATGGCGCATTGTTTGCAATTTCTCTTTCTCTCACTGCAGTGGTGAGTTGGGGAAGTGGCCTTGCACACAGAAATGAAAACCATTACGACGACTCTTCATTCAAATTAGGTCTAAAGGGGGCCATTCCAGGAGCACTTCTTGGTGTTGCAATCGTCCTACTCATCGGAGACAAACTGGATACAGTGTTCAAAGTATTGAGTTTGATCATGATCTCATGGGCAATCTACAAAACCTCGATGAAGATGAAAAAAGATTCGAAGGTCGACAACGAGAGCGATGATGAACAACAATTGGAAGTTCAAACACTCTCTTTGCAAATTGGCTCAGGAATTGGGGGGGTTCTTTCAAGTGTTTTAGCAATCGGTGCAGGCGTAATCTATGTGCCTGTATTGCGCACATTTGCTCATCTCAAACCACGCAAGGCCATTGGAACTAGTCTTCATGTCATGATGGTTGTTGTGCCTGTGTCGATTCTTACACACTTGCTCACACTCTCCTCAGATATGTATTCAACACTTGGTGAAGAATTCTTGTTAATTCTTATTTTCATGGCACTCACTCTTCTTGGTTCTCGGAACGGTGCCAAATATGGTATGAAATATCTCTCTGAACAACAATTGATGAAGTTGTTTCTCTTTGTCATCATCGTTGTTGCATTGAAATACGTTATCGACCTCAGTGGATTTTAGTCCTCTGATTCGATGACAAAATCATCAGCAGGTGCATTGAACATCAATTGTGAAGTATCTTCAATTGCGACAATCCCCCGAATACTGTGTTTCTCTTGTAGTTCAGCAGTTGGCTGAGCCAGTTTCACCCGTGTACCTGCAAAGGACAACAGATGACCTGACGATACATTCCAATCACCTTCTGGCAACCATAAGCCGATTGAACCAAGTTCTGGATGATGAACCACGACAAGAGTATCTTCATTCTCGTCAACTTCGGCACGCACAACACGAAGTGTTGCATTCTCTGGAATGAGTTTATCCGATGATTGCCAGTTTTTCCATGTTTCTTCAAAGGGTTGATTGTGTTCATCAGCGCGCTGTTCAATGACCTTGATTTTCTTGGCAAATTCTTCCGCCTCTACTTCACTCAATTGATTCAATCCATCCAAGAGAGTACGCAATCCTTCGTGATGAAGCATGTCAGCATGCGTCATTGCTGCATTCGCCATCAACATGTGTTCTGACAAAATTTCAAGTTGTTGTTGAGAACCAATCTGTAACGTACATTCCATCGCTTCATCGAGAACTTCTAAGGCCAAACCGGGTTGGTCGATGGCCAATAATGCTTCACCAAGGTTCATCAAATGAATCGATGCCTGTTTTTTATCCTCCGAAATAAGAACCTCGGCCCGTTGAATATGTTGTTCTGCAGAGTGGGTATCTTCGAGAAGATGGCGTGAGATTCCAGCACACACAAGATAGGATAATCTCGGTGCTGAAATCAATTGAGCTTGCCGGTCTGCAGTCTCAAATAATCGAGCCGAACGTTCCCACTTCTCTGAAGCGATAGCAAGCAGTCCAAGTTGGTAGACTGCGTGCATTTCAGCAAATGAATCGTCGATAAGAGTAGCCGATTGAAGTGCTCGGGACAAATGAAGCCGTGCTGTTTCTCTTTTACCAGACATTTTAGCCATCAATCCTAAAGCCGTCTCTGTACGATACAAATAGCCACTTAAGACACTGTTCGCTAATTCTGCTGAAGATTCATCAAGCGGGGCTAAATCAAGGCCAATGGCTTCCAAGACTTCACTGAGTAATAGCAGAGTTTCCTCATAGGCTTCACGAAGATGCTCGGAGGTATTGTTTGAAGTGAGGCGAGACAAATGTACATCAAGTGAAAGAATCGGTTGGCAAATGGTTGGCAATGCGCCCAATTGCTTCAGGTGGTTTGCCTTAATTTTCTCTCCCGCCAACGTTCGTTGCAAAGCCCGTTTAAGATTCATTTCAGAACTCTGACTTGGGGTAGATTTTTGTGATTGAGGTCGGTCTTCAATCAATGAATCAACCATCCATGTGAGTTTTGCCTGAATATCATATTGATGAACTCGGCTGATAGCATAACGCATCTCAGCAGCTCGGACACGTCGAGAGAGGCTTTTCATTCGCCCCTTATTTTTGGATGAGCTTTGTGCAGCAAGCCGTTGAATAAAAGTCGAAGGGGGGCAGGTTGTATAGCCAAGATTCGCTTTCTCGCCAGAGGTTGTCATCTTGAAATCATCCGTAACAAGAACCACTTCTCGACCTTCACTGTGAAGTTTGAATGCAAGAACCATCAAAGAAAGGTCGACATCTTGTGGTGAGGCTCGCTCTCCAATCTTTTGTGCAAGTCCTCGAATTTGTCCATCATCAATGGCAATGGTGTTCAAGAGAGAGTCAAACTCTGCCAGAACTTTCGGCTTTTTCGACCACCGTTGGAAACGAACATTTCGTATTTCATCATGAACGCCTGGAGTCACGAAGAGTTCCTGATGGCTGTTCTTGAGAACCTTCTTCGTATCTCTGACAAAGGTTTCTGGAGCCATCGAGGCGAGATGGATGAAACAATTTGAATCAATCACCCATGTCTGCGCCATACCAATGCCAGTAGGTGAAGGGTGAAGAGGTTTCACTCTGGATTTAATCCTGGGAATATGCAGGTCGCAGGTCGCTTGAAGACACGATGACGGAATCGTGCTACGAATCTGTAGGCGATGTCGCGCAAGGGCAAAGGCACGAACCAAGCGATTGGAAACCACATTGAATAATACCATTTCAGATAAAGTAAAAATCGAATTCCTGCTGCGGAACGCATGTATGGCTTTCCATCTCGAATCAGATAGACAGTATCTGCACGTTGGAATTTTTCGCTAAAGGTGGCGATGATTTCTTGGCCTTCCTTGCTTTCAATAGCCAGAAAACGAATCGAATTCGCTTGACGAAGACGAGGATGAAGATACACCGCAGTATGGGTGCAAAGCCCACAATCACCATCTAACAAGAGTACATCTTTTTCCGCCATCATTTCCCCTCAATTGGTTGAATATTCCATGTTTGTACTTGAACACCTGAACTCATATGAATGTACTCAGGCTTGAGTGGTACATCAATACCGAGGTCATAGGATTCCAACAAAGTATTGGTTTCTACTTCGACTTCAGCAACACAGTATTCCCATGGTTTATGATGAGTATATGCACGATGCAATGAACTGTTATGCCAGGTATACAAACTGTAGCGCTCAAACAGAAAATATTCGATTGAACCCTTCTTAGCTTGCTCTATTGGCCCCGCACTCTTGGTCGAACCAATCAATGATTCACCACCGGCTTTGCGACGAGAAGACCAGGTATAGCGTGCATCATTCACCACCTTGACTTTGGCTTTTGCATATCGGTATGGTAGGCCATAGGAACGAGGTGCATGAAAGCATGTAACGGCACTTTGAGCATCGAGAGTAAGAAATAAAACCCCGGGAACACCGTTTTTGGTCACATAGGTTCGGATGTTGAATTCACCAAACGTCGAAATGAATGGAAGCCAAGGAAGTCCACGAG
>JAACDG010000162.1 GCA_009937025.1 Methanobacteriota archaeon
CATAGTCCCCAATCAAAACAACCGCAGTATCTGTCCTTGGCGGTGCTAGAACACTCAACAGTACTGATTCTCCCGCTTTCAAATCAACAACGGTTGAATTTTGAACATAGCCCGAATCTTCGTTAAGGATGAGGTAAGGAATAAACGCTGAAAGATCTTTTTCAGCAGCGATAGTCATGCCTTGAAAGACACCACCTGACAGTACCTCAGGTGTAATGACGGCATCGCTTTCCGAATTGACTCTAGAACTCATATCTTCGCCAAAACATCCTGACAAAGGCGCGAACGCCATTATCAAAACAAGCACCAATGCTTGCATGCATTTACTACCGCCCATAACCGCTCCTCCAAGCACACACTTCTCAAACCTACGCATAGATGTGAAAAGGGATTCCAATCTTATGAAGTAGGAATCGAACTCCACTAACCCGAACAACAGTATGAAAAAAACGATTTTTGAACATTTCATTCTGTAATCCGGAAAATATTACCAAAAAGTCATCAAAAAGAGGCGATTGTTTGATATAGGTACCATGACAATTATCAACTGATAACATGATTGGAAACGAAAATTACTCATTCGAGATTCTTTTTATTACCCGAGCCAGAAGAAAAAACCACACAAGCGCCCCGATTCGAACCCCTTATCTTTGGGCGAATGCTGTTGTAATTGACGATGTCGATGACCGCTGCCCACTCATCGAAGGCTAATCATTCAAATTCCAGTAATAGCGAAAACAGCGGATAAATCCAACCGTTTGCTATCATTCTTTTCTTCGAATGAATAGACAAGCGCCCAACATTGCAACACAAGTCAACAATCCCGAAAACCCTGGCATCATTGAACCAGCATAATCGCCAGCATCAGCATCATATAATCTCACTTCAAATGAACCATCTGTTGCATCAGTTGTTGATATATTGAATATATCGGGATGATCTACCAATCCATTGTTATTTACATCGCTCCAACAGACAATCCAAACAGCACCACCATCATCGGTGAATGCATCTGAATCACACCCTATCGTATCACCTATATGCTCGTCGACATCTAGCAAACCAGAAATCGAAATGTTTGCAATCACTACAAAGTCTGAATCACCTTCATCGCCCCAGTCATTTTCAATTTCATCTGCCCCATTACCACAGTCTTCCCAACCGTCATTGACATCATCCATAGAAATATTCGTGGCGGCATCATCCATACAATCGAACCAATTATCTGTAACTCCATCTCCATCAAAATCTTGAGGTTCATCGGAACCATCACCACAGTCTTCAGTTCCATCATTTACCAATTCAAAAGAAATTGTCATGTCTGGTGCTCCACCTACAGTTGAACTACAATGCCACTCGGGGGGGCCAAACATCATTTCCATCTTGTCAATGAAAATTTGTAATTCAGACATATTCAATTTATCATCTCTGGAAGCACTATCGCTTTCATTCAAGTAATACATATCCGACTCATTAAATAACATTGAAAATTCATCAGATTCTTCTAAAGTCATAGTGTCTTCTTCCATCATCTCCCAAGCATAAACAAATTCGCTCCAACTAATATGACCATCACCATCAGTGTCATTCTCCATAGCTTCTGCAGCAGTAGGTGGCGGGGAATCAGGCTCTGGGCCCATTATGTGCAAGTATAGGTTTTCATTTGGCGCTTCTAACCACTGGTCATCTTCATCAATTGCCATCCATCCTTCAATATATTCACCATCACTACAATCGCTGAAATAACATGGCTCATCGTATCCAATCATCATATCTGTAGCACCTCTCATCCAACCATCGCCTTCAGAATCTACAAGATTAATCACAACATCATCGCCAAACATGAAGTATGTACTCATGCTCATTGTGTCATTATAAACCACCATTGAAGTAACAGTTGGTGGGGTAGTTGGGAGTACTGAGATTAGGATAGTTAAATTATCAACCATAGTGTTGACGAATTTTACTTCACCAGTTGTTATATCTACGATTTCAACCAATGCCCATGTTCCATTTACCATGACCTCATCATCAATCTCAAAATCAGGAAAAATCCCACTATCGGCTCCGGACAAATCCGGCAAAATCCCTTCATCATCGCCTCCATCACAATCTTCAGTACCATCATTTATTTTATCCCAAGTAACAGTTGTCCCATCAGCAAAACACATGTGGGAGTTGTCTACAAACCCATCTCCATCAAAGTCTTGGGGCTCATCTGCACCATCACCACAATCTTCAGTCCCGTCGTTAAGCTTCTCCCACGGAACCTCCATTTCAGCACTATCGGGGTCTCCTGCTACTGTGCGGCATACGAAACTGTGTCCAGAGTCTTCATCATCCACATCATCATTATCATCTAATATATCTTCTGAAGCAATATCCCAATCCCACACCCAATCGAATGCAAAATATTTGATTAAATTTCCAGTCATTTCTCCTGATTCATCGGTTTCACTGGTTATCAAATTTACAATTCCTTCATGCGAACTTCCATTTGGAGCAGCCCCTTCTATCCGAGTATTTTCAAAAGTTTCAGTTTGAACGACCCCCGCCTCATCGACTCCAGTTACAGTCAAACTCGTTGAAGTCATCATTCTTTGAAGGTCTTGATCATACATTGAAGTCATCGTCATCGTTGTATTTTCCATTGGTTCCCCGATTTCTTCCCCTAAATCGATCGTACAACAAATTATAATCTGAGTGCCAGCCTTTGATATGTTGCTTAAAGGGGTCAAATCGCCATCGTCAACTCCGCTCATGAATGCGGTAAAATTCTCTACGGTCATCGGTTCAGGAATTACTACCAGGCCATTTTCATCTATTATTGGTTCAGCAAGGTCGCCATCACCCAAACACCCGGCAAAGGTAGATGCACATAAAATCAATATTATAAGTATGGAAAATTCTCTTCTCATAATACGAACTCACCGCTGACGGTTATTGAATTTCACGGAATCCTCAAAATGCTATTGCCTCTTTTTCCTTTAACCAACGTTTGGCGATGCGTCAGCATCCAAACCCCTACACCGAAGGCGAATCACTCCGATTCTTGGAAAGCAGAGGGCCTATCTGAATTTTTTATTCTACGTTCCTTTCGAATACTGAGAACCATCATAAAAATCCCTAACGACGCCATTGCCATGACGGCAGATAACTTTGATTCTATTGAATCAGAAGTCTGTTGCACTTCATCACTTACATCAGATTCTTCATCACACCCAGCTCCAAAACAATCCCCTACAGTCGGTTGTCCAGGCTCTTCGTGAATATCAGCATGAACGATAATTGAATAATCCCATACATCGGTTGTTGAGTTGTTCACCATCCGTTCAACTTGATACCCATAGGTCCCTTGAGATGTATTTCCGAAGACAATACTATGAGATACAGCGCACGATTCATCGACTAAACTTCCGTTTTCATCGAGTTCACATGAACGGGTTAACCATGACGAAATATTATCCCCCTCGCCCTCAAATAAACCATCTTGGTCAAGGTCGATTCGGACTTGCATCGAAGTATTTTCCATAGTATCGCGCATACGGAAGACAATACCATTACCTTCGACAAAGGTCACGTCAGTAATGTTGCCAGGTCGCACATCGTCTTCAATGAGTATGACATTGAAGATTTCTTGTTCGTGGGCAGAAGCCAACGGCATAAGCAAGACTGCCGTTATGAAAACACTGAACGCCCTGAACCACCCACCTCGGACCATACATCTGCCTTCACAACCTTACATAAAGACAAAACGGAAGAGCGTACCTTCGGCCAATATGGGAGCAAAGGAAGTAGGCCTCGGTATTTTCATCGTCATCCTTCTTGGTTCTGCATCAATCTTGACCTTTGGCCTTTCAACTTCAGAGGAGGTAGAGGCGAACACCTTTGAAAAGTCAGACGACCCATTGTTCCAAGGGGAAGACCACGACCATTCAAACGCATCACAACATATTGCGGGTACAGATAACATGGAATTACTTGATTTCAATTCACTTACAACCACAGGTAACGCCGAAATACAAGTGGCTACAACCCCTGATGGCATGGGGACATATGCCTATCTTGCAGGCTGGAACGACATGCACATTGTCGACGTTACCGACCCAAGCAACACCACAGTAACTGGAGTCTACAATGACCCGAACACCCAAGTTCTCGATGTAAAATACCTCGAGTATAATGGCCGAGAATACATTCTTCAACAAAATCAACTCATCGACCCAGGCAATTCCGACCCAAACATCGGAGAATGGAACGACCCAATTCAAGTCTCAGTCAACCTCATTGATGTAACTGACAAGACAGAGCCGATATGGATTGATTCGTGGTATGATGTCGACCATCCAAGCGGCCCGCACAACCTCTACACCCAAATGATTGATGGAGAATGGTATGTCTTTATCGCCAACCCCGATTATGAAGAATGTAACGATGCGATCGGCGAGGCTTGCGGAGGGGTTACTATCGCTCACTTGAATCTCGAAGGTTCAGCCGCTCGAAACTTTGTTGCTCCAGGCAGCGGTGCAGGTCAAATCATCAACAAAGTTGGAGAATATGAAGTGGCTTGGGAAGCAACCAATGGTGGTTGGATTTACATCCACGACATGACCGTACAACTCTGGCCTGGTGAAGACACAACCGACCCACGCTATGGTCGCACTTTCATCTATGGAAGTTATTGGGAAGCGGGATTACGAATCGCCGATGTTACCGATGTACCTCATCCTGTAAATTCTCCCGAAGAGTTCGTTACGCACGTAACCTTGTGCAAAACCGGCATCGGCAACCCCCTTCAATGCAGGTGGCGCGCGGAAGAAGTAGGACAATGGATGGAATTCCTCGATGTTGATGAAGACGGCAACCCCGATAGTCAAACCAACGGTAACGTCAACGGCGGCCGAGTGTCCTACATCCATTATGCCGAACCTTTCCCAAACATGGTCGATTTATCCCATGTTGGTTATTCAGATGAACCGGTTCACCTCGTTACGGCGGCAGTAGAAGTGTTGTCGACAAGTGTGGGGACTGGAATCATCTACCTCATCGATACCACTGATTACACCATGGTTGATGGACAGTTGAAATTCCAACCTAAACTCATACGAGATTGGGAAATTCCTTGGGCGAGTGAACACTGTTACGGCGCCGATTGTGAAGAATATCCGAATGCGGACGAATGGCTTCTTTTCTCTCCACACAACCTCGACAGCGCTTACTTTGAAACCAATGAAACCACAGACCAAAGCCATGGTGGGGGCTGGGATGGGCGTCTTTACATCTCACATTATCACGCAGGATTGTGGGTGATTGACGTTGAAACATTAGTTGCACCAACCAACCCAGATGACCGAATTGCTACCCATTTTGAAGCCACAGTTGGCTGGTATTTGCCGCATGGAGAAGATGGAACCCCCCTCGATTCAAGCTTCTACGATTTCGGATGGGTTCCTTTCCTTTGGGCAGTTGAACACCATAACGGCATCACCTACGCCTCATGCATTTCCACCGGGCTTTACATCGTACAACTTGAAACCGACATCGCCTATATTGGACAACTAATTTGAGGTTTTCTTATGCGTCCACAAACGGTTCTTGCACCTCTCGTTTCTCTCCTTCTACTTTGTGCAGGATGTACTGGTGTTGAAAGCAACTCCCTCTTTTTCCACGGTGAAGACATAACTCCACAGGTTTCCGTTCAAAATTTTACACTCGTTGACAGCGAGGGGGCGGATTGGAATTTCAATAACGAAACCGAGGGCAAGGTCATCATCATCGCTTTTTTATTCACCAATTGTATTGACATCTGCCCGATTGTCTCGGCCAACCTGTTGTGGGTTCATGGCCAGATGACAGAAGAAGAACACAACAACACCCAATTCTTGACGATTACTGTAGACCCTTGGAGAGACGACATAACAGCACTTGCGGAATGGAAGCAATACCGGAGCGCCCCCTGGCCTCACGTGACAAGCAGTTCGACCGATGAGAACGCACCATCCTTCACAACCATTCAATCGGTTTGGGAAAACTTCGCCGTTGGATTATCAATAGAAGAGCTCCAAGATAACGAGTCCAACACTTCTGCCCGACACCACCCAGACGCATACAGCGTTAACCATTCAACAGGCACAGTTCTTGTTGACTCAAATGGGAAGCAACGCGTCTGGTGGGGAGATAACGATTGGATTACAGAACTTGTATTAGCAGACATTCGAACACTACTCGATGAGTAAAGCGAAAGCCTACACATTCTGCCAAAGGAACCATTGAAGGCAACCAGTCACCCATTCAGATGAAACGGTTCACTTTGTTACCGTCAATGAATAATTATTGGGTCAATCATGATAAGAGGTTCTACTTACCATGAATCATGGGGGGTAGGAACAAACGGATTTGGCAAACCGAAGTCCCCGAAAGAGCGCCCCTAATAGTCGGAGTCATTTCGTGTGCAGTGCTCACAGTTTGGAACCTCAGCCGTGGGCTGAATCTCTGGGCTGGATATAATTTTGGAGGAGCGATGATGGCTCTTTTGGCTCTTTTGATTCTGTGGAAGGGGCGGGCGCATATCCCAGCATTACCGTTGTGGATTGGGTATTCAGCATCCATGCTCCATTTCTTTGGAGGTTCATTAGGTGCTGCAGACAGCGACCTTGGGCCGTTATGCTTTGATGGAATGAACCCCGGTGAATGGTTGTGTGCAGATGGTGTGAATGGAATGTACCATGTCCATCCTTGGTGGGACAAGTTGGTCCACGTTATGAACAGCACAGCCCTTGCTATTGCATGGTCGCTTGGCTGGAGAAGAATGTCAGAGTACAACGGTTGGCAACTCTCGCCCCGAGTTGTAGCGTTCACCGCTTTTTCTCTTAGCGTAGCTATCGGTGTGGCGTATGAAGTGTACGAGTTCTTTGGCAAGACTTTTTTCCAAACGATTGACCAAGGAGGATACGTTAACACGGCCACCGACTTGGTTAGCGACATGCTCGGCGCTGGATTGGGCGTGTTGTTTACTCACTTCTACGACCCGATGAACAAGACTTCAGACAAGAGCGGGCAATCACCACTCCCACCTCAAGTGACACTCACCAACAATGGTTCCACCCCTATCATGGCGATAGGGGCAATCCTTTCATTCGACTTCCTTTTACTGAATGGGGGTATTGTCAACTCTGACTACGATTTTATTGGCCAGTTGATGCTTACCTCCCTCTTTGTTTCAGGGCTAATGGTCGCCCGCCGTCTTTTCCTAAATTCGCAGGCCAAACAGCAGAAGCAGGGGTAGCGTCCTATTCGTGCGTAGGGTACAATATGTCCACAGCAAGCCCTTCCGATTGGAATTACTGACTCAATGGGTGTTTAGGGGCTACTCAATGACTCATTGCA
>JAACDG010000163.1 GCA_009937025.1 Methanobacteriota archaeon
ATCTGAAAGAACGAACTCTTCATCCAATGGAAGTGAAAAGCGTTCGCGGATATCTGCCATAATTTCGGCTTGCTTGACCGTATCAATGCCCAATTCGCCTTCGAGGTCTTGGTCCAATTCGACAAAGTCTGCTGGATAGCCTGTATGGTTGACCACGACTTCGATGACAGTGGATGTCAAATCCGAATCAACGGCAGGTGAAGGAGGAGGTGTTACCGAGACTTCTGGTTGAGCAACTGGCTGTTCAAGAACCTCAGGTACGTGTGGTTTGGGTGTCTGTGGTTGTTCAATGACGGATGGTTTTCCTTCCCATGGAGCAGTAACAGACCAAGGCTCGCCCTGCACGCCGCCATGGAGATTCTCATCACCGTTGACATATGCTACGAGTTTGTTATCGAGAATTCGCAGAACAACATCCTCGGAGTTCGCAAGTTCACGGTTCCAAGAGAGGAACCGTTGGCCATCAATTCTTTCACCGACAACAGGCCATTTTCGTACTAAGGAAAGGGCCATTTGAGAGCCAAAGCCTGCTGCAAATCGTAATCCGAATTGGATATTTGAGTAGTCGCCACCTTTGGACAAATTGAGATTTCCAAGTTCGGGGTCCGTCTCTTTATGATTCGCAATTGGAGGGATTCGTCCAGTTTTCATCCCATGGAACATGCTTGCGTCTTCAATTCCGACGCCCATTGGATGGCCGGTGAAACCTTTGGTATTCGCGATGACCAAACGGTCGGTACTTTCTCCAAATGTATCGCGTAAGGCCCGAACTTCAGATTGTGCCGAACCACCGCGCGCCGGCGTATATGTTTCATGTGAAAAGAAAACAGTATTTGGAGCGATTTCATGTCGGTCGATTCCCCATTCATCTTCCATTGAACCGATGAATGAATCGACCGTTTCTGCAACATGGTCGACATCGAGACGTGTTCCATGGTAAGCTGAGTTCGCAGTACGTGTTCCGAGGAGTTCTGCAATAGGCTGTACACCGCGTTGTGTTGCTTCAGAATGTCGTTCAACGACGAATGCTGCAGCACCCATTCCAAGCACCAATCCGTTTCTTCGGCGGTCGAATGGTAAGGCTGCTTCTTCGATAATATTGCTCGTAGCAGCAGCACCAGATGCGGCAAATCCACCTCCAATCCATTCCCACAAATCATCGCCAGTGACATCGTCTGCAGAAAGAATTACGACTCGGTCAACACGGTCGCTGTTGAGCCAATCCTCAGCCACACCGAAAGCAGCAGTGGTTGAAGCACAAGCAAGGTTGATGGTTGTATTTGGACCTCGAATCCCCGAATATTGTGCAAATTGTGAATGGCCCATGTTGAGTGTTTGGAACAAATAGCGTCGGTCAAATCTACCCTCGCCATCATCGCCGTTACTCTTCGCATGTTTCATCGCCATCTGAAGACCTGGGAAACAAGATGCGAAAACAATTCCCGTGCGTTCACGGTGATGGCTAGGCACTTCCCAATTCCGTATCAAACGCAATCCACCTTTACCAATTTGTTCAACAGGTGTCAAAGGAATTGCGGCATCGCGAAGTGCGAGAAGCCCTGCTGCAACTGCTAATTGGGTGGTAATGTCCCAAGCGAGCACCACCTTAGGGTCGATTCCAAATTCTTCAGAAATATCAAAAGCGGATTTGATACCTGCAAGTTGCGGTATGTCTCCAAATTCAGTTGCTTGTTCCATGTTTACAGAGCCATCACGACCTTTGATTAAGCGAACAATGTTCTTATCCAGCAAGCGTTGTTTGTATTCATCACTCACTTCTGAAAGGCATGTTTCACCTCGAACCAATCGCTCAAAAGTATCATCGTCGAAAACCCGTTCGCCTCCTGGCAAACCAAGAGAAACTCCAGTGATCACATAGGGGTCTGAATGTCGCCGGTCAACATGTCCAACTGAAGAGGCTGCAGCTGGCGAGTTGGATTGATGGGTGGTTGTTCGGAGCAAGGATGTTTTGGGCGCCCAAGATGATGGAAGTACAGTCACTAACTTTGCCAAATCTGCTGCAGTAGTTACGGTGGAGACGTCAAATGAAGCATCAGTAGTGGCTTCATTTGACAAAGTTTGAATGACTGCAGAAACATCAGTATCACTCATGCCAAGGCCAAGTCGAAGGTTCACCATTCCATTGCAAAAGCCAGCAGGATAACCGCTGACTGCAGAGAGGCGGTCTCCAATGTAAGCATTCTTTGCCTTCATAGCAGCTACTTCAGGGTTTACTGATTTGCTTGGAGAGGGCTGGACAACAACCTGCTGAACAACCGGTGCTGCACCACCTGTCGAAGGTAATGGGCGTGCTCGAGTGCGCAAATCTTCCATCTCAGCGGTAGAGCGTACTGTCGAAGATGTTGTTTGGTATGCTTCGAGGGGGCCTGCACGGAATGCTTCGGTAAGTACCGAGGAATCATCGGCCGGCCATTGAGGTTGACGACCGGCTAACGCCAAAGTTCCCAATGCTCCAAGGAATGTGGCAATACCGCCTTGCTTTGGGTGGTTAGACATGATTGGTAAATGCGGCCGACCCTCTAGAATTTGAACTGCGAACATCGTTAATGCTCGCTTCGGACCGACTTCGATGAAGGCGCGCGCGCCAGCAGCATACATGGTTTCAATTTGGGTTGTCCATTCGACTGCTGAAGCCATTTGAGGAGCAAGTTTTCCTAAAATTCCTGCTTTCGAATCTTCTCCTTCCATTGGATAGAACGTCCCATCGACGTTTGCAGTAATCGGGATTGTCGGCCATCGAATCTCGAGACTCTCAAGGAAACGACGCAAAGGTTCGTTTGCAGGCGCAACGATTCTTGAATGGAATGCGTGTGAGGTAGCCAAAGCTACACATTGGAATCCTTTCTCTTCAAAGACGGTCATCGCTTGTTGAACAGGTATGGTTTCACCTGCAACAACAGTCATCTTTGGTGAGTTTTTATTGGCTGCAATCACGTAGCCATCAATCGATTCGATAACCGCTGCAACATCCTCATATGGCGCCATAACACTTGCCATTAAGCCCTTATCATCAATAACCACGGAGCCCATTTCCGTACCTCGTGCAGCCGATGCACGCAATGCTCCATCCATATCCAAAATTCCTGCAGACATCAATGCAGCATATTCGCCCAAAGAGTGTCCAGCAACCATGTCAGGCATTTGTCCGTGGTCGTTCAATGCTCGCTCAATTGCTAAATCAGCAGTAAGCATTGCAGGTTGAGTGTATTCGGTTTGCTTAAGTTTATGTTCAGCCTCAACACGTTCCTCTTTTGATAAATTAGAACGAAGAACGAAACTGGACAAACTTTCACCATCGAGTACTTCGACCATTGTTTCATCAGCCTGGGACCAAACTTTCTGAACGGCGCTGTAGCGTTGATGTAAATCGTGCGTCATGCCAACATATTGGCTTCCTTGCCCAGGATACATGTGGGCGATTTTGGCCTTTGGGTGGAGTGCTGGGTCGTTGGTCAAGAGAACCCCTTGTGCTTGCAAAAATCCCCACTTTTCTGGGTCACTCATCGCTTTACTTGCTAATGCAGTTCGCTTGTGAAATTCAGCCCATGAAGTTGCAACAATGCACATTCGAAATGCGTCGGATGCATCGTATGAGGATGAGGCTGTATTCAAGGCGCTGGAGAGTCTCAAACCATGTGGGTCTTCATCAAAATGTGTGCCAGAATATTCTACGGCCTCTAATTTGGCTTGAAGAGATGAAAGGTCTGCGGCAGAGAGCAGAAGAATTCCCCCTTCTACCGCTTTCATTTCCTCATGTGTCATGGAAGGAGTGGCCGAGGTATCGAGGATGGATTCAGCATCTGATGCGCCAAGAACTACCGGTTCATTTTGCGCATAGGCATCCCATCGTAAGTCCCATTTCTGTGCTAATTCAGTATGGAATTCCGGTTCGAATCCTTCCAAAGCCACGTGGTAATTCGTGCCTCCAAAACCGAAAGCGGAGACTCCTGCACGGCGAGGGTGGGCTTCTGGACGAGGCCATTCACGTGCCTGAGTCGGTACGAAAAAGGGATTGCTTGCCCAATCGACTGTTGGATTTGGCGTCTTGAAACCGGCCGAAGGAGGAATCGTTCGATGATGAAGCGCCATAACCGCTTTGATGAGCCCTGCAATACCTGCAGCTGCTTTCAAGTGGCCGATTTGGGATTTTATTGAACCGACCGCAACATGGTCTCCAGTTGGTGTTCCATCCCAGAGCAAAGAGAGTGTTCCAAGTTCCGTAGCATCTCCAACTTTGGTAGAAGTGCCGTGTGCTTCAATCAACTCAACGGAAGTAGTGTCATAACCTGCTTGAGTATATGCACGAGCAATCGCTTGGATTTGACCTCGCTGACTGGGGGCAGTAATTCCTTTCCCACGGCCATCTGATGAACCGCCAACTCCACGAATAACTGCATGAACATCATCGCCATCTCGAAGAGCATCTGAAAGACGTTTGAGGACAAAGGCACCTGCACCCTCACCCATTACGAAGCCGTTTGCTCCTGCATCGAAGGGTGTCGAATGAGACGCTGAAAGTGCTCCAATAGCACTGAATTTCGCAAAGGTTGGCGCATCCATGCTTCGATCTGTTGCTCCAGCAATCATGACGTCGACTTGACGCATTTGCAATAACCGGCATGCATCCATCAATGTAGCAAGTGATGATGCACATGCAGCATCCATGGCGAAATTAGGGCCTTGGAGGTCAAGTAAATTTGACACTCGCCCCGCGACGACATTTGCTAATTCTCCCGGCATGGTATCTTCATTGACACGAGGCGCACCTTCGTTTATTGAATCGATAAAAGCGCCACTGTTCGCTTCTGGCATTCCTTGTGATTTGGCTAATTCTTTGGTGTGGTTTGAATAAATACGGATATTGGACAAATTCCGATTCTCGCCACCAAGAGCATTTGCAAAAGCAACACCTGTTCGTAGCCGATCAATGTCTTTTGTTTCACCATCATAACCCGCTTGTTCAATGGCTGAAGCAGCGACTGAAACAGCCCATTGCTGTGCAAGGTCAATTTGAGTCAGCGTGCCCGGAGGTTGTTTCCATCGACGCCAATCGAATTCATATCCTTCTACAACTGCACCTATTCGTGCATAGGTAAATCCTTCTTCGATGTTGCCTGGACCGCCTTCACGGTAAAAATGTTCAATAGGTCCAATCCAGCGATGCGTTGGAAGAGTACGAATACTGACTTTCGCATCAAGAATATTCTGCCAAAAGGTCTCCACATCGGGTGCATCGGGCATCAAAGCGGACACACCAATTATGGCAATGGGCTCGAATGGGCCTTGTTCAAGCCCTTCGACTTCGTTTCCCTTCGCGTCTTTAACCATACATTCACCTCATTCATTCATGATACTCTGAGGTACCATTGTTATCGAATAACCGCCATCCACATAGATGCATTGGCCTGTCACACCACTTGAAAGAGAACTGGCGAGCCACAATGTTGCACCCGCTACGTCTTCTTGACTTACATTTCGCCGAAGTGGAGAATTCGCCTCCACGTGGTCAAGAATATTATCGAAACCAGGAACTCCACTCGCAGCAATAGTCCGAATAGGCCCCGATGAGATGGCATTGATTCTATGCCCTTCAGGTCCCAGGTGGCACGCCAATTCACGAGTCCAGCATTCAAGAGCTGCTTTGGCCATCGACATGATTCCATAATTTGGCACAAAACGGTTTGATGCAGCATATGTGAGCGTAATGGTCGATGAACCAGGGTTGAGGTAAGGCAACGCATGTTTCAAACAACGTTGAAGCGAATTTGCCGATATTGTCATCGCGGTGTTGATATCGCTGTTTTCAACAAAAAGAATGGGCCGGTCGAAACATGCACGAGGGGCAAACCCAATAGCATGAATCAGAATATCTGCCTTCTTCCCCGGATGTTCTTTCTCAAAAGCCTCAAAGAATTCTCTCGTAGTTGCATCTTCAGCAACATCAAGAGGATAGAATCCTCCAATTTGGGGTAATTTATCCTTCAACTGGAAAATTCGGCTCATGAAACGCTTCTGATAACCGAGGTACAGTGTAACACCTGCTGCGGCAAGTTGCTGGCAAATCGCCCATGCGATGGAGTCTTCACTGGCAACTCCAAAGACGAAGGCAGTCTTTCCTTGTAATTTGAGCATTATAGCACCTACCCAATGGGTAGGTGTTGGCCGTAACACCAAACCTATGACTGTTCCCTATGTTGTTACAATGAAAACAGTGGTTCAGCGACCTTATTTTTGGAGCCGTGGCAATTACAAGTCATCGAATAAATCGTCAAATTCATCGACTTCCGCAGTTTCTTCATCCAAATCGGAAAAGAAATCATCAAGTTCATCATCTTCAGATTCTTCTATGGGCTCTTCGGGTAGAATAATCGGTTGGGCCACTTTTGCTTTTTGCCCATCCTTCGGTTTCTTCTTCGAAACGACTCGCACCAAAACTACGAGGAAGAGGATGACAAGTATCGCCCCTCCTCCGATGGAAAGATACAGGAGTGTGTCGTCTGAACTCAAGGAATCTAAGCCATCGATACCGCCCGATTGAGTTGACGATTTGATATCGAGTTGAATATTAATTTCACTGAATGGAGCTGAATCATCAATTGTGCTCTGGGCTCGAATCAATAAAGGCATTCGAAGGTCTGAACTCACTTCAGAAGGGGCCCGAATGGTGAGGCTTTTTACTGAGGATGTCCCTTGATAGTCAACATCTTCACTGACGTATTGGCCGCCTGGAAATGTGAAACCTGCCGCTTCAAGTTCAGCCGCATTAGCGAAGACGACTTCCAATTTATCGTCTGCATTGCCCTTATTGGTGACTTGGAAATTAAACTCGACTTCTTCGCTTGTATCCATGTATCGGGTTGTGACATCGGAGAGCAATAATTCAACCATGCCATAACTTCCAATTTTTAAATCTCCAATGTGGGAATTATTTGCAACCCAAAAACCATCAGGCAATTGCCCGTAAGGGAGGCCATTCCATGACTCGACTTTGGCTTCAATTTCAAACGAATGTTGTATGGTTGCTGGTATCTTTGTTTGGCCAATAAACTGGATTTCAAAAGTATCTTCTTCACCAGGGCCAAGTGTGAAAGAATCTTCACTCAAAGCCATCTCAACCAAGACCCCATCCCATTCAATTTGATTGATGCTGATCTCTTCACTGGCTGAAGTAGGGTTTGTCACCGTGCATGTTACCGAGGCTTCTGCGTCTGCAGTTGGGTGGACATCCATCGTTGGGTTGGAACCGCAATTGAGCTCCACAGCAGGAAGTGGAGAGTCCTGTGCAGCGACTGGTGAGAGAAGGCAAGGTACGAGGAAGAGGCTAAGGACGAGTCCCAGAATCGATGCCTTTCGCATAGTTGCCACATTGGCCGGTGCATGCTTTCACTCATGAATGTGATGGGCATTTGATAGGGAAAGTCCCTACTCCGCTCAATAAATGCTTGGCCCATACAAGTCTTCAGCAAGTTCTTGATGGGCTTTCCAGAGGAAATCTTCATCCAAACCCGCCTCCAATAATTGATGCGTCCGTTTTGGAACTGTTTTCGGCCCTAATACTGCACCTGGGCGCCGTAGGTCGTCCATGTAGTCGGTTTCTAAAAGAAAACCATTGGAGCATGATTCAACGGTTGACATCAATTCTTCAATGGCCCCTTTTCCGATTAAGACACTTGGCGTGATTCCTCGAGTCATTTTTTGTGCCACATTCGGTGGAGCGTAATGACGTATCAATTTCTTTTCCTCAAGTCCAGCCTTTTTGGCCATCGAAACCATATCGTTGTAGGTCGATTCAAGTTCTCCTTCCACGTGCAATTGCAAAGCAATACCCTCTTGATGAGCCAAGTGCATTGTTTCAAGTAACAATGTATTAGACAAATCCCAAATTCGTTGTTCAACTTCCCAATGAGGTCGACCTACTTCGCCAATAGCGTGAGCTTTACCTTCATGAACAAAAGCAAGTGCTGCATCAATGCTGTTGCGATAATTCTCCATTGCCCGCTCTGCCCCTTGCTCACCAGATTCTTCAATCCATGCTGAAAATTGATGGGCAAATGCTGCAGGGTGAGGTCCCAGAACAACCCGTACGCCAAGACCAATTTCCTTTCGCACTTCTTCAGCCATTTTTACGGTATCAGCATATGTTTCGGTATGACCTTTTTTCGTCGTAGGTGGTGCTGAAAAATCAGGGCAATGAACCAAGACGAGGTCTGTTCCACCTGCATGTTTAAAATCCCGTGCAGCCTCAAGAAAACGACCATTTCGGTTCAAATGAAAGTGGTTATCGAGAATTGGGCCTGTCCACTTCGCCTTCTCTTGCATGACTAACCCTCAGTCAAACGCTGGAGTTCATGTATTTTCAACACATGGGACGAAATCAAACGATTTTCTCGTTTTGGCGACCTACAAGAAGAGCTTTTGCTCATTCAATTGAGACCTCCAATACACTGCAGCCATGGCCACAATATTTTGGTGTCGCGCATTGGGAACAATGCATCGGCCATTTGACCAAACATGAAGCGTCAAATTATGCCGTGAATCTTCAATGGTGCTGCATCCAAGGCGCTTGTCATAAACGGCAGTTCCTGCGGCATAATTTCCAACCAATTGAGTGATATCCAGAGAACGACCAAAATCAAATGAAGCAACGACGGGACCCAATTCAGTTTCCAAACCAGAATCATTCAAGCCAAGGCGGAGCATCAGTTCTTTGGCAGCAGCACGAGCCGCTTCGATACGGTGAGTTCCATGAACTGTGATTCGCCCTTGCCGGTCAACAACGAGTGTAGCACGGGGTTTATCGAGAACTTTGATGACCACGCCACTGGTTTCTTGACCCCCAAGTTGTGAAACAACTGCTTGAGGGTCGATAGGTGTTGGAGGAATAAAACGAACCAAGTGATTTTCAATTCGAACTTTGATGGCTGTTCCCGACATATTTATTCCTCCTCCAGTCTCTCGGGTGAAGTGCTGTCTAAACTAACCTTCTCTTGTTTTGGAAGAGCCTCCAGAGCTTCCAGAATGGAATTTCGATGCGGCAAATACAGAGGTAGCAACAAGACTGCTTCATCTCCAAAATCTTCACGAAGCGAAGCAAGTGCTCCACGCAAACGTGCTGCAAACCGTTGATTACGAGAATGGCATACCTCAGGCCCAACTAACCATTCACTGAGGTCCCACCAAGTTGCTGACAAAACTGCTGCTGAACCAAAATTACTGGAAACACCCTTTGGAGGTTTTTGAGCATCAAAAATATTCTTTTTGACTCTTTTTCTCCATTTCCCGCCAATCGAGACCATTCCCAATAATTTTCTCCAATGGGATGCTGCTTTGGCTTCCATTGTCAAGTGTTTGTTCCATTCTTCATCATCTGCAGTAGGTTCAATGAAAAATACTGGTCGGTCATGACGAACTGCATTTCGATGCAAACGACGCGGTTCAGGGTCGGGGAATCGACCGCTGGTAACCTCTTCTACCCGAGTTACTTCGTCCAAGAAAATTCCAAAGGCACCCCCTGAAATCATCCCATGTGAAAGATTAACACCCGGAGATTCTGCTTCATCCTTTTCTTCTTGGACCCACAAATCGACAATTTCAGCAGATTCGAATAACGCCAAACCATTCCATGTTACTCTTGGACGCATCAAGCGTGGATAGACAATGGTCGGTAAAACACCATGAAGCAAGATACACCCACCTTCGGGGTCTTTCCAAACATGGTCACCCCAATCAAGTCGAGCGGGCACGGATTTCACACTCACTGACTGTTAACCCAATCTTTGAGAGCGTCAACGCTCCATCCTTGGTCAAAGTAACCTTGGATTTCGTCTTGAGTCCATTGCGGGAATTCTGACATTGCAAGAGCCATTTCAGGTGAAACATTTGCAACTGGTGCAGGAGGTCCTGAAAGTGGTTTGGACTGACCTGGTAATTCCGCATATGCCTTTTCATTTTCTTCTTCGTAATCATCGGCAAAGAGTTCGTCTTCGCTTCCACGACGCACCAAGACAAAGACCAATGTACCAAGTACTGCTACTGAAATCCCGAGGATGGCAAGAATCAAGAACAATCCACTTGAATCAGAAGATTCGCTC
>JAACDG010000164.1 GCA_009937025.1 Methanobacteriota archaeon
TCGGTCATCTCTGCGACCTCTGTTTGAATGGTCATCTCGACGCCCTCTCTCGAAACCTCGGTCTCGTTCTTCTCGTTGTTTCTTAGCACGAATTCCAACTTCAACGCCAATCAAGGCATCAAGGTCGAGTTTTCGGTCGATGTGAGCGACGTGGGCGAGTGGTGAATTGGTATTACCGAGAACAGCATCGATTTTTCCGATGTAAATTCCAGATTCTGCGTTGATGATAATGGATTCAAGAGCGGGAGAGGAACCTGTAAAAGAAACCAGAAACCCTCCTTCATGGCTTTTTGACTCAATAACACCCGCGAACATACTTTCACCTGCTTAATGGGCCGAACCTCCCTCTTTTGAGGGTGTCGGTTGAAGCCATCAGTCTCTTCGGCTTCGGCCTGCAAAGGCTGCACCAAGAAGAGTAATGCTTAATGTTGCCAATAAAGAGATGGCTGGTAGCCCTTCTTCAGTTTCTTTAATAATCTGTGGATCCTCGTTGTTATCAGTGTCATCATTAGAATAAGGGTTGGGAACGAAGACAGCCAATGTCGTCATTGTTCCTGATTCATCTGTAGCAGTCAATATGACGTCATACACTGTAACGGGTGGGTTTTGAGCTGAGCAAGAAACAATGGGGACATCGATTTCCCAACCACTCCCATCGCGTGAGAAGTCGTTGGTTGGGTAACCACAGAGGCTGAGGGAAAGCGTTACTTCTTCACCATCTGGGTCTAACACGTCCCCTTGTAGAGTAAATGTGAAGCCACTTGCATCCCAAGTTGCATTCATACCGTCAAGGTTTTTGTTGACCACAATCACCGGGGGAAGGCTTGCTTTTTCAAGTCCAAAGTCGAGCATGAAATCAAGGTCCAACATGGTCGAACTTTGTGCTTGTCCCATTATCATGACCATGCCTGGTGATAATCCTTCTAGCGGCAGTGAAATTGTTGAAGCATCTGAAGCCAGCGTAATAGTACGCATTTCACCCATAGCATTCTTTTGATGTGCGTGCGCCGAGATTGTCATTTCATTGATCAATCCTGTCGGCGTCATTGTCAACTCAATACTATCTCCTGTTGGCGAGAGAATTGCAGTTGAGGTGAACACATTACCGAATGTCCAGTTTCGTGAATCAATGGATGTTGCATCGAACGGGTCAACAACATAACATTCGGCATCAGAAGAAGTTGCTTTTGGATTTGGCTTGGAGACAATCATGTTTCCATTTTTGTCAAGTGAGGAGGACCAACCGGTTTCAGAAAAAATACAATTCAATGTCCATCCAGTGTTATCGCTTGCCCACGTTTCTGTTTGTTCACCATTGACGGCGATAATATCAGAACTTGTTCCATCAAGCATTGGGATTATAGTGCCATCTTCTGGAGCATTTGAACTCCATTCAGGAGCATCATTGCTTTCGGGTGGCATGGTTGTAAAATCAATAAACAATTCACGTAGAACCGGGTATTCAGAGGGTGCATAGGTGACCACTTGGTTGACTTGTAGCCGGCCATCAGGGAGATACAGGGCTTCTGGACCACTCAACAACTCATTTTCAGTTACCGTAACCGTTCCATCAGAATTTACCAACGTATCTTGGATTGAATAGTTCGCTAATCGCAAACCTTGCTTAAGTGGGAAGTTGAGTTCTAAATGTGCATACGACATGTTGGTAACATTCAATCCCAATGTGAAATCTGAATCTCCATTATTTGGTAATTTGTCAAAACGAACATTGTTGCTTTCTCCATCGGCTAAGAACATCATAATCTGTAAATCATCTGTAATTTCTACAGGAACTTCTTTGCATCCCTGTGCAGCACCAAGATTCTGGCATGAGCGTTCTTGAGGGTGGTTTGTTGGCACCAAATCTATTTCCTCAAGTCCAATTCCATCTTCGACAAAGGACATGTTATTCCAATCGGGTGAGCCGCGGTGAGCAATTCCTTCTTTCATTCCAATTCGGGTGTCCATTGCTCCGATGCATTTCGGCCCAATTGCTCGAACAGCATCACGTTCATCAGTACTGATGTGGCCGTTTGCTCCACCAGAGAGTCCTTCAAACAAGCCGTCAAGGTTTTCTCGAACCACTGAGGATTTACTGCCATTAACGAAGGAGCCAGCGTCCATTTCTGCTGTTGCCCAATCGTCTCCAACATTAATAATGAAACTTGCAAAGTCATAGTCAAAAAGGTCTTCAAATTTCAACCCTTTACATTCATCCTCTATTGAAAGACCTTGGCGACCATCAGCAGGTGAAGGTTCACTAGAATCGAGAGAGACTTGAGCGTTAAAGAGCGGTGAAGTTCCCATAAGAAGCATCAAGAAAATTAATCCAATTGCTGTTGAACTGCGCGTCAAAAGGTGTGAGATTCCACATCGGGTGTGTCCTGCCATACCTCTCCGTCGTCATCCAGCCTCAAAGAGGCTTTCGTTTGAAAATAACTTCATGGGCTAGTTCATCAAGGAAGAATCTTCTCCATTCTTCGAACAAAGAGCCATGATGGAAGAACTGTCCATACCAATGCCATGGCCCACGATTGCCATGCAGCGATTCCTCTGTCGATTTGCGGTAGGCGCGTTTCGAGTAGATGATGGTAGACGCCGTTGGGTGAAAGTAAATCCAAACCGCCTTCTAACATAATCCATGCAGCATTATTTTCTTGCCCAATCGAAACACCAGATGCATACGCCACCATGGTCGTCACCAAAGCCCAAAGGAATGTAAAGAGGAACCAAAGACCAACACCAAAAGAGATTGCAGTTCCTTGTTCTCTCGTGTATGAAGATGCCAAGAGAGTGAACAATACATACCAAAGTAGAATCAATGCTGTTGAAGTAAAATAAACCAAACAATCGGTAATGGATAACCATTCACCCATACGGTAGCGAACGATGAGGACAGAAAAGAGGAGAAGAACCCACGTCGGCCCCAAAATCGCTCGCCAAGAGCCAAGAATCATTGCAATAGCCTGATGAGACCGAGGCATGGGTTGTGAAAGTCGTAATTCGAGCACTCCACTTGCTCGTTCTTTGCTCACTGAATCGTATGAAAGTAAAACTGCACACATAGTTGCACCAAAAACTACACCTAGACTGGCATAGAAGAGAACTTCCATGGCCGTATCGGGTTGATGACCCCCGGGGAGAACAATGTTTGGGTCTGAAAAACCCCAAGCCATTCCAGGAATAAACAACAACAAGATTGGAAGCATGATGTACATCCGTGTTGATAACAGTCGCTCTAGCATGAGGCGTTTTGCAAATAACATGATGCGTGAAAAATCACTCATTCTTCTTCACCTCGAAATGTGCGAAGGGGTAGAACTGCGGTAGAAGATACTTCGAGTCCTACATCCTCAATGGATTGACCGGTTGCTGCACAGAGCATTTCAATGACATTTGGTTGCCGAACATTCCATGAGATTACTTCGAATCCATCTTCGACTAATTTTTTCAACAGACCAGGTTCACTTTTAGCAAGAACTGCTTTCCAATCCTTGGAGAATTGTTCGATTTCAATGGACTTGTCGCTGACACCGTATTTGGAGAAGTCCGGTGCATCCCCCTCGCCAGTAATTTCTGTTTTTTTATCGAGATTAAGATATTGGGCAACTTCAATCATTGTCCCTTCTGTAAGGATTTGGCCACGATGCATAAGGGCTAATCGGTCAATGATTTCAACCAATCCTTCGACTTGATGGGAAGAGAGGACGATGGAAACACCCTTGTCCTTTAGTTTCCCGAGCAACACGACAAATGCTGCTGCTGCAACTGGGTCAAGGCCGTTGAGCGGTTCATCAAGCAAGAGAATCTTTGGCGAGCCAAGCAAAGCAGCAGCAAGAGTTAGACGTTGACGCATTCCTTGACTCAATTCATTCAAAGGTGCTTCAATTCGACTTTGCAAGCCGACCAGTTTGAGCAGTCCATCAATCCGTGATTCACTGACTTGCCGCATTTCACCAATTTCAAGTAAGGCATCTCGAACTGTTTTCCTTCCTTGCCAACGAACTTGTTCAGGCATATGTCCAACAAGTTTCCTTAAGTGTTCATCAGAAAGTACAGTTCCTCTATCTTCGTCATTGTCATGCACTGAACCGGATTGGAGAGGCAATATTCCAGCCATCATTCGCAAGAGCGTCGTTTTACCTGCACCGTTAGGACCGACCAGCCCCAAAATGGTGCCTTTGTGAAGTGAAAGGTTAGCTGAAAAAATCCCTTGGCCACGTATTCTACGCCATGGTTTGAACGTTCGTGGAGCGTACAAGGAATGCCTGTAGGTTGCATCCATCAAATGCAATACTACCTCGTCCATGTCTCGGCGAAGCGGTCGAGGTTTGACAAACTACCGTTTGAACTGGGTTCAAACCCCAAGACTCTTGACACATATCTTCTTTCCAAGGATGGGTTGAAGATGATTGGATATCTTGTTCCGACACTTTTGCTCGCGTTGGGACTCGCCATTGCCATTTTCATCGAACGTCAAATTTCGAAAGAAGACGAACCTTTTGATTGGCGAACTGGGTTTGGTCCAATGGGTCTTGAAGCCCTCATTCTGACACTTATCTTGATATGGATTGTCCCAGGGGGAATCCTCCTCCTTGGCCCCGTTATGCTTATTCTCTCTGTTCTCAGTCCAGCTGGCCGTGTTGCTTGGAGCGACCACAAACGACCCCGTGTCATGGTGAGTATTTGCTTAGCAGTGATGTTTACTGTTGGGGGGTTTACGCCGGTCTCTTCTCCAACCTCCCCTTCTGAATGGGGCCAACCGTTGTTTACCGAGAATCCCAACGCACCACTTTATCCGGCAGGCGAACAGTATACTTGGCTAATGTTGCCCGAAGGATTTGGAAATGCAGATTTGGAAATCATCCAATCGTTATCTCTTCGACTTCCCTATCAGTATGGTTCATTTGGTGCTGAATCCTCGGCATTTTGGCTTGCATCCCTGTTCAACATGGAGCAAGGTCGCCTGAATCAAGCAGTAGAATTGTTGGACCAAGAAGTATCTGCTTTCCGTATTGATGTTAATGAAATGAAATTAGAACCAATTGCAATCGAAAACACACATCGATATGCCTCAACCGAACAAGGCGTCGACCAAATTGTCAGTGTTCGGTTGTATGAATTGCGTAGCCTCTCTATTGGGGTCGATGAAGAGGGCATAAAAGTCGGTGAAGTTCTCTGTGTAGGAACAAGTAATTGGGGGGGAGAACTCGATGTTTTGGTCATTGTTCGACCCATCGGCCACTCTGGACTTTCGAACGATCGATATTCAGTACCTTTGGTTCTTGATTGGCTCTCTGCCTGAGCAGTTCCCCGTTTAACCTTCATTTGAAGAAGTGGCAAAAGGAGATTTAGGGCGACCTAAACTTCATATACTTCGGGTTTTAGGGCCCCCTAAACCAGTAGGCCCTAGCATGAAGTTAAAAACGCTAAAATCAACATTGCTCGTATTCTTAATTGCCACAGCATCCCTAGCGGGATGTCTCGGAACTGAGGATGAAAAAGAAACCCCAGACTTAGAAGATTTTGTCATTGCTTACAGTGTCAAAGACGACTACACGAACGTCGATGAAAACCCTCAGCGATTGGCGGATTATTTGGGTGAAGAACTCAACATGGATGTTTCACTCTATCCAATAGATTCCGAAGGGGCTGCTCTTGAAGCCCTTCGTTTCGGAAACGCAGACATGGCTTTCATGGATGGCGGCGCTGCTTGGGTCGGATGGCAACAATACGGTCTTGAAGCACTTGCAGCAGACCAAAAGTCCGATGGCCGAACTTATTACAACGCTCATGCCGTTGTTTTGAACGGTTCAGATATCGCTAATGCTTATTTGGATGACGATGATTCAACTGATCCATTCGCAATGATGGAAGGTAAGACATCTTGCCACACAGGTTGGCTCAAATCAGCCGGTATGTTGCTCCCAATGGGACACCTGATTTCCCAAGGATATGCACCGGTTGTTGGTCCACAAGATGACATTGAATCTCTTCGAGATACCATTCATGCTTTCTTTAACGAAAATGCAAGCATTCCAGACTCAGGAACTCCATACTATTCCTACTCTGGCGCAGTCAAGTGCCTTACAGAAGGTGTAGGTGATGTTGCCTTTGCTAAGGATTCAACAGTCGCAAAGTATTGTGGTAATGACAATGCAAGCGCAAACGAGGCTTGGTGCCTACCGGAGTCGGATTACATCCTACTCCCTTCATACGGTAACGCTCCATCCCACCCTGTCATGTATAATCCTGCAATGCTCGACGTTCAAACTCGAACAGCAATCCTCAATGCTTTGCTTTCCTTGAATGGTCAAATGTATGTTGAAAACTATACAATGCAAGGGCAGACGTTCACTGGATGCTACAACATGGCAACGCATATTGTTGACAGCACTTCGCCACAAAACCAGTGTGGAGATCAAATTCTAACGAATGTTCTCAACACCCCTGGACTTGTCGAAGCAAATACACAAGAACATCTTGGAAGCTATAGCGGCCTGATTAGTGCTATTCCTGGAATCTCTAACTACTTTGATACCAAGTTTGAAATTACAGAATAAATGTAGAGGCTTTTTGAATTTAATCGGTGGAATGGTCCCCGTCCTCACCCTTTCTTGGGCCATTCCACCACCCTGTGCTTAGAAAAACAAACTGAAAATATACTCTTCATTCCACCAACCGTTTCAAAAAGGAAAGGCATTACGATAGAATCGAGGGTTATCTATGAAAGAGCCAGTACTCATTCTCAAGAACTTGAGTGTGGGCTATGATGAACCATTGATTTCGAATATTAATGTAGAAGTTTTACCAGGTGAAGTTATCGCTATTCTCGGCACATCTGGAATTGGTAAAACCACATTACTTCGGACTGTTTCAGGTCTCGTTCGCCCCCTCTCGGGGTCGTTTGATTTGAACGTCAATAAACGTGGAGGTTTGGGATATATTCCTCAACGTTTAGGTTTGGTCCGACATGCTACAGTTATTCACAATGTCTCACTTGGTGCTCGAGCGAATATTGGTTTTTCTCGAAACATGTGGAAGGAACGTTCTGAACGAACAATGCAAGCATTAGAACAGCTTGGGATTGCAGAGAAAGCGAATGAACCTGTTCGACGATTATCAGGTGGGCAACAACGAAGAGTTGCTACTGCACGTCCATTAGCTCAGAGGCCACAATTGTTACTGGCTGATGAATTCCTTGGAGAACTTGACAATTTAAATGTTGAACTTGTCTTCGAATCAGTCGACCAATTGGTCGCGGAAGGGACTGCGGTAATCATGGTTGAACATCATGACGATAATGCTGTTAAGTTTGCTTCACGGATTTGGAATCTCAAAGATGGAGTGCTTCATGACATGACCATCGATGAATGGAAGCAGCAACCAAAAGGGGGCGAAGAAGAATGAAATATCGCCTGTTTGGAATCATCATCGTCTTGCTTCTGCTGGCTTGGCAAACTCTCGATGGTTTAATCGAAGGGGATTGGGGCAGACTTGAGGGTGGTTTTGGAAACCTTTCTATCTTTTTCTCTGAAAGTATGTGGCCTCCAGAATGGAGCATTCTCGAACCACGATCTTATCCAGTATGCGAATCAAACATTCAGTTTTTTTGTTCAGTTGGGTATATTGGAATGATGGAAACCATAAAAATCGCTTTTGTTGCTACAATTCTTGGTTTCATAGGGGCTTTGTGCTTTTCATCACTTGCAGCCCGCAACTTAGTTCCGCTTTATGTCTCGATTCCAGTGAGAATCTTCCTTTCAGCAACGCGTAGTCTGCCAAGTTTGATTTGGGCGATTTTATTTGTCAACGTCATCGGTCTTGGTCCACTTTCCGGAGTATTAGCAATGACTTTCTACACCATTGGTTATCTTGGTAAGTTACAGTATGAGACCTTTGAAGGAATGGCAAATGACCCACTTGAAGCGAGTCGCGCAATGGGGCTTTCTCGAAGCAGCATCTTGTTGAATGTGGTGATTCCAGAAAACAGTAATCATCTTTTGAGTCAACTCATGTTTATGTTCGAATACAATGTTCGTCATGGAACAGTCATCGGAATTGTAGGTGCAGGAGGAATTGGCTATTACATCAGCACCTATCTCAAATTCCTTCAATATGAGAAAGTATTTGCACTTCTCATTCTGATTTTTGTCGTTGTGGTTTTCATTGATTTACTCTCAATGATGATTCGCTCGTTTGTCAATGATGAAGGCGACGTTCGTCGTCCAACTTGGTTGAATCTTATCCTCTCTCCGAAAGAAGAATAATTCGACGAATTCAAGAATCACTCTGCAGCGATGTGCAGCGAACCGTCTTTGTAAAACACTTGAATTCGGTCCGGAACTTTGCGCGTTAATGCCGCAACTGCTTCATAGACCTCATCTTCTTTGACTTTGAAAGACTTGGCTGCCTTTGGAGTTGACCAAGCGACGGTTTCGAAATCGGATTGTCGAATCCATTCAAAGATACGCGCTTCCAGTTCAGTCAATTCCTCCGCCATGAATACCGCAGAGCGACTACCCTCAAAACTGCACCGCTTCAACAGCGGCAAAAAAACAACCGGTTCAATGAAGTGCAACCATTCTTCTGCAGCATTCTTCTGCATCAATAAAGCCGTCCAGCAAGGTGTTAAGGGCCTTTGTGAATGGAATTTCGATTCCGAAATCTTCTGCTCTTTCACCAAACATGCGAGCCGCACGTACACCTTCTGCGACCATGTGCATTTCTTCGAGAGCCTGTTCAATGGTGAGTCCAGTTCCTAACTTTTCACCCATCGAACGGTTTCTCCCATGAGGTGAAGTTGCCGTTACATACAAATCTCCCAAGCCTGCAGGTCCGAAAGCAACTTCTGCTTTTGCTCCCAGTTGTGGCAGTAAGAGGCAACCTTCTTTGAATCCAGCCATAAAAATAGCCGCCTTGAGATTATCTCCACCAAGAGACCCAACCTGCTTCAAACCATCGACGAGCCCACAAGCAAGTGCTACGACGTTCTTGAACGCCCCCCACAATTCTGCTCCAGCAGGGTCAGCTGCAGGATGAAGGATGAAGGTTTGAGTTGTTAACGTCGTTGCGAGTTGTTGTGCTACAGAGACATCTTCACTCGCTACGAGTGCGGTGGTCATTACGCCACTTGCTGCTTCTGGAGCAATGGTGGGCCCAGTTACTACAGCCAGTGTGTTGCTTGTTCCAGCATCGTTTAACTTCTGCTGAATGGCTTCTGAAATCGATTTGTTTCCATCTGCTAAACCTTTGGCTAAGTCGAGTAATACGTGGCCGGGTCGAAGATGGGGGATAATTTGATCGACGACTCCAAGAATAACCGATGAGGGAACTGCTAAGACAATGATTTCAACGCCTTCCAATGCTTCCTCGATATGCATTGTTGCTTCAAGTCCTTCAACAGGATGATTTGGGAGATATTTAGCATTAACAGAATCCATTGTTATTGATTCGTAGACTTCTTGTTCAATGGTCCAACCTTTGACTCGGTGGTTATCTGCTAACCACATCCGAGCAATTGCTGTTCCCCAATTTCCCAAACCCAAAATCGCAATGTGTGCCATAGAGACCAAGTGGAACGCCGCTCACTTTACTTATGTTAATTGCCACTCTTCGAAGGTGTAAGGGTGGGGTTTTGAATGGGAATGAGCGTCTTCAAAGTTCAGAATAAATCGTCATCGTCTTCTTCATCAAGGTCGAAAACATTGTCATCTTCTTTCTTTGCTGCCTTCTTGGCAGGAGCCTTCTTCTTGGCAGGAGCCTTCTTTTTTGCAGGAGCTTTCTTTTCAGCAGGAGCCTTCTTTTCAGCAGGTTTTTCTTCCTCTGCAGTTTCCTCGCTCGCCTTTCCTTCTTCGGATTCTTCACGAAGTTTTGCTTGCTCTTCTTCACGAGCGGCCAAGGCAGCAGGTGTTGTTCCTGTTTGAGCAGCAAGTGCTCGACGTCGGTCTTCACGGGCTTTACGTTCGAGTTGGCGATGGCGGGATTTTTCGATGTTTTGCAACATATACATTGCATCGTGTTCCAAAAGCGGAGAATCAGAAATGAGGGTGATGTCAAGCCATCCTCCGTCTTCAACAATAAATTCAGCAAGTGGCTCGAAGTTCAAATCCGACTTCTTGATTTGTGTGTAGTGCATAGCGTTACCAGAACGGTGCTCAACACCAGAGAAGTGGCAATAGAATTCTTTTGTTCCGATGGTTTCGCGCACTTCATCAAACAATTCTCCATAGTCTTCCGAAGTTCGCATCTTTCCATGACCACGAGCGTGAATGTGTGCGATATTGAGCACAGGAATGGTTCCTTCGACGTGATTGACAACTTCCAAGACTTCTTCGAGACTGCCCCATAATTCTTGGCGACCTGATGTTTCAACGCCTATTTTTGAGGGAGTTCCATCTTTAATCCAAGGGAATACTGGGAATTCGTCTTCATCATCATGCCAAATCTCGTGTACACGGTCAACAATCCCTGCGAAGACATTTGCTACTTGTTCATTTGCTGCACTACCCGGATGCATGCCTCCGTAGTGGCCTGCGTGAAGCGTAATGTGTCGGGCATTGATTGTTCGGGCAGCCTGAAGCGTTGTTTCGATTTTTGTCATCGAACGCCCACGTTCAACACGGTTGCCAAGAAGTTCGGAATAGTACGGTCCGTGAATATTCATCTCAAATTCGGTTTTATTAGCAAGAACGCCCGCTTGCCAATATTGTTCAAAGTGTTGTGGAGCGACCATTCGGACGGTTTGGACCTCCATTGTTTCTAAACCAAGTGAGATGATATCGTCCATTCCTTCAACGATTGTACGACCTTTACAAGACAAAGGAACGCCCGCAGGTCCGAGTTTAATTGGCATAATTCACATCCCCGCAGGAACGACCCAAGGGTCTTCCTATGATAACCCCTTTCCGTTGGCTGTCCGCTAAAATTGTTTTTTTCTTCCCACTCATCGTTAGAATATCCCATACGACCATTCATGAACTCCTGCGGTTGAGGCTTGGTTATGGACGAACAAGTCGCGGCCGCAGTAGACGCTTTCCAGAACGGAATGCCGGTTTGTTTGTTTGACTCTGAAAAAAGAGAAGGCGAAACGGATTTATTGTTTCCTGGCCAAAGCGCAGTACCCGCAACAATGCGTCAATTGAGAATGGATTGTGGCGGCTTGTTATTTCTGGCGATTGGCCATGAAATAGGAGAGTTGTTTTCCTTGCCGTTTCTTCAAGACCTCCATACTCAAGATTCTCTATTAGAAGAATTTCCAGTACTCAATCATTTGGTGACCAATGATTTACGATACGATGCTCGTTCAGCATTTACCTTGTCTTTGAATCATCGTGAAACATATACCGGTATCACCGACCATGACCGTGCGCTTACAACTCGCCGTTTTGCTGAATTATCAGCGGAATTAACCAAAGCCGGAATCTCAGGTAAAGATGCACAAGCGGCATTGGGTCAAGAATTCCGAACTCCAGGACACATACCAGTTTGCCGTGAGACCGAAGGTGGACTTTCTCGAAGACAAGGCCATACTGAGTTAGCAGTCGGTCTTTCACGGCTTGCAGGAATGACGCCAGTCGTCATAGGAGCCGAGATGCTACAGAGCGATGGAGATAATGCTCTTGCTGTTAATGATGCCCGAACTTGGGCGCACGAGCGAGGCATACCTTTCCTTGAAGGGGCTCAATTGATTGAAGCCTTGAACATACAAAATTAGGTCAGTAGTTCAGCCGGTAAAACCTTGAGGGACTATACTTTCACAACAACAGGTGAGCAGATGAAGCGAGTTATGGCAGTCGGGGTTTTTGACTTACTTCATGCAGGTCATTTGCACTATTTAGAGCAAGCCAAATCACTTGGGGAACACCTCACGGTTGTCGTCGCTCATGATGACACGGTTCGTGTGCGTAAGCATGAACCCGTTACAGGTCAAGATTTACGCCGAAGGATGGTTGAAGGCTTAAAACCAGTCGATGAAGCGATTATTGGAAACCCCCCAGATGTTCCAATTTTCGACATTTTACCTCATGTTCAACCAGATATCATCGCTTTAGGATACGACCAAGAACATGCAGAAGACCGAATTCGTACAAAACTTGACCAACTTGGATTTGACCATATTCAGGTCACTCGTGTTGAAGGATTATCTGATGATTTAGATGGAACTCGTAAGATTATCGCTCGAATTCTTCAGCTTTCTTCAGAATCTCAAAAGGAGAATGATGCTTGATGTTTACAGGTATTATTCAAGGCACTGGGGCGGTTCTTAACATCGTGGAAAAACCAAGTATTCACACCTTACAAATCAAATTGCCGAACACCAAAGGTTTGGAAACAGGGGCGAGCGTTTCGATTGATGGTGTGTGCCTAACCGCCGTATCGATCAATGATTCAGTTGTCGACTTCGATGTCATCACTGAAACATTGACCAGAACCACGCTCGGTCAACTCTCCATTGGCCAGCATGTGAACATTGAGCGTTCATTGAAGTTTGGCGATGAAATCGGTGGGCATTTGCTTTCAGGACACATTATGTCAACTGGAATTTTACATTCAATAGAAAAACAAGGCGAAGGTATGGATTACGATGTTCTTGTCCCTGCTGAACTTCACAAGTATGTCATTGAGAAAGGCTACATTGCCGTCGATGGCATTTCACTCACCGTTGGAAAGGTACTTGATGGAAAGTTTTCCCTGCACATCATCCCAGAAACTCTTCGTTTGACAACATTGGTTGGAAAGGAAGTCGGTGATGCAGTAAACCTTGAAATCGACTCTACAACACAAACAATTGTCGCAACAGTGGAACGTGTTCTTGAAGAGAAAAGGAGTTAATCAAATGTCAAAAATTGCCCTCGTATGTGGTTCATTCCACCGCTCAGAAATCGAACGTATGCTCTCATGGGCACGTGAAGAAGCTGCGGTTCATGGACTTGAGATTCTCGATGTCGTTTGGGTCCCTGGGGCAATGGAGGTCCCGCTTGCTCTTGACCGTCTGTTGGCCGATGACGATATTCTCGGGGTTGCTTGTCTTGGTATCATCGAAAAAGGACAAACCCAACATGGGTTGGCAATGGGTCAGGCCGTAATCAAAACCATCATTGAATTACAACTCGTCCATGAAAAACCAGTCGGCTTGGGAATCATCGGCCCTGGTGCTCAACCCGAACATATTGAACCTCGACTTGAATCACATGCTCGTGCTGCCGTCGCTGCGATTGCTTCAATGCTTCAATGAATGAATCATTGGAGGTCCCAAAATGGCAGATTCCAAGATTCAAAAAGCACTTGGCAATCCTGTTGTTCGTTCATTCATCGCTTTTTCTGTATTCCGCGCTTTTTACGGTGCTGGAATCCTTCTCGTCACCTATTTTCTCTCAACATCCGCTGAAGCACCGTGGCCTGTATCCGTTGGTTTCCTTGTATTCTCGATGGTCTTTTCTCGCTGGATCTTCAAACGAATAAAAGGTCGTAAAAATTCTGCTGAGCAACCAGAACCGGGCGAATAATATCTAATGCTTTGATGTCAATGTTCAAGTGGTGAATCCCCCCGTAACAAGTTTGTAGGGGATTCTTTCCATGTCAACAATTCACAACGTCATCATCATTGGTTCAGGTCCTGCTGGATATACCGCAGGCCTCTACGCTGCAAGAGCAATGCTTGAACCACTTATGTTCGCAGGTTATATGTCTGGGGGTCAGTTAATGCTTACTTCCGATATAGAGAACTTTCCGGGCTATCCAAAGGGCATCGGTGGCCCCGAGATGATGATGGAATTACGAGAACAATCAGAACGATTTGGACTTGAAGTACGAGACCAAAACGTCGAATCTGTCGACCTTTCAGAACGGCCTTACAAAGTCGTGGTAGAAGGCGAGACCTTTCTGACCCATGCTATCATCGTCTCGACCGGCGCAGAATCAATTTGGTTGAATGCCCCGGGTGAAGAACAACAGAAAGGCAGAGGAATTTCAACTTGTGCAACCTGTGATGGTGCCTTTTTCAAGAACGAAGAAGTCATGGTTATCGGTGGCGGCGATTCTGCTTGTGAAGAAGCAACCTTCTTGACACGATTTGCATCAAAGGTAACACTTGTTCACCGCAGAGATGTGTTCCGAGCGTCAACTATCATGTATGAACGTGCATTAAATCATGACAAAATCGAAATCAAAACCTTCCGACAAGTAAAGGAATGGCTTTCTGATGAAAAAGGCTTGACAGGAGCAGTTCTTGAGGACCCTCGAGACGGTGCAACAGAAAACATCAACGTCACTGGAGCGTTCATTGCGATAGGACATAAACCGATTACTGGATTCCTTGGAGGGCAAGTTGAGGTTGATGAAGAAGGATACATCCTTCACAAGAAACACACAATGACATCGGTCGAGGGCGTTTTTGCTGCGGGGGATGTCGTAGATACCCGTTACAAGCAAGCAATTACTGCTGCTGGAATGGGTTGTCAAGCCGCTATGGACGTTGAAAAGTGGCTCGAAGACCAACATTGACCTCTCAATGAGTTTATGTTTGGGCCTTGCTTGGACGGCTTGGGATTGCTTGTAGATATCGATGTTCAGCGTTACGCTCGTCACATTTCATTACCTCAAGTAGGTCGAGATGGACAGCATCTCCTCAATCGATCAAGAGTTCTGGTTATCGGTGCAGGGGGGCTTGGAAGTCCGGTTCTGCTCTACCTTGCCGCTGCTGGAATTGGACATATTGGAATCGTTGATGATGATAGAGTCGACTTGTCAAACTTACAACGGCAAGTCATCCATTCAACCGCAGCCATTGGTGGATCAAAAGTAGAATCAGCACGCAATCGCCTTCGAGACTTGAATCCCGAATTGAAGATATCCACTTATGATGTGCGATTAGCTCCAGAAAATATTGACTCAATTTTTGCAGAAGGTTGGGATGTTGTGGTTGACGGAACCGACAACCTACCGACTCGATATCTCCTTGACGATGCTTGTTTCCTGAAAGGTATACCTTGGGTCTACGGTTCTATATATCGTTTTGAAGGGCAAGTCAGCGTTTTTAATCTACAGCAAGGCCCTTGTTATCGTGATTTATTTTCAGAACCACCACCGCCTCAATCGGTCCCTTCATGCGCAGAAGGTGGTGTTCTGGGTGTATTACCTGGCGTCATCGGTTCATTACAAGCCAATGAAGTCATCAAAATTATTCTTGACCTTGGAGAAGTACTCAGCGGACGACTTCTCATTTATGATGCAGAAGCAATGACCTTTGAAACACTGCGCTATTCTCATAATCCTGAACGTCAAGTGGTTACTGATTTATCGCTGAGCAGGGCTATGTTTGATGATGAAGCATGGTGTATGAGGAGAACCAGAATGGGTGATGTTGAAGAAGGAGAAACCTCTCATCGTGAAACAATGTTTAATTCGATTTCGATGAAGAGTTATGTCGAACGCCGAAATACTGGTTGGAACCCGTTCATCTTAGATGTTCGTTCTGAAGGAGAATATCAACAAGCCCATGTTGCTTCCAACGACTTACAAATCAATCACGAAGCCGTGCTTTCGATGGTCGATTCGATACCGAAAAATCGAGAAATATTGGTAATGTGCCGCAGTGGAATGCGTTCTCAGATGGCAGCGATGTGTTTGATTAAAGCAGGCTATCAAGGCTCATCCTTGTATAACCTTGAAGGTGGTATTATCGCTTGGCAATCGGTACTTCCTGACGAAATCATTCACGGTTGACGGCTTCTGCGTCGTCCTCGTGAACCGTCCGAACTCCGCCTCCATGAAGGGTGAGGTTCAAGTCTCTACAGCCATCCCTGCAGTTGAAGGGAGGGATTTTATGGCCAAAGTCATCGTTGCAGACGAAAATGAAGGTCGCCGTTCTCTTCTAGCAAATACACTTGAGCGTGAGGGTTTCGATATAACCCGTGCTGCAACTCTTCGACAGGCTGAGGGAACTGCTTTAGCAATCATGCCGGAAGTGGTTCTCATCGATGGAGAATGGAAAAACGGCGACGCTATCGATGCATCTCAACGTTTGATGGCCGACCCAGAATTTGCTTTCAAATGCCGAATTGTCATTTTGACACGGAATTCTTCTCAAGAATATCGAGTGAGTGCGGCCCAATCGGGTGTTTCTGAAGTCATAGCAAAACCCGTTGACATGAACGTACTTATTCAACAATTGAATAAACACACACGGAAGCAATTTGTTCCACCTCCTGCAGATGTTTCCAGTGGCCAAACAGGAGGAGGGACTTTCGACGTTTCAATGACCATGGGCGACAGCACATGGGCTCTACCTATGCTGAAAGGTCTTGTTGGTCCTGAAAAAATCAATACGGACTTTATTGATGAAATTCTTTCTCAAATGGACGAAGAAGGTTTGGAAGTTGATTCCGAAATCGACTCCTCAGCAATGTCTTCAATGCTCCGTTTAGCCCTTAATAAATTGGTTGACCAAGCGAGTGCCGATGGCCAACTTCTCCCTCCAGAACAAGGTGGCGAAGGTTCTGCTCCCCAAAAACCACCTTCTGGTCCCTCGTCGCCAAGCCAAGCCAAACGTGGAACTACACTTGGTGGTCTTCAAGCAGATAAAATGAAGCAAGGAATCTCTTCATCTATGGAGGGTATTCTTGAAGCACAAGCTCAAGGAATTGCCGACGAAGTCGAAGGAAAGATGGATTCCATCCTTGATGAACAACCTGACCTTGTTGCTTTGCACAGTTTGGAAACGATGGTTCCTATCGACCCTGAAGTTCTTGAAATGACTCGATTAACAACAGAAGTCGTTTCTGAACTGATGTGGAGTCTTGGACGCCCGGGTGCTGTATCTGACCTTACTTTAATCACTCAAATCGAAGATGCTACGCAGATGCTTGGTGATGTTTTGACTGCTTTACCTAAGGCTGAAGAAGAGGAATAAACATGGCGAAATACCCAATTCCTCGACCAAATGAATTGATGCTTGTCGACCAGAAATCCGAATTAGAACAACTCAAACAGAACCAACCGAAACTCTATCGCTGGCGTGCATTGTTTGGCTTGGTCATGCTCGCCTTCTGTGCAATATGCGGATTTTTACTGTTTAGAGATGCTCAAAATATTCTGTTTTGGTTTGAAGACTTAGGGCCGATGGGGCCGATTGTCTTCACCCTTGGATTATCTCTAGCAGTTGTCATCATGCTTCCGACCCAACTCATCAAAGTTTCAGCAGGAGCAATTTTTCCGTTTTGGATCGCTGCTGCTGCCAATTTCGTTGCATCTTTACTGGGTGGATTGATTGCCTTTCTTCTTGGCAGATGGTTGTTTAGAGAGAGTATCCAGAATTCGATTGCCAACGATACACGATTGAAAAATATCGAACACGCGCTCACTGTTGATGCGATGAAAATCTCTGTTCTTGTTCGCCTTTCCCCTCTTATTCCTGATGAATGGCTCAATTATTTGATGTCAGCAACTCCAGTCAGCCTCCGAGTCTACATGATTTCGAATTGTTCAGGTATTGTTTATTCATTGGCGTATGCTTACTATGGCCATGCACTTGGACGCTTTGCCCTCAATTCTTCAGGCATCGAGGGTATGAGTTCAACACCAATGGGAAACGCCATGCTCATTCTTGGAATAATCGCCTCAATCTTGGCTACAGTTATGGTCACTCGTGCATCAATGAAGGCACTTAAGGATGCAATTCCAGAAGAAGAATGAGAATTGATTGAAAAAGTGCCTCTTCTCATCTAGCCGTTGTGTTTGTATGTGGGTGGCCTTTGGCTAAACCATGAGCCAAGGAGATTTACCCGTTATCCATGGGGCCGATTGGACTCCAAAAGAGTCATTGGTATTCTCTCAACCTTTGCTGGCAGATGCAGCGAGAAGAGAAATTTTGCGTTTTATCGCTCAACGACACGACGGCCATCTTTTCCTTGTAGCCAATGTTTGGGATGTTTTGATTGAGAATGAACCTCAACAATTTGAGGGTCCTGCGTGGCATAAGTTCAGTCAACGTTTTGTTGAAGCAGTCAAACGTGGTTTGATTGCACAAGTCGATGCAAAAATGGAAAATGATGCTGATGTCGAAGTAATTCCACGTCGAAGTTTGAAAGATTTTTTAGAGCGCCGGTCTCAACATTTTGTACTTGATTTGCACCTTGTATTCCGTCGATTAGCCCACTACATGTCGGTCTCGATGGAGCAACGTATTGAATGGCAAACCATGATGACTCGAACCCGTATGTTGGATACTGAGTTGAAATCGATTTATACCGATGGAATTGAGACTCCAGACGGTTCTTCATTCGGAGGCAAAGGTTTTCGTTCAACATGGCAAGAAGGTGTTGTTGCAGTTGCAACAGCCCTCAAACGCCAACCGGATGCACCTCGTGATGCTCGTCCTGGAAAGGGCTACGATGGAGACCTTGTGGCTCCGATGATTCGAGACATCGGTCTTGGATTAGCGATGGGAGATACGCCATTAGACGTCATGGCCGCAAATTTGGGTAAAGTCGGTTCGAATCAAAATGGAGGTTGGGAAGATGCAGGTGGACGCGACCTCCACGTTGGAGCATGGCATGTGGGTGTTTTACCGCCAACTGCACCTCTGCCAATTGCCAGTGTCACAATGACAGGTCTTGCTTTTGCTGCATGGAAACAAAACCTCAATCGATTCCAAGTTGCTTGTATTGGCGAAGGAGCCTCCTCATCTGGTGAATTTTGGGAAGCGATGAATCTTGCTGGAGCACGTGGCCTACCAATTACCTATATTCTTCAAAACAATCAAATCGCTTTAGACACCTCACCGGTTAAGCAATCCGGTGTCGAGATTTGGGCCGATAAAGCCGATGCTATGGGATTCCCTGCTTGGACCATCGACGGCTCCGACCCTGCTGCGTGGTATGCAAGTACCGCATGTGCTCGAGAATTTGCCTTGAATGGAGGCGGACCAACCCTCATCCATGTTGAAACGATGCGTGGATGTGGCCATGCACACCATCACGATGATTTGTATCTCGGCAATGAATCAGGAACGCCCCCTGGGTATGTTGATCGTGATTTACTTGCTTACTGGGGAGCGAAAGACCCCTTGCCGACTCACCGTCAATTGCTTCTTGACCTTGGTCTTGAAGAATCATCGTTGATTGAAATGGAGGCTCAAGAGCAACAAGACATTGAAACTGCCCGAGAAAATCTTGAGCAGATGGCATGGCCAGAACCAGAAACTGTGACCAAAGGTGTAACACTGCTGAATGATGCAGAAACTCATGAACAACGCTTAATCCGTTTGTCCCAAAATCAAGAAGTAGAAGTGTTCGATTCGTTGCTCAATGTCGGTGAATCAACTCTTACTTATGCCGAACAAGGTGGCTGGACGTATGCTCGTGCGATTCAACAAGCAATGGCAGATATCGCAACACGCCATGGAGATGATTGTATTTTCATCGGCGAAGATATGGAAGTAGCGGGTGCCTTCGGAATGAATATGGCATTAAAGAACGCAGGTCATACCGACAAACTTCTTGATATGCCATTATGTGAAGCAGCAATCGTTCACACGGGTGTTGGTACCGCTCTTTCTGGTATGCGCCCAATGGTTGAGATTCAATTCGGTGGATTTGCTGCACTTGGATACAACGCTTTAGTCAATAATGCTGCGATGCTTCGTTGGCGCTGGGGTGCCGATTGTCCAATGACGATTCGTATCCCATTAGGTGGGCGTACGCGTTCAGGACCGTTCCATGCAAACATGATTGAATCTTGGTTTGCCAATGACCCTGGATTGGTTGTTGTAGCAGCAGGTACACCTCAAGATGCATACGACCTGTTGATGGAAGGTGCAGAATTGAACGACCCTGTCTTATTCTTAGAACACATAGGTTTGTATGGCCTACGTGGAGGATTAACCGGTTGGGGCCAAAACATCAACCAAGAGGTAGATACTGAAACTGTCAAGCAAGCGATTGCAAACGGTGAACGCTACAAACTTGGAAAGGCTGCTGTAGTACGTGGTGGCCGTGATGTTACTTTGGTGACATGGGGCTCGATGCTTCATGTCGCTCAACAAGCTGCTGAACAACTTGCTTCTGAAGAGATTGAAGTCGAAATTGTAGACCTACGCACCTTGCTTCCATTCGATGCACAGACCTGTATTGAATCCGTTCAGCGAACAGGTCGCTTGGTCATCCTTCAAGAAGGTCAATGGTGTGGAGGATTAGGGCACAGCATTCAAAGTCGAATATTGGAATCCTGTTTCTATTCACTCGAAGCAGCCCCTCTGGTAATCGGAGCTTTGGATACACCTGTTCCATTTTCACCACCTTTGGAAGATTTCACAATCCCTTCACTTGAACATGTTGTCAAGGTATTGCGTCTGACCGTTCAATCTTGAGACTCATCGTTGGTCTTTCCTAGTTTCATTCGAACAAAAGCCTCGGCCGCAATGCAAGCGCCAAGTGCTGTAGTAAAACTATAGAATGGGATGCTAGAAGCCTCTCCAGAGATTAGATTGGGTCCAAAAGTCCGAGCTGGATTCATTGATGCACCGGTGAAAGGTCCAAACCAAAAAGCCAGAAGAGCAACGACACAGCCCACAAAAATCGCAATAGAGATATGGGTTTGAGAACGCAATACTATCCAATAAATACTGGCCATGAGTGAAAAGGTGATGAACACTTCAATGAGTCCTGCAGCAGGTAGCGACACATCTTCAGCAATTTTTGTTGGTCCAACGCCTTGAAGTAGATATGCGGCAACTGTTGCTCCGCTTAATTGAGCAACGATATAAGGTAACAAAGCCTCTTTTTCAAGATGCCCACTTCTGTAAAAAGCAAGTGAGACGGCGGGATTGATATGTGCTCCACTTATTGGTTGAAATATCAAGATAGCAATCATGACAGCAATCCCAAATGAGAGTGAAATGACGAGTTCTGAAGCACCCATGGCAATACTACCGCACCCAACACCAACCATAAGAGCGGTGCCGAAGAATTCAGCCATCCCCCTACGCCACATGATTTGTCGTTCCGTCTCCGCATTATGTTCTTTACTAAATAGACACTCTTGAGAAGAGGTAAGAGGTAAGCATGAAGAAGGACCAGTTGTTGGTTGAACTCATGGGGTCCGAGGACAAAGTGATGGGTATCGCTCAACTCCTCCACTTTCAAACATTGGTGACCACTGGTGCTTTATTCCTCGGAATTATTGCGGTTCGTTTTCTGTCCTCTACAATGGGCAATAACAGTATTGCACTTACGTTGGTCATCGCATGTTTGGCACTCGGTTTGTTGATTTTTTCTGCAGATTTTTTTATCGAAGGGGCTAAGGGACTTGCTCGGCGAGGCGGCTTACCAGAAGTCGTGATTGGATTGACAATCGTTTCGATTGGAACTTCATTACCTGAGATATTGGTTACGACCACCGCCGCTGCAGATGTGGCAGCGAAACCCGAAGTAGCAGATTTCGCAATTGGGGGCATTCTTGGTTCAATCTTTGTTCAAATCACACTGGTATTGGGTATCGTTGTTGTCAATAAAGGCCTCAAGATTCGAGAATCATGGTTGAAGCGCGACGGCCTTATTATGTTGCTTTCAGTCCTCGTTCTAACCTTTTTCTTACTCACCGAACACACCTTGCAACGTTGGGAATCAGGGATCTTAGTGTTGTTGTATATCATCTATATTTCATGGTTGTTAATGCATCGAAAAGTCATACTGCTGGAAGAAGGAATCGAAGAAGATGTTGCTGTTCGCGGTTCCAGTTGGAGTGTTGCAGCCTACATCATCATGGTTGTATTCGGTCTTGCATTTGCTGTTTTTGCAGCCCATCATTTGGTAGAATACGCACGACTTATTGCGATTGAATTGAATGTCCCGCACGCTATTGTTGGAACAACAGTATCTGGTATTGGGACCTCATTACCTGAACTCACTATTGCTTTGATGGCAGCAAAACGTAGCCAAGGTGTTGCTATTGGGACACTCATTGGCTCCAATATTACCGACCCCTTACTTTCAATTGGTTTGGCGGGATTAGTTCATCCTTTGGCAATCTCAGATGCAGGCTTTGGACTGATTGTTTACATCATCATACCGTTCACGATTCTCGGATGTTTTGTCGCATTGTTAATGATGAGAACTTCATATGAATTTAAGAAATGGGAGGGATATACCTTGATTCTCTTATACATTATTTTCATTCTGATACTCGAGGCATACAACCGTTCATGGATTACCTTCTAAGAACAATGAAGAGATAAGGGGCGACTTCTTCGCCTTCTTCATGGTGAACTTCCAACTCGACGAAACGCAGGAGATGTTAAGGGAACTTGCCCATGAAGTTGCGGTTGAGGAAATTCGGCCAAATGCTGAACATTGGGATACCGAATCGGTTTACCCAAAAGAAGCCATACAAGCCGCTCATGAAATGGGCTTGCTCAATCTTCACATTTCAGAAGACTATGGGGGGCCGGGCTTGGGTTCCATGGAAGAAGTTCTCGTCAATGAAGAATTGGCTTGGGGAGACCCGGGTTTTGCAACAGCGGCATATGCGACTTCACTTGCATGTGCGCCAATTATCACCGGTGGGACCGAGGAACAAAAGCAAAAGTGGCTCCGAATGGTTGCAGAAGACGGAGCATTGGCTTCGTATGCCGTAACCGAGCCTGGTGCTGGTTCAGATGTTGCAGCGTGTAAAACAAGTGCTACACGTGATGGAGATGATTACATTATCAACGGTTCCAAAATGTGGATTACCGGTGCGGGTTATGCTGACTTCTTCTTTGTTTTAGCAAAAACTGACGTGGATGCTGGATACAAAGGAATGTCGGGTTTTATCGTTGAGAAAGATGCTGAAGGTTTCTCACTTGGTAAGAAGGAAACCAACATGGGGCAACGTTGTTCTGATACCCGTTCAATTCAGTTTGATGATGTTCGCGTGTCTGCCGACCAACTTATCGGCGGTTCCGAATCAGGCGGCTGGATGAACGCCATGAAAGCCTTTGACATGAGCCGGCCCAACATTGCCGCTCATGCAACGGGACTTGCTCGCGCTGCCTATGAACACGCACTCCAATATTCAGGTGAGAGGTCAACCTTTGGCAAGCCTCTTCATCGCCATCAAGCCATCCAATTCATGTTGGCTGATATGAAAACAAAAATCGAAGCCTCAAGACTGTTGACTTGGAGGTCTGCAGCAGATTCAGATGCAGGTGTTCAAAACACCGAATCTGCAGCCCATGCTAAACGATTTGCAGCTGATACAGCAATGGAAGTTTCGACTGATGCAGTTCAAGTTTATGGCGGGTACGGTTATTCTGAAGAGTATCCTGTTGCTCGTCTTATGCGAGCAGCAAAGGTCATGCAAATCTATGAAGGTTCTTCACAAGTTCAGCGAATGATCATTGGAAGAGAGATTACCAAGGATTTGTAATTACTTATCGAGTACTTTATCGGTCATGAATCCCCAGAAATCGATGAGTTCCTGCTCTTCTTTTTCTCCCTTTTCAGTAGCGTTTTCGATTACCTGATTTTGTAAATCAGTGAACTCTTGAATTTCATCTTCCCACGATTGGTGGAGGGCTGCCATTTCGTTGGATGAAACTCCAATGACATCTCTTTCAAATGACTCATACATCTCCATTTCTTCCTCTTCATGGTTGTCCATTTCATCCCATTCACCAGGGAATTCTTCGCTCCCACCGTCAATCATATCTTCAGTGACAATCATGGTGTCTTGAAAGATGACAATCTCTTTCAACATATCACGATGACAGACAATGAATTGTGCCAACATCGGAATTTTCAGTGCTGTTTTGATGTCGTTATACAGTGCGAGTACGAGCGAAACGATTCGGTCTCCAATCGGTAAATTCTGGTTTTTTGAATGTAAGCAAAGGCTAACAGAATAATTGTTCTCCACAGCAACATCATTTTGCCATCTTCCAGCAGTCACCGAAAGGGACCATTCCGTAGGACCAGCCATGAAGATATCCGTTTCTGATGAATGGTATTGAGATTCAATTTGGTACCATCTACGTGATTCTCCTTGAACACGAACTTTGATCGCCTCATTGGTCAACATGATGATGTTGACATTCGGGGTGTCTTTTGCAACCGATAGCAACAAATCTACTGAACGGATTTCGGGCTCAGACATACGGTATTTTCCTTCTGACATACGCATTGACCAAATCGAGTCTATATCAAGAGTAAAGAACAAAACCTAGGGCTTTGAATTCACGGTATGGCCAAACTTTGCCCCGCCGTAATTCTGGCTGCTGGAGCCAGTCAGCGCCTTGGGCAACCGAAATCATTGGTTGAGATAGGGAACTCAACATTGGTAGGACTCGCCTATAAAAAATTGATAAAAGCAGGTTGTTCACCTGTTATCATCGTGACGCGCAGTGAACTTTCAGTCCCAATAATGCAATCAACTCTCGGCTCGACCGTAATTGTGAATTCCGCTCCTGAAGAGGGAAGGACTGGAAGTATTCAATGCGGCATCATGTCTCTTGCTGGAGATAAAGGAAGAATGCCCAAACAAGTCATCATCGCTCCCGTAGACCGTCCAGGATGGGCAGTAGAGCATATCAAAACACTTGCCTTGGCCAAAACAAGTTCTACTCTTTCATCAAACGGTCGCCGAGGCCACCCTTTACTCCTCGACCAAGATGCCATTCAAACGGTTCTTGCAGCACCACCTCAAACATCTCTACGTGAGTTGATTTCTTTCGATGAAGTCTACGTTGATGCACCTCTTCTTGGATTGAATATCGATCATCCCGAAGATTTGGAACTGTTGAAACAACATGAAATTGTTTTGATGGAAACAGGCTGAAACTCACAGGGCAAAGGGTATGTGTCACCTCCTTGAGGGATGTACATGACTGCGGCGGTGATGGCTTGGGCCCTTTCCCGTCTTGCTTTGGGGCAACGTGTTGTTCTTGCCAGCGTTGTTGAAACTGCAGGGAGCGTTCCTGGAAAAGTTGGAGCACGCTTGGCTATGGCTTCCGATGAACAATGGTCGGGAACGGTTGGAGGCGCTGGTTTGGAAATGAAAGTACTTCAGCGTTGTAGAGAACATCTTTCCACTCAACATCATCCATTTGGAGAAGTTATACGGTACGGTTTGAACAAAGGGGCGAAGGGCTATCAAGTGACACCGCTTGATTCATTATGCGGCGGTCAAGTTACGCTTGCGATCGAGGTGATGATTCCGATGCCACATGTATTGTTGATGGGTGGAGGTCATTGCGGTCAAGCGATTGCAAACACATTGGATGCCTTGGGTTGGCACCATTCCGTTCATGATACTCGGCCTGAATTTTCTGCTGTCAAAATGTATCCCAGTGCTGAACAACTGTCTTCTGTTTCTGTTTCCGAGTTTCTTCAAACAGAAAGTCTCGAATCTCTTCGTCGATTTTCAGATGTATTACTTCTCGGACATGACTGGGCTGAAGACGAAGAACGATTGTTGGGTCTCCTGCATTTATATCGTGAAGGAAAAGCCATTCCAGATGGACATCAAGGTCCTCGAATTGGTGTGATCGGCAGTCGTTCCAAATGGCAGTCGTTTGAAAAAACATGTCTTGAACAGGGCATTGGACAACCAATATTGGATGCTATTGTTTGCCCGATTGGATTGAATATCGGCGCAGAATCACCCGAAGAAATCGCTGTGGCAGTCGTTGCTCAAATCATGGCTTCGTTCAAAGGAGTCGATGCAGAAGCACCGACTTGGAGAACCTGATTATTCAGGTAAAAAAATCCGTTCTCTAAAAAATCGAAGTTCTTCAATTGATTCAAGAATATCGTCCAATGCCAAGTGAGCACCTTTCTTTTCATATCGGCCGGTATCAGGATACCATCTTCGAGCTAATTCTTTGACAGTTGAAACATCGATCATTCGATAATGCAGGTATTCAACAAGAAGGGGCATTTCCTTTTCCATGAATTTTTTGTCATTCCATACACTGTTTCCGCACAATGGAGCAGAACCCTGTGGCACCCATTGTTTGAGAAAGGCCAAAGTTTCGGCTTCTGCTTGTTGACATGAAACACTTGCTGTTCGAACGCGTTCGACCAATCCACTTGCTGTATGATGGGAGGTGTTCCATTCATCCATTCCTGCTAAGAGTTCTTCAGAAACAGATACAGCAAGATTTGGTCCAGTGGCAAGAATGTTGAGTTCTCCATCAGTGACAACTGTTGCAATTTCAATGATGGATTCTCTCGTAATATCCAATCCAGTCATTTCAAGGTCAATCCAAACCAAGCGTTCGTTACTTTCACCCATGTTTTCGCCAAGAGGCGGGGGTTTTTCAATTGGGCGTAGGGTTATGAAGTCCTTTTTGGACGGCAGACTATGGCGGATGAGATAGGGGGCGAAGCGATTCCAACTCCTTTGGACACCTCTTCCTTGATGGAACCCAAGGCCCTCATCGCAGTAGGTATCCTCACCTTTCTCCTGATTTTTTCATTCTTTGCTCTTGCGTTAACCGGTGATTCATCACCGTTGCCAACGACCCAAGAACCAGAGGATAACGATGGTTGGCGGGCCTTTTCGGTCGTTGCTCCAGTTGATACTGGTATCAATGTCTATCACGACCATTTCCGTACCAATGAAACCTTTCCATCTTGGCTTTTAGACGAACTTGGCGTAAACAAAATTTGTGAACTGACCTTTAACGGAACTTGGCAGGAACGCTATGATGCTGACAAAGAGGCCTGCTGGGATACCTTGATTGCCAGCGATATCGTTTACTTTCCAGGGACAAAAATCATTGGCACTTCACCAGATGGCGACAGTGAAATTTTGATTTTAGATGACCCCAGTGATGGGCACGGGTCGGCAGTTACGGGGGCTGTTTTGAACGCAAACCCCAACGCAGTCATCTTCTTTGTCGAAGGATTTAGCACTGAAGCAGTACTTGCTGCAGCCAATCAACCTCTTGTCGACGTCATCACGACATCGTTTGGAGCGCCGGGTTCAGTGCCAATTTCTGGTATTGAACGAGGAACTGAAGTTGCTGTTGTGGAACAAGGAAAAATGCACGCCGGTGCTGCCGATAACAGTCCTTCACCCGCCATACAAGATTCAACTGCTGGTCCGCCTTGGTCGATTGGAATTGCAGGATATGCGGAAGAAGGCGATGACCAAAAAGAAATCATGTCAGGTTCTTATCCAGATATTTCTGCGGATTGGACCCAATATCTCCCCAACCACGATGATATTGATGGTTACCATGAAACATCCGGAACCTCATTTGCCACACCTCGAACTGCAGGTATTCTTTCCTCGGTTTTGGAATCTTTACGTTTTGAATTTAATGACGATGGGGCAGGTGCCTCTCCAGACATGCGTCAAGGGATGTTAGTGAATGGCACAGACTCGGATGGAAATCCTTTCCTCGTTTCAAATTCAGATGTCCGTGAAGCCCTCAATCGCTCTGCATGGTACCCCGATTTAGGGTGGGACCCAACATCAGGAACAATGCCTATCTCTCCGGTAGCTCCATGCACACAAACCGGCTGGGGTTTGGTCAACCTTTCCAATATCGAACCGATGATTGCACACCTGAACCAATCGTCTGAACTTACTCAAAGGCCCGGAGATGTTGTCGCATGTATGAATGCTAATCAAGAAATGCGAGAGGCGTATTGGAATGCCTACCCTTCAACTCCAGATGCATTCAGCGAACTGTATGTTACGGGCTCAGAAGGTGTTGAGCGTCGATTGTATTGAATCAGAGACTGACCCAATCAATAATGATTTGACCGTTTGCATTCAATCCAACAACAGGTTTGAAACCGTCATGAGGCGTAATTTCAATCGATTTCAAAATCGCTTCTAACTTACCTGGAGGCAGGCGGATTTCAAACCCTTGTGAGGTTGAAATTGTTTCAGGCATTGGGACGAATACTTCCTCGACAACAACTTCTTCGACTTCTTCGGCCTCTTCTTCAACGATTTCAAAAACTTCTTCAACTTCTTCAACTTCTTCGGCCTGTCCTTTAACGATTTCAGGAAGTTCTTCCCCAGGGGGCAGTTTTTCCACTTCCTTCAAGAGTGAGGCTTGTTGAATAGTTGCTTGAGGAGCCTGTTGAACTTCACCTGTTTCATAAATTCCATCATCATCATCCAACCTTTGCATGGTGAGGAATCCCCAACCTAAAGCAATCAAACCGACTCCAACAAATGAAAGTGCTTGCATTGTTGTGCTGTCAACATCAATACTGAAGGCGACAAAGGAAAGAATTGAGCCGTAGCCTCCAAGAATTCGTCTCCAACGTGCTTCATAATCAGGAGCATACCCTTGGATACCAATAGCAATGAGAACAACTGTGGTGAGCACCCAAGCCAGAGACCATTGATCAAGTTCACCAAAGGTGAAGAAAATACCAGCAAGTGCACTCAAGACTCCCGCCATTCCTAATCGGTCAAGGAAGTCAAGGAAGTCATCATCATTGTCCCATTCAAAGAATTCGAACTCATACACTTTGTCGTTTTGTAGGGAGAGCCAAGAAATACTCAACCCTTCAATCAGAAGGAACAAGCCGATTGGAATGCCAATTGGTATTGAATCGATTTCCAACTGTATGATGAGATTCGCCAGTGCAATTGCATGAATTGCTGGCACGAAGAACAATGCATTTGCATAGCCCTTGAGGAGAATATCGCGAGTAAGTAATACTGCTCCAGCCAATGTTCCTAGTCCAAGTAATGCTTCAAAACTGAGAATAAAGAAGACATAGGTAGTGATGTAGAGTGTGTCGACAATCCCTTCTCTCTTTTCTTGTGTCAATTCCTTGTCTTGTTCATTTGAAACATATTTGAAAAGAAGGTCTTTACTGTTCATTAAGGTAAACGTCAGAGCTGAACATGCTGTAAGCAAAGCACTCCATGAAAAGGCCATAGTGAAATCATCGAATATTTCTTCATAGCCCATTCCAATCAAAAGGCTAATCATGAATCCAATATGGAGGGCTACAATGGTCTCGAGTTTCCCATTGATCCACGAATTAATGATGAGATAGGCAAACATAATTGCTGGAATCCAACCGACGCTTGAACTTGCTCCAATCACGCCGACAAGCGCCCAACCCCACACTCCAAACCAAGGCAACGGTTCACGTTCACTGTTACTTTGTTGGACATATTTGTTGTCCATAATAAGGACATATATCATTTGCAGTGTGATGAAAATTCCACCCAACCGGGTAAGAGATAAAAATCCAAATTCCACAAAGTCATAGGTTGAAGGGTCGGTCATTTCAATGAGATATCTCGCAATTCCCGCTGATTCGATCCAATGAGAATTGACGATGAAAAAGGCTACCGGTGAAAGCATCAATGGCCAAACATGGCGATGTTTGACACATCGTACTGTGACCAAACCTATCATCGATAGAATCAGCAATCCACCTGAAGTATCAAGACAAGCCAAACCTAACAGCCCAAGCATGGCCCAAGCATCAGCATTGACCGAAAGATGGTCATCATCAATTCCGCGTTTCGTGATGAGGCTGTTGACATAAAGCGGTGCACTTAGAATCATAATATCGAACAGTATAGGAATAGGAGCCCAAGAGGTGTTTTCATACTCCGCTAAATATTGCATTTGGCTTCGCAGTATATTGAGACTGATACTCAGAGGAAGCGCGATTGTGAACAACACCCACACACCGGCAGAACGAACGACAGAGGAGATAACATCCATATTTTTTATTTCAAGAACCAATCCCATTATCGGCACAAGGAGAAGCAGTGCCCATGGGTAAGAAATCAATGATTCAGCACCATCCCAATCGAACTCATTGCCCCATGGATTTACCATTGTTATGAGACTGAAACTCATCATGAAAAACGGAAGAAGAAGGGAGATACGGGTTAATTGACTCCAACTGTTCTTTTCAACCCAATTCTCAGTTTCTCTGGCCTCTCCATTATTTGGAACATTCCAAGAGTTGGTTTCAGCATCATATATTGGTGCACTTACAGCAAAACGTTTTGTCCAATTGAATAACAGACCCAAATCCAATTCAATTTCCCGAGATGCATAGAGTGCCCAATACCCCAATGCTCCAAGAATAAAGATTTGATAATTGAAATATTCAGGCAATGGTACTTGTTCAAAAGCCACAGGAACATCGATGCGGTCGAGGATGGTGAGGATAATCATCGAAGTAAAGGCGATGAACGATACAAGGGTCGCTTGCATTTTCTCCTCCCAAGAACTGTCGATCGTAAGGTTGCTAAACGTGTTTCGTGCAAGATATAGCATATAGCCGATGAAAATCCATGGCATAAACCAGTCTTCTGCTTGAAGAATAGTTCGAGAGAGAACAAGTGAACCAAGCATAACTAAATGTGTCCATGTCGAAATTTTGTCGTTTTGTCGAGCGAATTCGGAAATACAAAACAAAGCAATCGGAATAATGACTTGCATGCCATCATATCCGAAAGTCTCAGAAAGAGGCGTATTGTTGATATTAGCAAAAACATCGGTGAAAAAGAAAGCGAGTGCTAATGCGCTAAAGGTGTAATCAGCAACCCATCGCCGGGTTGCTTTAGCGATAAACAACATGTATGGCACCATCAAGAGTGTGATGGCCCAAGGAATGACGCTCCCATCATTTGGTAACATGACCAGGGCCGCAGCCAAGCCAATAGGCATCCATGGCACTCTGCGCTGTTGTACTGCTGGGAAATAGAATATCAAAACAGCAATCCAAAGAGCGACACTCAGTCCAAAGATATTTTCAATACCTAATTCTGCAGATTTTATTGGTCCAATATGCAAATTTAAGTTTTCAACATTGGCGATATACATAGCGAAGACGATTTCTCCAACCAGCACAATCGATGCTTTTTGAATTAATTCTGAACGCAATTCTTTTCGAGAGGCATAATAGCCTTGGATTGCTATGATGAAGATGAGAAGAGAAATTGCTCCACCTGCGCCGTTTGATTCTGCATTGGTGTTGAATACTTCAAAAAGAATGGGTATGAATCCCGAAACAACGGCTACAACGACAAAGTTGAGAGCTTTATTGGACCGCAACGCCATTTCCATGGCTGCAAAGCAAAGAAGAATAAGAGAAAGCCCCATTTCATAGGAAATGATGTTATCAGTCCATTTCATCCAAGGGCCCATACCTGCAGCAAGCAAGACCAATATCGGGGCATAGGCAGCGACTGCACGTCCAAAACCAGTGGCGCCTTTGAAGCGTTTCAAAAGTTGAAGTTCAGCAAAAATCAAAGCAAGCATTGCTGCTGTTTGAACATAGATTGCTTTTGCATTTGGATGCCAGTCCACCCATGTTCCAGTTGATTCATCAATCCATCCCATGTTATTGAATTGAGTTTGTGAGCCAAAAATGTCAGTCCAACCTTCTCCTGTTACGAATCCAATCAACCATCGTGAACCCCAAATGGTGCCCACTGTCGCAAAAAAGAATCCAATCCCGAGCATATAATCTTGAACTTCATACAACACATGGTCATTCTTTTTACTTTGAGCCTCAATCCATCCAATCGCAATTCCTGCCGATAAAAACCCACCTAAAAACAAGATTAAGAAATCGGAATTCGTTGCGTCATCTGCAAATGCTATTTGAAACAGTCCACCCCAAATAGCCGCTAAAGCAATACACATCATTATGAGTTGTGAAAATTTCATCAATGTACGATTTGAATCTGAAATTACACCCCCCGGTGCTCGAACAACCATTGGCTGTTCAATCGGTTTCGAATCGGTAAAAATGGTACCCGTGGGTGTTGGTGTATTGGCTTTTGCCAATAATCCGTGAGGTTGTTCATTCATTCTTCGAGGTGCAGAACGTCGTGGAGCCGCCATATCAATCAATGAGACTATTCCCATTGAGGACTTAATGCTTGACCCGTTTACAGAACTCAAGAACCTGTATCTAGCATCAATTTTCTTCTTCAACACCACTGCACTTTATTTCAATGGGTTCAAATGCCGGAGGCGATTGGATAGATTTGGTGAAAAGATGTTTGCAACACGAAAAGCAATAACTTTACTCTGCTTAGGAATCATGGTACTTCCAACTTTAGCTATGGCTGCCCCAGTCTCTATCTCCTCCGAGTCTTCCGAAGAAGTGGGTTGGTGGGTTGACACAACCGTTGACCGTAACGGCAACGGAATTGGAGACATGATTGAAGTTCACAAAGACAGTCCGTATTTCCTTGATGAAGATAACACACTACCACTGATTATAGATTTTGACCATACGCCTGGCGAGGTTGAAATCGCCCTGCTTGAGCGTGAAATTGATTTCCAACATCAATGGACTCTCGAAGGAATTGATGCATTAGCAGGTCGAGTTCCTGTCGATCACATTCTCGATGCTACTACGCTTCCAGGAGTCGTCATGCTCGAACTCGATGGTATTCTAACGACCACCAACGGCGATGCTGCGGTTCTTCACGGTGTTGATACGGTGTGGGCAGATACAGGATACGATGGAGCGGGTTCTGCTGTCGCAATTATTGACACTGGAATCGATGGGGCCCATGCCAGTCTTGATGACTTAGATGATGACAATTCAACCAATGACCCAAAGGTCATAGCATTCTACGACCCAGTCAACAATCCGAGTCTCGTCAACGGTACTGAAGTCTTCCCATACGACGACCAAGGCCACGGTTCACACTGTGCAGGAACAACCGCTGGAACCGGCGCTCCGATTTACGAGCATGTTGGAATGGCACCTCAAGCATTCCTTGTCGGCGTCAAAGTCCTTGATGCTGGTGGTTCAGGTTCTTTCGCTGTTGTTATGGCTGGAATGGAATGGACCGTTGAGAATCGCTACAAATTCAATATTCGAGCAGCATCGATGAGCCTTGGAGGTCCAGGAGCGATTGAATGGACATCTTCGGAAGAAGACAGCGTGAACCGCTACGCCAATGAAATGATGGCCGCTGGAGTGGCTATCTTTATCGCAGCAGGTAATAGTGCAGTTTCAGCTCAAATCGGAACGCCAGGTTCTGCTGAAGACGCTATTACTGTGGGTGCCCTCGACAAGAACTCTGCTATCGCAGTTTATTCGAGTCAAGGTCCTACTGAAGAAGGTCGCGTCAAACCAAATGTTGCATATGTTGGTAGTAACGTGATGTCGGTTGCTTTCAACACTGGCGACCAATACACCGACATGTCAGGAACCTCAATGGCGACACCTGGAGCAGCTGGAGTTGCTGCTTTAATGTATCAAGCCAATCCTGACCTTTCACCGTTTGACATTCGTAATATCATGCAGGAGACTGCGACGTACCGAATGTGCAACTACATGTTTGCAAACGAGCCCTGTTTGGAAGATCTGATTCCAAAAAATCGCCAAAACAACGTCTATGGCCATGGTGAAGTTCGAGCTCTTGATTCAGTCTATGAAGCCGCAGAACGAGATTATGCGTTCGATAAATCCCTCGATATTTCACTCACAACCGAAATTGGAATGGATAATCGAATCCATATGTTCCCTGAAGACAGCTTATCCTATTCTGCTCTTGGCGATGTTGACACGGTTCAATGGCGCAGCAACCACCTTCGAGATGATTGGTCGAACATTCACAGTTTTGGCCATGGCGATAGCAGTGGAACTTTGGCAGCCATTGATATCATTCACCAACTCGAGCACTTACCAGGTACCGAGCTTGAAGGGAACCATACCATTTCGCTTCGTGGAATCAAAGCAAATGACTCAGGCGGCCACACATCATCACCGTTGATTTCAGCGAACATCATGCTCATGGATACTGATTCTGCATTCGATACTATGTCAAAAGATACAGACAGATTACCGTTCCTCTCTGCAGCTTCAATGGTTGCTGTTCTTGTTCTTGCTGGCGTTGTATCTGGAAGTCGAAGAGACGAAAACCAAGATGAAAAGTGAATGATTTGGTTTCGATAATGATGACTCGTCATTTCGTTTTGGAATACTCATTCTTGCTCATTTCCGGAGATGAACTCAAAAGTTAGAACATACCGGTTTGTTCATGCGCTGGCCCAAAGACCCTTCCGGAAAAGGCCATCCACGCATGAATCGTGTGTATCGCTTCCTTCGTCGATTTTCCAGATCGTTGGTCAGCATCTGGTTTCGAGAAATCAATATTGTCGATGATGAAAACATTCCTCCCGAAGGCGGCGTAATTTTCATTTCTTGGCATCCAAGTGGACTGATTGACCCGATGCTCATGCACGCATCATTGCCCGGTAAACTTTCGATGATTGCCAAACATACGCTATTCAAAATCCCAATATTGGGCCGGTTGATTCGAAGTGCTGGTGCAGTACCAATCGAACGTGCCCAAGACAGTTCAGACAAAACCGGTTCAAAAAATCGAAATAAGAAACAATTGGACTCTGTGGCATCTGTTGTAGCGGATGGTGGTCGATTGATTATTTTCCCTGAAGGGACGACACATACTGATTCGTCAGTCAAACGCGCCCGTTCTGGTGCTGCTCGTATTCTTCTTGCTGCAATTCGAAAAGCACATGAAGAGGGAAAGCCTACTCCACATTTGGTTCCAATAGGCCTCCATTATTCAGAATCTCAAACTTTCAGGGAAAGAGCGGCAGTTATCGTCGAACGGGTCATGGAGTTCGATGCCATTCCAAAAGTGATGGCAGATGAAGAGGAGCAAGACAAACTCGAAAGAGCCTGGGTTTCTTCGGTTACCGATGCCATCGGAACTGAACTCAAGCGAGCAAGCCTTTCAAAGACCACATGGCGAGAACGAACACTCATATGGAAAGGTAGAAGTTTAGCTTATGCCGAAAAAATTCGCCAAACAGGTGGTAAATTGGTTAAACCCACCTATGCTGAATCGGTAATGGGTGCTCGTCGCATTCGGGCAGGGTGGGAATATTTGGCTGAAAATAGGCCTGCTTTGACAAAACAGTTAGTCGAAGATTGCGACAAACACTTTGAGCAGTTGGAGCAACGAAATTTAGTACCACTGGATGTCGATGCACGTCCTGAACGTCTTACAAGGGGTGCGTCAGCGAAATTACTCCTCTCTTGGTCATGGGCTGCAGTATGGATGTTTGGCCTCATAACATGGAGTGCGGTTATTGGTAACCTTATTCCTTATCGTGGAAATGCACTCGCTGTTAAAATCATGAAAAAGAAAGGTGCTGAACAATCGATTATTGGTACCTTGAAGGTGGTTACAGCCGTGATATTCTTCCCTCTTTGGTGGATTGTTATATCAGCGGCAATCACTTGGTTGTTGTTGGTTGAAGCCAGCCCAGTGAATGAACTGCTGCAGATGCATTGGTTGTTGGCATTACTCACGAATCTACCCTTCATTTTGGTCTTCCTCATTCTGTTTATTTGGTGGCCGAATTCAGCGAAACTCCACATGAAGTTATACGCTCGCCTAGTCATTAAAACACGTCAAATACGCCGGTGGAACGCATGGAAAGTTGATGAGCATAACTGGGATGAATTGGTCCATAATCAACGTCAACTTGCTGGACGATTAGTCGGTTTAGGAGAAGGCCTCATTCTGCCTGGCGATGAAGATTGGGTCAACCCTCCAGCAGGCAAAGACGATGTCGTCTCGGTAAAAATGAGAAGCACGACCACGCTTTGATACGAATCATAACTTGGCAATCCCTCAACCAGTGCATACCCTATGTTGATATGCGGGCTCCACCACGTCGCCTTTGGCGACTGATTATGGTAGGCAGCGAACACATCAAAATGATACCCGCTCCTGACAAGAATATTTGGTCTGCTGAAGTGAATGGGGCTCCTGTGGAAGTCCTCGTCGCTTCGAATGCAATTCTTCTTGATGTGCTTCGCGACAAAGTCGGGACGCTTGGCGTAAAACGTGGATGCGACATGGGCACTTGTGGCTGTTGTACGGTCATGGTCGATGGAGCCCCTCGCCTCTCTTGCCTGTGTTTGGCTGGACAAGTTGAAGGCTCTGAAATTACAACGGTTGAAGGTTTGGCAGACGGTGCTCACCTGGCTCCAATTCAATCGTGTTTTGCCGAATATGGTGGCTCACAGTGTGGCTTTTGTACACCTGGTTTCTTGATAAGCGCCCAAGCACTATTGAATGAGAACGATACGCCGACAGAGCAAGAAATCGCCTGTGCAATCGAAGGGAACCTTTGCCGTTGCACTGGCTATCAACAAATCATCGAATCCATTCAAGGAGCAGCTGCGATACATCGCGGCGAAGTCGCAGCAGCAGCCCCTGCAAGCGATGCTCATCCTGACCCTCATCCAGATGGACCTGATGAGCCAAATATGCCTCCTGGCCACGCTCGGTGATGTTTCATGTCTGGAGGATACCGTCAACAACCCGGGGGTTCTGGCCCCACGACCCGTAAAGACGGTAAGCGCGTAGCAGGAAAGCAAGCATTCCCTCCACCTGGCTCTGGAGGCTCCAAGCCAAAGATGGCCACTCGAGACCTTGATTTTATCCCTGAATCGGTCGGTGGAAAAGAACCACAACCTGCCGGCTCCCACATCCACGACCGAGTTCGAACAGGAACCAGTGTCGGAAAAGAAATGCCTTTGGTTGATTCAAATGCTAAAGTGACTGGTCAAGCATGGTATGGAGATGATGTACGATTGCCCAATGAAGTGATTGGCAAGATACTTCGTTCCCCTCACCATTATGCCAGAATTAAATCAATTGACACAACACGTGTCGAAGCCCTTCCTGGTGTGCTGGCAGTTGCCACAGGTGCTGACTCTCCTCACCGTTTTGGTGTCCTTCCTGTGACCAAAGACGAACACGCAATGGCAGTCGAGAAAGTTCGGCATGTTGGCGATTTAGTGGCATGTGTTGCTGCAATTGATGAATCAACCGCACTTGAGGCACTCAATTTATTCGATATTGAATGGGAAATCCTAGAACCGGTATTCGACCCGAAAAAGGGACTTGAAGATGCTGATGAACCGATTCATTGGCGAGGAAAGTATCATTTGGCAAAAACCAATGTGCAAAAGCGAGTCTTTCAAGAATTTGGCGACCGCTCTTTGGTCGAAAAACCTCATGCTGAGTCCCATGGAAAATGGAAAATGGCAGGCGTCCATCATGGTTTCACTGAACCACATGCTGTTGTGGCTCACTGGGACCCAAACGGCCGATTACAACTTTACACGCCTCAGCAAGTTCCGCATTATACTCACCGAGCCCTTTCGACAGTTCTCGATGTTCCAATGCATCAAATCAACGTTATTCGAACATTTGTTGGCGGGGGTTTTGGTGGAAAATCAGATCCGTTCCCACATGAAATGTGTGCAGCGATTTTGTCGCGTAAATCCGGACGCCCAGTCCGCATCACCTTCGACCGAGAAGAAGTCTACTGGATTAACCGAGGACGGCATCCAAGCCATATCGAAGTCAAGATGACTGCAGATGAAGATGCTCGAATTTCTGGTTTTGATATCGATGCACTCATCGATGGAGGCGGTTTTGCATCTTTTGGACACGTCACTTCGTATTACAATGGAGTCTTAGCAACTGCACCGTATGAATTGGGTTCATTCCATTATACAGGTGCAAGAGTTTGGACAAACAAACCCGCTTCAGGTGCCATGCGTGGACACGGAGCCGTCAATACCCGATGTGCTGTTGAAGTCGGTTTGGATGAAATGGCAGAAACAATGCAAGTTGACCCAATCGATTTGCGTTTAGCGAACCTCCTTCCACCACACAGTCGAACAATCAGTGGTTTTCGAATTACTTCAAACGGTATGCGTGAAGCTCTGGAAAAGGTACGAACAGGTTCAAATTGGGATGAAAAATTCCGTAAGTTGCCGCTGGGCAAGGGCATTGGTATCGGTTGTGGCTTCTTCATATCGGGTTCAGGTTTGCCGATTCATTGGGACCCTAACCGATTCCCGCATGCAACCGTCCACATGCAAGTTGACATGGACGGTGGTGTTACTGTTCACACTGGAGCAGCCGACATCGGCCAGGGTTCGACTACAGCAGTTGCCCAAGTCGTTTCAGAAGTTCTCGCCCTTCCAATTGAGATGATTCATGTCCGAAGCCATGAAAGCGACACCTCTCCAGTCGATTTGGGTTCCTATTCCAGCCGAGTCACATTCATGAATGCCAATGCTGCAATTCGTGCTGCGCTCGAGATACGTGAACAACTGCTCAATGCGGCTTGGGAAATGCTTGGCTATCATCCAAACAATTTAGTTTTGAATGACCGTAGGATATACTACAAACACGACCCAGCAGTGGGAGTATCATACCTCAAAGCACTACATAAAGCCCAGGAGGACAAGGGTGCATTGATTGCAAGCGGTGCCTACCGCTCTCCACCAATGGGTGGCGTTCACAAGGGTGCTGCTGCCGGTTTGGCACCAGCGTATTCCTTTTCGGCCTATGTTGCTGAAGTCGACGTCGATGTCGAAACTGGAATAATTCGTTGTACCAATGTATGGGCCGCTCACGATTGTGGAAAAGCACTCAATCCATTAGCCGTGAAAGGTCAAATCATTGGTTCTTGCCATATGGGATTGGGCCAAGTACTTTCGGAACAGATGGTCTATGGTCGAACAGGTCATTTGCAAAACGCCAACCTTCTCGATTACAAAATCCCCTCCGTCCATGAAATGCCTCATGTTGAACCCATCATCATCGAATCGTGCGACCCAGAAGGGCCATTCGGGGCGAAAGAGGCTGGAGAAGGCCCCTTACTTCCAATTCTACCTGCTGTTGTCAACGCAGTATAGGATGCGATTGGAATCCGTTTGCGAAGCCTCCCTCTTACACCTGATGTGGTTTTCAAAGGTATTGAAAAAGCCCTCAAGGCTTCAGAATTTGATGATCCAACCGATTTGCCTTCACCAACGCTCTCCTTTAGTTCAATGCAACCAAAATTGGTTGCCCGAGCACAAGAACATAAAATTCGGGACAAAGCACGTCAACGAACCGAAGATACAAGTCCCTATGTCAATGGAGTTTTGTTTGGGTTTGACCCAACGATTCCATTGGAAGACCAAGTCGAAGGTTGGCGTACTGCTACTGAACCCGACCCTGAACAACTCGCAGAACTCGGACTTGCAGGCCGTGCTTGGTTGAAGAAAGAACAACGCCAGATGGATGGTGAGAATTGATGTTAATGCCACCGTTTACACTTCATAATCCGACGACGGTCGAAGAAGCATGCACTCTTGCAGGTGCATTGCTCGAAAAAGGCGAAACATTCGATTGGGTTGCTGGAGGCACAGACCTTCTTCCAAATTACAAATGGCACCTCAATCCAAAACCGCATGTGATTTCACTCGCTCGTATCGAAGGCGTTGACACGCTTTCCCTCCATGAGATTGGTTGTATGGCGAGACTTTGTGATCTGACGGTCGAAAATGGCATTCACCCCTTGATTGTCGAAGCGGCAGGAAAAGTTGCCTCTACCTTGATTCGACGCAACGCAACACTTGGTGGCAATCTTTGTCTCGATACTCGATGTTTCTGGTATAACCAAGGCGAAGATTGGCGCCGCTCTATCGACTGGTGCCACAAAGCAGACTGTGGGACTGGAGCTGATTGCCGGGTCATTCCAAATCAAAACACATTATGTGTTGCAACCTACCAAGGAGATATTGCTCCAACATTGATGGTACTCGATGCCGAGGTCCATCTCATCGGGCCCAATGGATTGCGAGTCATTCCACTTACAGAATTCTATCAACTTGATGGAATGAAGAAAAACGTCCTTGAAGAAGGCGAGTTTTTACTCAAAGTTACGCTCTCAAAAGAAGCGGCAGGTCGTTCAGGTTCATACCAAAAGTTGCGTGTTCGCGACTCATGGGATTTCCCTGAAGCAGGCGTTGCAGCATCTTGGATTCCAGGGGATGTATCTTCCCTTCAAATTGCAACAACAGCAGTTGAATCGATCCCTCGCTGCCATCCAGAAGAAGTATCGGCTGTACTCGGGGATGGCTGGGACGGAATGAAATCGGTCAAAGCACTTGCAGCAGGCGTTCGAAAGAGCGTTCAACCCGTGAACAACACTTCATTACCTCCACGCTACCGTAAATCGATGGTACGGGTTTTGACCAAGAGAGCGGTCGAGAAAATGATTGATTGAAGTGATACAATGAAAAGAACTCCACTGGCTTTATTGATGACTGTCCTTTTCAGTCTCTCTGCTTTGAGCAGTATGCCTGCTCATGCCCAAAGCCCGATTGATGGGCCATCATGGACTCTAGGGTGGGCGACCGATATGGATTCAACATACCTCATTGAGATGGACATTGATTGGGATGCAGATGGAGAAATCGTTGCATATGTCGAAAATAACCGAATGACACAACTTGAACTTGATTTGACCTATGAGTTCGACAGTTGGGTTCCGTTTTCATTCAGTGGCCCCGACACGTTTTCAGTTGCTGCCAATGGCAATGAAACATTTTCCATCACCTTTTCTTCAATTAATGATGACGATGCTCGAGAATACAGCCCAGATAACACTTCGAAATTGACGATTACGGCAGATGAAAAAGTTGGAGACACTTCTGCGAGCACTCAAGAACTTGAAGGAGATGTGAGTGTACCACGTATTTTCGATTTACGTCCAGAAGTCACCTTGCCCGACGAATCGTTGCATGCAGGTTCATGGATTGAACTTTCAGCCCAACTCGTCAACAGCGGGAATGCTCGTGATGCAGTGAAACAAGCGTCTGTGCAATTCCGCAGTTGCCCTCATTTGACCATGCCAGGTCTGGAAGACCTTGCAAATACTTTGGTCGATACCACCGGTGCTCAAAGTGGAAAAGATACCTTTGTCGCTCTCCGTCTTGAAGCCTCGGAAAGTCAACCAAACCGCGTCTGCGAAGCTACCTTATCGTTCACTTCAGAAGGCGATGATGCATCCCGTAGCACGACCTTTGAAATTGAAGTCATGGCTGTTGAAAATATTGATGACAATCCGCCCCCCTCAAATCCAGATAATCCGGATGATGGAGATAGCCTTTCACAGGAATCCAACACTTTGCCTTGGATTGGCGGTGTTGAACTTGTTATGGCGTTGAGTTTTGCGGCTCTTGGCAGAAGCATGAAACAAAAGAACTGAATAGTGCTTTTTTGATATTTTTCGGGGCATTTGCCACCTATTTTTGACTTGTATTCGTTTTGTAATAAATTGTTTTCCACCCCATATTAACCTGTGGCTTCAAATCATGCATGAACAAGCATTAAGTGTGGAGCGAGGTTCCGACGGTTGTTTATACTGTTCAAGAGTACCGCAAGCGCACAAGGAGGGAGAAAAATGACAGACACTGAATCAACAAAAATCTCCATCGAAACTTGGCTTAAAGTTGGTCTTGTGTCCTCGCTTTTCCTTTCTGTTGTCGTCATCAGTATTGTGAGCTGGGATAAGACCACAGTGCTTTCACCTTACAACAATGCAGCAGATGAATATTCTATGCAACAATTGACTGAAATGCGCAATGTAATCGAGTCCGATGATTTCAGTATTGCCAACACCATGTCAACACCGATGTTGGTCAACGATTGGAACGACCCTCACCGAACCATGCTTATCATTGCTGGACCTGAAAAACCATTTGATGCTGCTGAAGCCTCTGCCCTCCACGACTTTGTTACCAAAAAGGGTGGAAAAGTCATTCTTGCAGCAAGTTCGACCAACGCTCAACTTGTCGCCACTGAATTCGGTGTCAAGTATTTCGATGCACCAGTGTATGATGACCAGCGATTCTACGAAGTTGAAGACGACTTGGGTGTTCTCCAACCTGCTGATTATCGACGTCTTTGGTCTGCAGCCAGTATCAATCAAAACATCAGCGAAATGGGTGATGAAAGATTAATTCCTTGTTCTCAAGCCAACATTGCACTCGCTCAAGTCGACAATTGCCGAATGCCTGTTCTTTTCCACCGCCCTACCGCAATTCAAGTTCTCGATGAACAAACTGAATCAGAACGTGAAATCAGTATTCTTGCAGCAGCATCAACTTCAACACGTGTTGCAAAATTCCCAGACAACATCGACAGTGAACTAAACCCAACACTTGGTGAAGGAATGACTGGACTCATCATCCGAATCGATTACCCAGTTAGTGATGTTCTCGATGTCAAACCGAACAATGACTACGGCAAAATCGATGTTACGGGTTCCATTGTTTTCGTTTCAGATCACTCGGTTCTCGCCAATCATCTTTGGGATGCTGACTTAGCCGAAGAACAAGGGTATTTGCAGTGCACCTCTCCAGCCTATGTGGAAAACGGGCACAATTGCTGGGATACTGACCCCGATGGTCTCTCATCTGCTCAAGGCGACACCTCTTGGAATGGAAACAGCCAATATTTCTCTGCTTTGATTTATGACATGATGGAATTTGATAATCCTGAATTATCAACAACAATCACTCGTTCCCCATCTGAATTTTATGTTGTCTTTGACGAGAGCCGTCATATTTCGAGTGCTCTTACCTCTCCATTCACAGAGGCTATGGGCGCTATTGTGTTGCTGACCAGTGATGTTGTGCTCAAGTGGCTTATTATTCTCAATTTGTTTGCTTTGCTTGCAATTGCCATCATGGTTGTTCCTGAAAAAGAAAACTGGCGCCACGTGTTTGACTTGACTCGATTTAGAGAACGTCCAACAAAATTAGACCCATCTCAATACCAACTTCGTACCCGAGAGGCACTTCTCTCGAAGGTGCGACAGTTCAATGACTTAACGCGTGATGAATTCATGCGTAAATCCCCTGCGGAGATCATGCAAATGGTCCGTGATCCGCGCTTGGTCGAGCTCATCAGCTCAACCCGTTCCTACTCCAACGAAGAACTGCGGGACATAATTCCGCAAATACGACGTTGGGGAAATTGATAATTGGAGGAAAATAGACATGCAACCCCCCGCACCACCAGCAGCCCCGCCCGCGCCAGCGCCAGCAGCTCCTGTGGCCCCAGCAGCACCTGCAATGCCTGCACCAGCAGCGCCAATGCCTGCGGCACCTATGCCAGCAGCACCAGCGCCTATGCCAGCAGCACCAGCAGCACCTGCCCCAGCCCCAGCAGCACCAGCAGCACCGGCCGCTCCGGCCCAGCCGAAGCACCAGACCAGCCCAGAAAACAAAGAGAAATTGAAGGCCGTCGGCTCGATTGCAAGCGCAATTAGTGCCGAAGTCCAGAAAGTAATTATCGGTAAAGCACACGTTATCGATAATGTTCTGATCAATATTCTTTCCAATGGTAACCTTCTGTTCGAAGATTACCCAGGTCTGGCAAAGACATTGATGACCAACACCTTTGCAGATGCACTTGGTTGTGATTTCAAGCGTGTTCAATTTACGCCTGACTTGCTCCCAGCTGATATCACAGGTACCAACATCTATGACGCAAAGAAAGGTGAATTTACGTTCAAACCAGGACCTCTATTCTGTAACCTTCTTCTTGCTGACGAGATTAACCGTGCTCCTCCAAAGACTCAAGCAGCTTTGCTTGAGGCTATGCAAGAGAAGCAAGTTACCATTGGTACTGTTACGCACAAGCTTCCAGCACCGTTCATTGTTATGGCAACTCAAAACCCTGTCGAACAAGAAGGTACTTACCCACTTCCAGAAGCACAACTTGACCGTTTCATGTTCAAGATGTCCGTCGGATATCCAGACCGCGCTGATGAAGACGAGATTCTTGCTCGTCGTATCGCCCGTGGAAAGGATGCAGTCGAAGTCGAAGTCATCACTCATCCTGAGATGGTGATTAACATGCAACAAGCATGTGAATTCGTTTACGTCGACCCTGCTCTCCGAATGTATATGGTTGAAGTTGTTTCCCGAACCCGTGAAGATCCACGTGTTTTGGTCGGCGCTTCTCCTCGTGGTTCCCAAGCATTGCTCAAGACCTCCCGTGCTGCAGCAGCACTTCGAGGCCGAGACTTCGTCACCCCTGATGATATCAAAGCAATCGCTGAACTCGCACTTGCACACCGAATTATTCTCAAGCCTGAGCATCAAATCAAAGGCCTTGAGTCTGGTGAAGTGATTCAAGCTATTCTACGAGAAGTCCCAGTCCCTACAGTTTGATTGTAGTACTGAACTTATTTTGAGGTGAGAATGATGTGGAGTCGTAAATCTGCTATGTTAGGAAGTTTGGCTATTGCCATGTATTTGCTTGGTTTGACCTTGCGAAATTCCCAACTTGTCACGATTGCGGTTGTCATCTTCGTTTTCCTAACTTGGGCTGCCTTGTTTGGCGGCCATGCTGACGTTGCCGCTACCGGCCGTCGAGCAGACGAGTGGTCTGGAGAAGAAGGTGCAGCACTGAACAGTGTAAGCGCAATGCGTAAATTGTCCAGTGCCCGTATTTTTGAAGACGGAGAACTCAACATCACCTTGAGGATGCAAAACCATTCCTCTCTTGCCAAAATACTTGAAGTGCGAGACCGAGTTCCAGAAGTAATGCGCATCAAAGATGGTGCGAATTACATTTTGATGGAATTAGGTCCGCGCCGTGAAACATTCATCGAATACACTGTTGAATGTCCACTTCGAGGTTTCTATAGTGTTGGTCCTGTGGCTGTCAGGATTCAAGACCCATTCGGATTATTCCACAAGGAAAAAGAATTGCATGTCTACAATGATTTCCTTGTGTTCCCGAAAATGGAAGACCTCAAAGAGACGTTCGTCAAATCCCGTGTTCCGAAAATTTTCACTGGTGCGGTCAACATTCGTCAACCTGGTCCAGGTTCAGAATTTTATTCCCTTCGTGAGTATTTCGAAGGCGATTCATTCCGAGCCATTAACTGGTCTGCGTATGCTCGCTCTGGGAAGTTGATGGTCAACGAGCGTGAACGTGATGCAGTTTCTGACATCATTATCATCGTTGACTCACGTTCTGTTGCAGAAACAGGTCCAGTTTCTCGTAATGCATTGGTCTATTCGACCCGTGCAGCGGCATCCTTGGCAAAATATTTCCTTGGTCGCCGAGACTCCGTCGGTATCATCGTTTACGGTGATGAAGTCGTTAGTGTTGACCGAGATACAGGGAAGAAGCAACTCTATGTCATCTTAACCAAACTTGCTGGTGCTGTTGCAAGAGGGAACATCCCACTTCAAGTGGTTGTCAACCGTATTTTGCCGCACATCAACAAGGGTAGTCCGATTATATTCTTGTCCAATCTTGAAGATGATCCAACAATTGTCAACGCTCTGCGTGATTTCCGTGCTCGAAACTTCGATGTTACGGTTCTCACCCCCTCGTCGCTTGAGTTTGAATTCGATGCACGTCGCATTGACCGAACCGGCTACGAAGTCATGAAGACCGAGCGAGATGTTCTCATCAGCGAACTTCGTGGACTTGGTGTCAATATTATGGATTGGGAGCCAGATATGCTGCTCTCAACAGCACTTGCAGGCGCAAGAGGATTCTGAGGTGAGAAAATGACTGTATCCCGACCATCCAGCGACACTGCCCACTTGTATGATGGAAAGACTGTTCGTTCAGCAGCACCATCTCGAAAGAAGATTGCAGGTCAAATTGGCTCTGGAACTGAAATTCCAAAAGATGCGATTCCTCAAGTTGAAATTCCTTCCTTTATCGAAAGTCTTCTTGGAGGGCCTTTGGTCCCAAAGACGAAATTCTTGCCACCGGCAAAGATGGTCCAAAACCTTCAACTCGGTGTTTATGGTATTCTTGTGGCCTTGGCTTTGATGACCTACATGATTTCACCTGCTGAAGGCACTCTTTGGTACATGATTACGGGTAGTTTAGGAATCGCAACGATTCTACAATTGGTGCTTATTGCAGGAGCAACTGGAACTGGCTTTTGGGGAACCTTCCAACGTGATGGGCGCTTCACACTTGCCAGCAATTTGATGTTTATTCTCGCTATCCTGCGCTTTGCTTCCTCAAAGGTTACTCTTTCGAGCGACCTCTTTGGTCTTCAAGACAAGCCGTTTTTACTTTCAGCACTCGTTGTTATCTATTCGGTACTTTTGATTATGTATTTCGAACTGACCAATGGTGTGCTTCGTTATTCGATGCTTGACACAAGTATTCGTACCAATGAAGTGTATGTCATGAACCCTCAGAAGATCGTCGGCAAATACCACCGATCTCTACTCATTAATCCAATCATCGCCACCCTCTTGGCAACCATTGTTCTCTCTGCAAATACAATCCTTCCATTCTTTGTAGGTATTCTTTCGAAAGACACCGCTCTTAGAATGGAAGAATCAGTTGAACTGATTTCGGTCTATGGTGTAGCGCTCGGAACGTTCTTTGTGTTCTGTGTGGTTGGTGGATTGTTTGCTTTGAACCTTCCAACGCATTTGCAAAGTTTCCGTGAGAAGCGTGCTGAGGATTGAATCTAAACTTCAATGCTGAGATTCAAATATTCTGCTAATACTTCAAGCATTGAGTGTATTTCTTTCTTTTTAGAGAGCAGGCGAATCGCATGATCGGTTGCTGAAAGAACCTCCACATCAAGGAGTGTTTGTATTTCATGAATGATAGATAATTCCGAGTCTTCAGGTAGTTTATTTCCGACCAATGAGAACATAACGCCATATTCTTCCGTCTCAGGTGTAGAGAAATGTGCTGAAACGATTGAATTCGCTTTTCCAATATCGTGTTGTGAGATAACCCATACTATTTCTCCATGGGTTGAATCCAGGTGCCAACAAGGAATGTTTTCATGTGCAAATTCGATGAGGACACGTCCAAGTTGCTCATTCTGACTTTCAAGAGATGGAGCGCGAGCGCGTATCCGAATGATGTTCGGCAAGCACCCTATGGCTTTCACTCGTCGAGTTTGATGTAAATCTGGACCGATGATTGTCGCCGCTTTTGTACTTTGAACTCCACGAAGGTCTCGAATCTCAAGTGGAATTCCGACACTGCGAAGAGGTTCAACCGTTGCTGGGTGAAGTACAGGCGTATCCAATCTTGCAAGTTCAATGGCTTCCCCATAGCCAAGGTATGGTATTGGAGAGGATTGAATCCCCCATCGAGGATTGAGCGGTAATACGCCGTCAACATCTTTCCACAATATGACTCGGTCAGCATCGATGAGGTGGGCAATGGATGTTGCTGTATGGTCGCTCCCTCCACGTCCGAGAAGAGCTAATTCACCGTCCGCACCTTCACCAAACCATCCAGTGATGACGGGTGTCCCATGGAGCGCAGTCCGGTCCAATTCTTTCATTGAACTCTCTAAATCAACAACCGGTGCTCTGTTGCTTCCTTTCAACTTCAAACTGATATCTTCAGCACCAACAGGATGGGCTTGAATACCACATTCTTGCAAACGATGTGCAACAACCAAAGCAGAAAGGCGTTCACCAGCAGCCAACAATCGGTTCGATGCCTTCCAATCGCTGGAGTTTCGAGATAAAATTTCTAACGCTTGTTCTATTCCATTTAATACAGCGTTGAAGACCCCTCCATTCTCACTTTCAAGAATGCCAGGAGCAAAGCGTAAATGTTGTCTTGAAAGGTCATTTACCAATCGGCTTGCATAACGTGGCTCTTGACTTGCTCGCATCAAACGGTCGGTTGTACCCCAAAGTGCTGAGACGACGATGACGGATTGTCCTGGCCAAAACCGAATCACTTCAGCAATGCGGTTTAAATCTGAAATATCTCGAAGGCAAGAGCCACCGAATTTGTGAACAGTGATTTTTTTACTCATCGTAGAAACCTCCACGCATTGCAAGGTCACACAGAACAAGTTTTGCCATTGCTTCAACAACAGCAACCGCTCTTGGCCCCAAGACAGGGTCATGTCGACCACCGACAACCAAGGGTTGAATTGAATCGGTTGCTAAATTGAGAGTGTGTTGCTCCGCAGCAATACTGGATGGTGGTTTGAAAGCAACAGAAACATGAATCGGAGAGCCGGTTGCAAGACCAGCCAGCACACCGTCCGGATTCTCACCAAGTAATGTGGGATGTTCAGCAGTTCCACCCCATGGATCATTATGCTCTTTCCCTGTCATTCCGACAACATCGAAACCTCGTCCAAAAGTGACGCCGCGAGCAGCAGGTATGGCCACCATTGCTCGTGCCAGGGCCGGTTCCAACCCATCAAACCAAGGTTCACCTAATCCCAATGGCACTCCTGTTATACGAAGGTCAACACGACTTCCAATCGAATTGCGGTCCATTCGATGCTGTTCTACAGTTTCGATCATTGCAAGTGCAGCAAGAGGGTCTCTGCATCGCATTTCTTTACATGCATCTGTGTCCCATCGAGGGGGGCATTTTTCCATTGGTAACGCTTGTATTTGGCCTATGGCGCCGACCTGCGCTTCACATTCAATGCCCAATGTTTTGAGAAGTGGAGAAAGTAAGGCAGCAGAAGCGACTAATGCTGCGGTTAAGCGAGCACTTGAACTCCCTCCACCGCGAAGGTCAGCCTCGCCGTTGGTACGCTTGTGCATTACCATGTCCTGATGCCCTGGACGAGGATGGTCGGGTAAGAAACTGTAATCTTTGGATTTTGCATCTTTGTTGGCAATTGAAATTTCTATTTCTTCACCGTTAGTTTTGCCATTTGCTACACCTGTTCGGAATTCCACAATATCGGGTTCTCTACGTTTGCTGGCATAGCGCCCTCCAGGGCGCCGAGATGCCATTGCAAGTTCAATCGCTAAAGAATCAATTTCAATTCCAGCGGGTACACCTGTTAGAATTACTCCAACACGTGGGCCATGACTTGTCCCAAAAAGGGTGAGACGAATCCATTCTCCGAGGTGCATATGCATTGGACTCAGCAGAACGAGCCGTCCTCCCCTCAAGAAGGTGTGTCTCACATCTCTTCTTCTTCGATGCTCAAAAACGATGTTTCGATTACTTTTACGACATCTGGATTTCTATCAAAAAGTTTCAGTAACCGGTCACAAGTGGGCTGGCTTACTTTTGGAGCAACCACAATAATAGCGTTCCCGGAACCTGTCATTCCCGCAGCACGTGCACCATTGAGAATTGCATCATTGGTGATTTTTTTCCCTTGAACATCATTCATGACGGCAACTGTCCCTCGTCCATTCCAAGTCAAGGCAACCAATTCATTCATTTCTTGTAAAGCTGAAAGTGAATTTTGATAGGAGGCGACGTGGGGGATGAAATCTTCGAGTTCTGGCCGTTTGGAACGTTCTCCACGGCAAACAACCATGACAACCCAATCCTCGGATTTCGGGCCATTTCCTTCAAATAAAACACCTTCAGTGATGCTGGTTGCCTGAGGGTCGATAAGTTTCCACCCAGGGGTAAGACAAGCCCAAGCATCATCAATCGAACCAGTGAGTGATACATTTGCTTCTAATTGTGCTTGAGCAGCCATAGCCACGAATTCTTCATCACTGACTTCTGATTTGGTTGACTCAGCAAGTGCCCGAAGTGCACCTATTGCCGTTGCTGCACTCGATTTGAGACCCTGGCGCGGAGGGATTTGGCTTTTGACAGCCCAATGCAAACCTTCTTTGGAAAGTTCGTTAGGAAGCTGAAACCCTCCAGCAAGCCAAGCATCAATGACAGCAGGAAGGAGTTCATCAGGGTCATCGACAGGACGCTTACTTGGCTTGTCAAGTAAACGAACAGCTAATGGTAAGTCAAGACCAATACTTGCTCCGTATCCAGTGCCAGCAGCATGCAAGAGGCTACAGCCACCATTCGCATTTCCAGAACCTAATACGGCCATTTCATCATCTCTCAGTAACGGCACTTGAGATTGAGGCACCGATGTGCCTCGCTCCTATGTCGCTCCATCCTATGACTTCCTCACCTATTTTCAATTTTGTAATTGATTTGATTTGTTTGTCAAAGCCCACGACGCGTACCGTCTCTGCTTGTTGCAAGAACATGCTCCCTTCTTTATCGTTTTCATCAATCCATTTTATCAAAATCATGGGCCGAATCTCGATTTTTAATCGACCGATTGAGGCACTGCGTTGTAAACCTTCAGTGTTTACCAAAAGGATTTCATCACCAGATTGAAGTTCTGAGAGATATTTTGTTTTTCCATCGGCCATGCGGACATAAGCGTGTGGGGGCCCAGCATTGACACGGAATGGGCGTGTAGGTACAAATTCCGATTCAAGTGTTTCACCGTGTACGAAAAGAAAACTCGATGCGTTGGAACCGAGTAATAACCCCTCGCCTTGGTCCAACAAACGGGTCATATCAATGCAATAACGTTCTGCAGTCCCTCCTGACTCAATTGAAGTAATGGTGAGTTTCCCAATACCAATCTTACTTGCAGAGAAGCGTACTTCATCGACTTTAGGAGTTGCATGTTCCAAACGCTGTGCTTTGACAATCAACGCAACCTCGACCATGGAGGGGGTATTTTGTACAACTAAGGCATCAACACCTTGCTCCAATGCAAAACCTGCACCTTGGGCCTGTTCTGGAGAAGTAATAACCGCCGCAATCTTTGTCGGTGTTCCTTCACATGCGGCAATAATATTTTCAATTGGTATCATCGACCAATCTGTGAATTCGAGAACCAACCATTCGACACTTCCAACCAGCGAGCGAGCCTGTTCCTGTGAAGTATCTGAATCAATAGTCACTAAACTTCCAATCAAATGTTCTCGATTCATCAAGCGATTTCCATCAATAAAATAATCTCTTGTAGAATCTGAATATTGTGGAAAAAGAATTCTGTCTATTCCAGAGTCTAAAGAAGCAAATGCTTCTATAGATTTGCGACCATCAAGCCAGACTTCCATATCGACCCCTCAAAGTTCACAGGCATTCATCGCTTCTTCTACAGTAGCGTCCTCATGGACAAGCATAACCAATGCTTTGGCAATTGCTTCAATGTTTGGATGTGCAAACACTTGCCGCCCCATACAAACACCTGATGCACCAGCGTCAAGCGCCTTTCTCACCATGGTCAAAATGGCTTTTGAATCACCAGTTGATGGACCACCAGCAACCAGTACCGGAATCGGAGCTGCAGATGTGATTTTTCTGAAACTTTCCATATCTCCGGTCCATGTGGTCTTTGCAGCATCACAGCCTAACTCAAAGGCGAGCCGAACAGCGTGAGCATTAGCGTTGGTATCGTCCCCCTCCATCACAGAGAGATGTTCGCCACGGGCATAGACCATGCCAAACATGGGTAATTGATGATGAAGTGCTGCTCTGCTCATTTGACCCATGCGTTCAATCATGGTGGCTTCATTCGGACTCCCCATATTGACTTGGCAAGAAACACCGATACCACCTCTTGGAAGAACTTCATCCGCATTACCTACCAGTACTTTGTTTGCAGAATCTGGACCTGCGTGTCGTGTTGAGACTGAAAAGTGAACAACCATGTCTGTCGATGAGGACGCACACAAATGGTGGTAATGTCCAACAACTCCTTTTTGGGCAACAATCGCATCAACACCTGCTCGAACAAGCGATTGAATGACATGCTTGGTATCAGTTAGGCCGTCAACAGGGAAATCTGAGGCGCCATGATCGATTGGAATCCAAACACCACGTCCATTTGGAAGCAATGAGTCCATGCGAGATGCCTTGTCCATGCTACGCCGAAAACTCGCTTGTTCTCAAGGTTTTGCACATCTCAATTGGAATCGATTTGCTCACTTGACCATTTCATCATGGCTAATTCAGCCCTATTCAGATGTTCTTGCAAGGTCGAGCGAGGTATTTTCATCAATTCAGAAAGTTCACGCAATTTGATTTGTTTTGGATGGTCGTAATATCCCGAAGCTGCTGCTACTTTTACACACTCTATTTGCCGTGGAGTAAGTATATTTTCAATCAGGCTTTGATTATCACCCATTTCAACAACTTTGACTATATCTGGTGGAAGTAATGCTCTACACGTTTTCAAAAAGAGAGAGATACCCTCGGGAACACCTCGAACAGTGATGTTGATTCCTTCTCCTCCGTAGGTGTATGGTGGGAGTATATGGATATTTGAAAAACGAATTGCTGCAATGGAAAGTGGATGTGCATTCCAAACGACCAAATAGCCGCTCTGTCCTCCTTCAAGTTCTGATTCAACGGTCAAAAAGGGAACTTCATTCAGGTCCTTTGCACTCTTTCCTTCACAGAAATGTGGTAAAAGCAGTTGTCGAATGCCTTTGTCTCCAATATCAAGGTGGCCAACAACCTCCAAAGAATGCGCAATATTAGCAATTGGGGCATATTCTGAGTTTGCTACGGTCTCAGCCGTCCACTTCAGATGAATTTCGCGCACAAACAGACCACAGCGTAATGTGATATAAAACAAAAGCCAATATGAACACCTCCGTCAATTTAGTGGCAATATCATGATTGAAAATAATCTCTTTTCCCAAACACGACCAACCGATGCTACAAAAGGCTACCACTCTCTGCGAGTTCTAATGGGACTTGAAACCGTCTTGACTTCGATTGCCCTTGTCGGGGGTTTTATTGTTGGATTATGGTACATTTTTACCCGTAAAGACGTAACTGTTTCGGCTCGCCAAGGTATGAGTCCTGAAGGCTTGCGATACGGTTCAGGCTCTCCGGGTTTTGGAAATGCGAAGAAAGAAATCGATCGAAAGTTAGCTATTGTTGAAAACCGCCGACGGCGGCAAGAAGCAATTGCAGGGCGGCTCGCCTTGGAAAACGCAGAGCGTCAAGCACAAGAGCAACTTGAACAAACTCGAGCCCAGCAAGATGCTGAACGCGAACAAATGGTGCAAGAAGCTAGAGAAAAGGCTCTTGAAGAGGCTCGGCTGGCTTCCGAAGCAGAACAAAAGGTTCGAGAGGAGCAAGAAGAGGCTCGTCGCCGAGAAGAAGAAGAAGCACGTCTTGCAGCAGAACGCGAAAATCAGCGTCAATCAGACTTCTTGGCAGCAGAAGAGGCTCGTCTCGCCGAAATTGCCGCAGCACAGCAATCTCAAATCGCTTCAAACAATGCCAATTCGAAAGCCATCAAAGAACTTCAAGCCCGTTTGGAGCGAGAAGGTGCAAAATCATCCGATGTCCAAGTCTCCTTAATGTGGAACAATTACAATGACCTTGATTTGCACATTGTTTGTCCATCAGGCGAACGTATTCACGGTGGAAACAAAATTTCAGCCTGCAAAGGAGAACTCGATGTCGATGCGAATGTTAGAGCAGAAACACGTAAACCGGTCGAGAATGTATTCTGGCCAGAAGGGACTGCTCCTGGGGGCACATATCATGTCTATGTGCATTATTACAAAAAGCACAACAAACGCCGTTCTAAAGACCCAACAAAGTTCCAAATCATGGTGAGCAGCGGTGGAGAATTAACCGAATATTCATCCGAACTCAGTAAGGGCTACCCAATCATGCAAGTCTGTTCCTTTGAGGTGGCTTCCAAAGCAGAACGAGAGCGCTTGAAGGTGGAACTTGAATCTGAATTGGAAGCACTCAAAAACAAATTTTCCGCTGCTGCTGATGGCAGTTCCCAACTCTCTGTCGAAGAACTTGCATCGGCTACAGGAATGTCATTGGAAGAGGCAGAAGCCATTCACAAGAAAGCAGACAAAGACGGCGATGGTTCGGTTTCACTTGATGAATTCCTTTCCGTTAGCGATGTTCCAAGCGCCCCTGATTTGGAATCATTGAGTAGCGAAGAAGAGACTGCTGATTGAATCTGAATCGTCTGAGACGAGGAACGTTTCACGTCCGTGGCACCCATGTTACAATCTGCTCTCAAGAGAGGATGTCTTCCAAACAATTGTTTTGGGATGCTTTGCGAATTGAACGGGCAATACGGCGTCCTGTCGACATCCGCTCTTCGTTGATGTCCGAGTAAGGAGAACCTCCGACAAAGGGATTTGAACCTGCAACAATGCGTGCACTGATTTCAAAAACTTTGAACTCAAGTGTATCTGTGACAATTGTTTCAAGACAGAAAGGTCCAATCATTCCACGAGAGCCTTCTTCCAATTCAAAAGATTCAGCGACCGTTCCTTCCGCCATTTCAAAAGCTCTCGGAAGCAGCGATTCACGAATCACAACAGGTTGATTGCCCGTGACTACGAAAGAGGGCTCGAGTTCCATTTCTCGCAAGTCGCGAAGTGAGCCTAATTTGTAGAATTCATCAACATTTGATTCGTCTCTGCGATCCATCGAAAGGAGTTCCAAACGGCCAAGGTTCTTTCCAGCATTCGAACCTTTGCCACGAACTTGGAAACCATCTGTCGCTGTTGGGTCAAAGAAAAAGTGCAGATAATATCTGCAACCTAGAACGTATTCTTGAATCGTAAATTCTTCTTCGATATCTACATTTCTTCGAAAATCCCGATAATTTCGAGCGATGAAGTATCCTCTGCCACCTTTTGCTCCAGCATATTTGACAATGACCGGGCCATCGATGTCATGAGGGTCTTCAAGCACCTTTGGCATTGTACAGCCGCCCGCTTCAAGCCATTGACGTTGGCGCTCACGGCTACTTTCCCAATGGAGGATTCCACGATTACCAAAAGTAGGAACTTTCAGTTCACGATAGTTGGACGAGCCAAGATATTCAACCAATGAACCGTGAGGGATAATGACCACGTTTCGTTCACGAAACCATTCTGCATGGTCAAGCATTTCTCGGTAATTATCAAGCATGAGCCACTCATCGGGTTCGGCACCAGGGAATGCCTGATAGAAACGACGACGATTTTCTCCAACCGCAATACCGAGTGTTCGGAAACCTTCAATACGCGCGCCATGCAAAATTTGCAGAGAAGAATGAGATGCAACAACACCGATTGTGATGTTGTCTCGGTCGTAGTCAGCGAGCCATCCCGCCAGTGTATTCGAATCTACGCCCATGTCGAGGGGTTCAGTATGTGTGATATGAGTGTTATGATTGGAATCCATAGCAGTACGGAATTTTGGATATTTCAATCGCCTTTCAAGAGTGAAGCGAAACCCTCTGTTTGGCCACAACAACGACAAGCCCTCTGCTCAAAGACCCTGTATGGCATGGTTCCAACTTGTAGTTCGTCTTGTTCTCTCAGGGGGGTTGATTGTTGGTGCGAGTGAAATTGCTAAGAAAAATGATGTTTTTGGCGCTCTCATTGCTTCTCTCCCATTAATTTCGATCTTTGCTATGATTTGGTTGTATAATGATACAGGCGATACCGAGCAAATTTCAACTTTCAGCACAGATATATTTTGGTTGGTCATACCATCGCTTGTTCTTTTTCTCACCTCGCCGGTATTTCTTCAAAGGGGAATGGATTTTTGGCCAGCACTCAGTCTTGCGATTCTTCTCACTGTTCTCGCCTATATTTTTGGTCTAAAAATTGCCAACGCCTCAACATCTTAAGGCTTGAAGTCGAATCAAATCCATCTGTGAATGAGTGAAGAGTTCAAGGGCTTGGCACCTATCCAAAACCATGACCGACGACGCACCAACGCATCGAATGACCTACGGCGGATATTTGCAGTTGGAATCGTTATTGACTTTACAGGACGGTCCTGAGGGATACAGTCCGGCTCCTTCAAACGATGAACAACACTTCATCATCGTCCACCAAGCATTTGAATTATGGTTCAAACTCATTTTACGAGAACTCAAAGAAACGCATGCTCTTCTTCACCAAGAACACGTCCCTGAAGAGAAACTCCCCCAAATCGTTCATCATTTGGACCGAGTAACTGAAATCTTTCGCCTTCTCTCGAATCAATGGAAAGTAATGGAAACACTCACCCCACAAGGATTCTTGGCGTTCCGAGATAAACTTGGCACTTCATCAGGTTTCGAATCTTGGCAAATGAGAGAACTTGAGGTGCTTCTCGGCCTCGATAATGCTCAACGAATGGGAGGCATGGACCCTCTTCTTCACATGAAAAAATTGGCGAAAGAAGGAAAAGTATCCGCTTCTGTTTTGTCTGATTTTGAATTTACATCAAGCCAACCATCACTTCGAGAAGCCCTCTCTGCCTGGTTGGCCCGTACACCAATCAACGGCTCACTTGCTGGTTCAGCAGGCGATGACGCTGTTATCGAAGCATTTGTTGATGGCCATGTTGCTGCTATGCGTACTCATGGAGAGGAAGTCATTGCTCATATTGTGGCGATTGGACATGGTGAAGAAGCCCCCGTTCGTGCCCGAATTGAATCTGCAACTGAACAGGCAGCAGAATTCCTTCGCCCGAACGGTGAAGTATCTCGTTCAAGGGCGGGATTGTTATTCATTGAATCGTATCGAGAACTACCTTTGCTGTCATGGCCTCGAAAACTCATCGATTCTTTTGTGGGACTTGAACAATCAATGTTACTGTTCCGTTCTGCCCATGCACGAATGGTCGAGCGAATGATTGGACGTCGAATGGGAACGGGTGGCTCAAGCGGTGTAGATTATCTTGATGCTACAACCAAATACAGAGTCTTTGTCGACCTGTGGGCAGTTCGAACAATGCTTGTCAAGCGTGATGCCTTACCAGATGTAGAACAAGCCAATTTTTACGGCTTTGCCGCAAATGATTGATTTCAGTCGAGATGCGGGTCAATATCGATTGGAATGAGTTCATGTTCATACTCATACAATGCGATCTTTAGTGGGTCAAGAACGAATCGAACAGATGCTTCTTCAAGTCCGTAGAGTGAGATAAGTTCGTCCATAAACGCTTCACGAAGGACTTCTTCATTTGCATAAAGAGGAGCGCCCATTCCAATTTGGAGTGCGCGTGCGCCAATAATTCGAGCTCGTTCAAATCGTGTGTGGAGTCGTGCTGGTTTGACCATGAGATACACCTGCGAGTTCACCCGCAATTGGGCGACCTGCCTACTGTTCTTGAACCTAACCCTTGATACTCTCAGCCAAGAAAGCCTCTTCTTCCTCGTGAATCACCTGTTTTGAGAGCTTCCATCGCATGTATATTGCAGGTACTAATGTTGCGACGAGAAGAGCCGTCCAAAGACTCGCTCTTTCACCGGGAGACATACCTTGAGTACCTATTTTGACACCGGTATCTTGATTTTCATTCAATTCAAATCCACCTGTTGGATTCTCTGAATCACTCACCAATCGATAGACGCCAGACTGTTCTAAAATCAGAACTAAACTGCCGTTCAAACCTTCAAGAAGTTCCGACACATTTCCTGAGCCATTTGATGCATCGAATTGCATCATGTCAGTCGCAAGGGTCGGATGCGTCCTGTTTCGGTTTGTATGCTCTATTGCTTCGATACGCCAAACGCTTACTCGGTCGCCTTTGGATGCCTCCCAGGTAAGAGTTCCATTGCTGAGTTCAACATCTGAAAAACCCTCGTAAGAAGTGGAACGTTCGCTGAGAACATTCGAAAGTTCAAGCCCTTGACTTGAGCCGGTTAGGAGCCCTTCTCCATCGATGACAAGACTTGGCAAAAACAACAACCGGTGTTCATTATCAAATCGCATTTTAGAGGCGCTAAGGAATGATGCATCAACCACAGAAGGATGATGTTGCATCACAAAGGTTCCCGTTCGGTTCAAAGCATCGATTTCCTGCTCGATTAATTCACAAGGTTCACACCAATCTGCGCCATAATACTCAACCAGATGCTCGACCCGTTCGCCGATGCATGAAGTAGAATTTAGGCAAGAGGAATCGAAAAGTAACACATCATGCATGGTTGCAAAAACAGGTTCGTCTGTAGAGGCGTGTGCCGTTGAAGGTAATATGGATACCATCATCATTGCGAGAATCAGTATCGGCAACACCTGTTGATGAATTCTCGCCACAGTTGACGGGTGTAGGAATGTGTTCAAAAGGGGTCTGCTCCCACCATCACCCATGGGGCAGGTATGGTGGCGTCGACCGTCGACCCTCCCCGTTGCCCTTGTGATTATGTCACTCTGTATCGTCATCGCAGGTGGCACTATTCGCATCAACGACGCAGGTGAATCATGTCCTGATTGGCCGCAGTGCTTTGGCACATGGGGTTTTGATATCTCACCAGATGAGCAAGGTGCCTTTTGGGCTGAAAATCCTGATGAAATTGATACAAGAGGTGTCGACCATCGATACACAACATTCGAAATATTCTCGGAATGGTTCCACCGACTCTTGGTTGGTATCATCGCAATACCGGTTCTTTTCAACGCTCTTCTCGCCCGGCGAATGATCGGCACATATGGTTCAACAGTGTATCGCTCGACCTTGTTGTCAGGTGTACTTTTGATTGCTCAGGCATTGGTTGGCGCACTCACAGTTTCAATGGATAATGTCGACTGGTCGGTCGCTTTACACCTCTCTCTTGCCAGTATTTTTACCTCCACATTTTTGTTCCAGTACTTTGCAATGCGGAAAGCTGAAGGTTCGAAATTCGAAGCCTTTACGCTGAATTCAGAATTTGTTTCCGCCAATCAAAAACGGGTCGATGCGATGATGGGTGCCGTTTTCACGCTCATGATTCTTGGCGCTTGGGTTTCTTCAACTGCCGGCGGACAATACAATCAAGGTTGTTCGGTAGGGTTCCCAAACGGTTGGCCAAAGTGCAATGGCACTTTGCTTCCTTCATTTGATGGACCGGGTGTCTTGGTTCAAATGATTCATCGTTTTGGGGCTGTTCTGGTTGGATTGGTCTTGGTATCGGGTTCTGCTCGCATTCGAAGCGATGCCCTAGCAAACGAGGTCACACCTTTGATTGGACGCATTACTGACTTTACTGCAGGTTTATGGATACTTAATGTCCTTGTTGGCGGCTCGTACATCGTCTTGGCAGAAATGGAAAACTTCCCTGAATGGGTTTCTCTACTTCACTTGATGTTCGGTATCAGTTGTTTCCTTGTTGCCATTTCTGCATCGTTCTTGATGCGATTAAGCACACCACCGACCAATGAGGAGGAATAAACATGGTCGAAGATGGAGTGTTAGATACAGTACCTCATCCTGGTTGGTTCAAAGTTTTCACGCAATTGATGAAACTTCGCGTTATTGTTTTGCTCCAAGTTACCGCTGTTTGTGCGATTTTGGTTCACGATCTGTTAGCGCGTCATGGGCTTATCGATGTTGATAGAACTTGGACGGACACGATGTATACAATCGCACTTACGGTCGTTGCAGGAACTCTCTCAGCAGGCGGTTCTAATTCGATTAATATGTGGTATGATGCGGATATCGACCCACATATGCGCCGAACAATGAACCGGCCCGTTCCTTTAGGGCACATTTCTGCTCGAGGAGCACTCATCTTTGGACTGTTCTTGGCAATATTGGGGTCTTCTTTGTTCTTCTTGGTTCACTGGAAAGCGGCTTTCTGGTCTTTCTTTTCTGTTGCCTTTTACGTCCTCGTTTATTCGATATTGTTGAAACGCCGTACGCCTCAAAATATCGTAATTGGTGGGATTGCTGGTGCGACTCCTCCGCTGATTGGTTGGGCAGCCGCTGCAGCCTCTTCCATTGATTCAAACAATCCTTTTGATTTGGGCTCACCTATTCCATGGATGCTCTTTTTGTTGATTTTCCTGTGGACTCCACCTCACTTTTGGGCCTTGGCACTTTATCGTTCAGGCGAATACGGCAAAGTCAACGTTCCAATGTTGAATGAAGTAAAAGGTCCTGAACACACGGTATTTCAATCAAAAGTCTACTGCGTTCTTCTCTTGATGCTCGGCTCAGTGCCATGCTTTTGGCCAGAATGTGGTCTTCCACTTCTTTGGGCTTTCCTCGCAGGCGGACTGACAATTTGGTATTCAAAATCGGTCTGGGATATCGATCCGCTTGAAGATCTTGATGAAAATGGACGAATGCCGAAAGCTGCTCGCTCTTTTTTCCGGTCAATATACTACCTGGGATGGATGCATGTTGCATTGGTGGCAGTTTGCTTCATTCCTCCTGAATGGCTTGGTATTCTTGGTCCTTTGATTTGAGTGCCACGGTTTTGTAGTGTATTCGTGAACAGTGTCAACCGTCATGTTCATGACTGCCTCGACGGTCGCCGAGTTTACTGCGGCAGTCGCATAGCCTGGCCATTGCGCTGGATTGCTAATCCAGTGGTGTTTCACCTCGGGAGTTCAAATCTCCCCTGCCGCGCCATTCTTTTCAATCAAAGAAGTCATCGAATTCATCTGCAGTTCCAAGAGCACCTTGGCGTCGTTTTCGTGCATTCATGACACGAGATAATCGCTTTCTCTTCTTAAGGAGAATCGGTAAAGCAATCATACTGATGACCAGTGTAATCAAGGCGACAATTCCAGTTGTTTGGAACTCATTTACTTCCATGTAATCGGTGAGTGTTCCGAGCCATTCAACGCCAAGAGGCGGTTCCGGTTCAGGAGGTGGAATCGGTATCAAGTGCTGGTTATAGTCCCACCATTGGTCGTCAATAACAATGTGCAGAGAATTGGTTGGATAATTGACTTCCATGAATTGATTGCCTACCGAGTCTACTGGCGAGAGTACGTAATAGAACGCTCTCATAGGTCGGATGTTTTCGTCATAAACGCCGCTTTGGTTGTAGTATCCAGTTTCACCGGGCACTCCTGACAAATCAGTTTCAATCGGAGAAAGGAATTTCAAATCAATTCCTTGTGGTCGCTGATCGATTCTGTAAAGATTCCAAGAGACGTTGCCAGTAGTTTCTTGTTCTGGCCAAACCCATGACATGTTCAAATCATAACACATCGACCAATCATTTTCAATTTTATAGCAGTCGGTATCGTTGGTAAAAGAAACTTCGTATTGCATATTGGAGACGGTTTTGTCTGGTGCAATGGCGTCTCCACAGAAAGCAGTAGCTTGTTCCGCTTCATCTCGTGAGATTTCGATATGAAGGGTGTCAGGCGCTCCCTCCCGGTCTGCAGGCATGATGGCATAGGATGCACAAGTTCCTGTTCCTAGAGGCACTGGGTCTACCCATGAGGTGTCATCCTTCGGAACTGAAGCCACGAGGGTCTCTTGAGTCAATTGTTCCCATACAAAACTGTTGAACTCGGGATATGGGTCTGGGAAAATTGTTCCTGCATTGTTTGCGAGGGTCAGTTTGTAAATATTCCAAGAACCGATGTATGGATTACTTGTGTCCCCAGTTGGGCTCCATTGAAGTTCTAAACTTCCTCCTTCAAGTTGAGCGAATCCTAGTGGCCCACTGCTGATATTTACTGAAGGTGTTTCACCGATGATGAGGATGACTCCATTTTGAGGAAGAATCACGTCAAATGAATGGTCCACGTTTTTGGTATACTGTTCCAAAGTGGTCCAAATGTTATCATCGAGCGTTGGTAAGAAGCGAAGGTCAACCGTTTCAAGCGGGATATTCGACGGCAAGAGTGCAGAAGTGTTCAAATGAATCTCCATGTATTCCATGCCTGTGTTGTTTGAGTTATCTTCATCTGCTAATACATAAAACGAAAGCAACATCAACGGGTTGCGTCCTTCACCAATTCCGTATTGTGTGCCAATAACGGGCAATATTGATTCATGTTCGAGATGCGATAACGAACGAGTTACTGCTTCTCCGGTGAAGAAGGGTTCATTGTCAAGGGAAACATAATTGTAAAGTGTAATCTCGACGTGAGCCGACTCAAGTTCTCCAAAGGTATCGGTTACACGCAAGGTGATGGTGTGGTCACCAAGTCCAAGAACCGAGCCTGAAATATTGAGCAATTGGCCATGTCCGATGTTAATGATGCCTGATATCCACCATGAATAATTGAGTGGAGCAGCAGCAGTTGAACTTGTTCGTGCCACAAATTCGATGTATTCTCCAGTTGTGTAGGTCCCCTGAGAATTACTTTGGAATATCGTTGGATTAATGTCTCCGACAAGGATATTCGTTTCTTCACTTAGGCTGTTATCGCCTGTTTTCGCATCTGAACCTTCTGCAAAATTACTCGGAATTCCAATGGTTAAAGTTCGATCCGCACCTACCGTTGTTAGATTGAACCCACACGTTCGTATCTCACTGGGTTTGAAATTCGTGAGTACGCATTGAGTTTCTTGTTCAACTTCTCCAACTGGGTCATACACTTGGAATGAAACAATAACTGTTTGAATCGTTAAGTTACCCTTGTTGGTGATTGTAGAATGTACCATGTCTTCTCCGTAATAGTAATCACTTGACAACGGGTCATGCCCTGGAATCATAGAAGTTGCTTGTAGGTCGATAGTGTCATCAAAGACGATGATAATCTCTGAAAGGTCGTTTGTAGGGTTCAAATCAGCATAAGGAGTTCCAGTGCTGTTGAAGAGTCCCCAAACGAGAGTAAATGTTCCTTGGGAAGAGTGATTGAATTCAGGCATTGAACGTGAAAAAGACGACACTCCGCCCCATGAAGGGAGATTTGATACATTGGTGTAGGATTCTGAAAGCATTGTCGATTTGTCTTCAGACCAAAGTTGCCAACCGAGTTGAGCTACAAAATTACATGTTCCACATGCAGTCACTGAGCCTGTGATTTGCATATCATAGTCTGTATCTGTGTTGAGAATCGATTGGCCATTGTAGGTGGCAAGATCTGTTAAGATGCTTGTTGGGTCGTATGAAGTATCAACTGAAAGGTCAACAAATGAGCGCGTGAGGTTGATGTGGAACAGGTAAACATCATCCGAAGGGTCTTGGTCTTGTAAATCAAAAGCATAAACGATGGTAAATGTTCCTTCATCTCCTGAAGGATTCCAAGCACCTGTTGCTGTGAAGTTTTCTGCTGTGCCTGGGTACATAATTGGTAATGAGAAACTTCCCCGGTCGTCAAAGTTCGATTTACAAATTGAAGCCTCAACCTCTCCTTGACAAACATACCACCACATTCCACGGTTTGAGATGGATTGAAGTCCTTCATTCGAAATGGATACATTGAATTGAATCGGGTCCCATGACGAGCCCCATGAATCTTCAAGTGGGAAATTGGTCGCCTGAATCGACAAATCACCCGATTCAGAAGCAGATGCCGCTGGAATGGTCAGTAGCCCCGTGAAGGACGCGAAGAAAAGGAGGAAAACCAACGAAATACTTCCGCTTTTCCGCCTCGAATCACTGGGTGCATAGCGCGACATTGACAGGTGCCTCACATCGGGGCTTCAAAGACTCATCGCCCCCGAAGGGGGCAGACTTGCGATAATTCGATGATTTACATCATCTCCATGCGGCAACCTCTTCAATCGTCGAATACCACCGATGTTCATGCGCGATGAGGCTGTTCGTTGTCTTAAAAGAGACGAAAATGCACTTACCGCAGTCATTGAATTCCTTTCTGCATTTACTTTATTCCTCATGATTCTCACTGCATTTTTATCTCTTGCACAACTTCAAATGGGTTCCAATGACCCGAATGTAGACCGAATTGATCGTTCTGCTGTCCAGGGCTTAGACCGTTTGACCTCTGATGGCGGCTGGTTTGTTCCGATGGGTGAAGGCGGGTTAGATTATGCGAATTCAACATCGGAATGGCATTTGTTTGATGTTCTGGAACTGAATGATGGCCGCGTACAAACAGGATTGGTAAAGGACGGGATTCTCGACCATCAACGTATTCACGCACTCCGAAATGTTTCAGAAGAAAGCATGGCATTAGGGCTTGGTCTTGATGTTGGATATACTCTATTTTTATCCATTGAGGTGATTGAATCTAACAATTCCTCCCGGATTGGATTCGAAGTCTTCACTGGGGGTACAGAACGCTCAACTGCTTCTGCATCTTCTACAGCCAGCCGTCAATTTTCTCAAGATGGAGAAATCCTTCAAGTTATCTTTGAAGTTCACAAAGGCGGCGATAAGAATAATGATCTCTTTTTGACAGAGGTTATGGTGCGTCCAATCGACTCTGGTCCGGAGTGGATTGAAATCTATAATCCGAATGACTTCGCCCTCTCTTTGTATGGTTGGTCGTTAAATCATACCTACGGTTCAACCTCAAATAATCTGTTGTTTAAAGAAGGAATTATTTCTGGCCATTCGACCATCATATTGTCCGGAGATGCATCTTCGCAAGATTCAGGAAATGCTTCTCAAGTGTTCGACCTTTCTCAAGAATCTTTCCTTGGCGTTGGCTCCATCAATCTGCTTAACGACGCCAATGGTGAACTCACATTACGTTATACACAACTCAATTCAGTGAAGTCGTATGATGTTATGGACGTTAAATGGGGGGGTTCTTCTAACCTGTTCACATCACTTGGGCAATCGTTAGAAGCTGACCAAATCGATGGGGGATTTAGTGCAAATTGGAGTGTCCAGTCCAATCCTACTCCAGGAGATTATCTTTAGAAGCCTCTTCTACTTTTTTGAACTTAAATTAGCGGATGCTTCATGAACCAATGGCCGCTGGTCTGTACAGATTCCCATGCAGTCGACTTCAGTTTACACCCGTGACCGTTGTGTAACGGGTATTCACGGATTAGATGAAATCCTTCGTGGTGGCATCCCTCATGGTTCAACAGTCCTTGCTGCTGGAACATGTGGTTCAGGAAAAACAACTCTCGCCATGGAATTTTTGGTTCGAGGGGCTTTGGCTAAATTACCGGAATCCTGTGCGCACTTTACCGCTACAGAACCCTCAATTAAATTGCTTGAAAATATCCGCCAATATGCCTTTTTCGATATGAAAATGGTCGATTCCGGTAAAATTAACGTTTTCGACATGGACGTTTTGTATTCGTGGCTTGGATTGGATAAAGCATCCTTTGACCTTGATGACGTTCACGCTCTGATTAAAGCAATTATCAATATTGTTCACGAAATCGGTGCAACACGTCTGGTGATTGATTCGGTAACGACCCTCTGTTACAAAATTAAATCTGAACAATTGATTCGAGATTTCCTCTTCACACTTGGGAAAAAATTAGCATCTCTCGGTTGCACAACTATTCTCATCTCAGAAATTACTTCGGCAACAGAAAACGCACACTGGTCTTCTTTTGGTGTTGAAGAAGCAATTGCTGACGGCATCATCGTCATGGGCGATGTCGAGCGCATGGGCCACTTGCTCCGGTTTTTACAAGTTGTGAAAATGCGAGGTACGGCTCATAGTCGTGCAAAGCATGCTATTGAATTGACTCCTTTGGGTGTTATGCTCACGCCAATGCTCAAGTGGGGGGCACAACACGATAAAACAAACAAAGTGGGTGGATGATGAATGTATTCGAATATTACTCTCGATGACCGAATTGCTGAGCAATTGGCTATTGATGTTAGTCTTAACAGCGCTATACAAGTTCGCTTCGGAAACTCGAATGCATTCAATGTGACGGCGAGTACCTTGGTTCCTTTGATGCGCGACCATGAAATGGGGGGCGTTTACATTTGTGCCAGCGTCGGTGCTGCTGAACGAATTGAAGAATTCAAATCGATTGGACTTTCTGATGAATTCATTTCTAGAATTCAATTCATTGATTTGGTTTCATCTGGAATCCTTGGGGGGACAGATGTCGAATATTCCAATATTCATTTTGTTGACAGCCCAATTATGTTGGAATCCGTTCTCCTACGAACCTTGTATATTCTACGCATGACCACTTCGGTTCGTAATTTTGTATTTTTGGACAGTGTGAATGCATTGGCCATCTATAATGATGAACGAATGCTTGCTGAATACCTTCACACCTTCATCAATACCTTCCGACAGAGAGAGGTTCTGACCGTCATTCTCAATGTTCCTGACCAGACTCCACCTTTGGTTCTTGCAAATCTAGATTTATACTGTACTGATCTAATCGACAGAGGACAGGTTCTCATCAATTGAGGTGTTTATGATGGCGAGAAAAATTGAATTCGACCCAGAAGACGAGGAGTTCTTCGGAAAAGTTGGTTCCTTCGGAGTGCCAAAATTCGACAATGAAATGCATGGTGGAGTTCCTCGCGGATTTATGATGGTAGCTTTTACTGACACAGGTTCAGGGAGTGAATTGTTTGCAAAGCAATTCACCTCTCCAGCTGAAGAAGCGGAAAATACCTTGTATGTCTCGACCAATGAAGGGCAACAAGAAATCATCCGTATTTTCCAAAAATATAACTGGCCACTCGACATCAGTGTACGCACCATCGGTGAAGAATACAATTCGACGGTCTTGGAACGTGAACTCCTCGCTAGCCGATACCGTCTCGAAGGATTCCGCCTCGATGATATTCGCCGACTTGCTCAAACTCGATTTGTCGATGATAACACGCAAGATTATTTGACTGAAGTCACCAATGAAATTATGGCTTTAGGTCCTTATTTCAGAGCCGTTGTCGACAGCCTTGATTTCTTTTTGCAGAGAGAAGACCCTTCTCGTGTAATTGCAATGGTTCGTATGCTTCAAGCACACGCCCAATTGAACCGTGGATTGCTCTTAGTTTCAGTATCAACCAACGGACTTGACCCAATTGTAAAACAAGAATTAGCATCCATCGCCGACATGGTTCTCTCGTTCCAAGTTCGGACAATCGGTACTGATTTTGAAACCTCAATGATCGTTTCTAAATTCCGAAACGCTCCAGAAAACTTGAAAATACTCGTATTCAGAGTAACTCCTGAGGAAGGAATTACTCCAGAAACTGTTGAACGTATCGCTTGAAGTGCCTTCATCAGCGCGTTCAATAACGCATCATATACTGATGTGTTGATGGCGACATATCCAAAGAGGTCGGCAGTGCCGAACCATCATGGGCGACCGAGCAGCAACCGGCGGTTACGACCCCTCAGGCATCGATATCGATGCTTGGGAGAAACTGGAATTACAACTTGAAGAGACGATTCCAAATTATGACCGAGTCAACCGTTTAATGACTTTTGGCCAAGATAAAAGATGGCGCAGAAATGTTCGAAGTCATGCTACAGCGGGCATGAAAGTACTCGAAGTAGGCTGCGGCCCAGGCTCCTTTGCTGAAGACCTCGTAGGATTGGATGTAACTTGTCTTGACCCTTCATCAGAGATGTTGAAGGTCGCCAAAAAACGTGTGGAAGAAGCTCGAGCAGCCCGAGGTGAAAAACCTGCACATTACATTGAAGCCATTGCGGAATCAATCCCTTGTGAAGACGATACATTTGACATGGTATTCTGTTTGTTTTCGTTCCGGGATTTCCAAGACAAAAAGAAAGGCCTGAGTGAGATATATCGCGTTCTCAAACCGGGTGGGCGCCTCATTATTTGTGATGCCGGGAAAGCCAATTGGGTTCACGGCCTAGGGGGTCGAATTTGGATGGCGACCGTCGTTCAATGGATTGCTCGATATGTGACGAAAGAAAAGAATCATCCATGGAAAGGTCTTGCCAATACCTACACTCAATACGGCACCAATAGTTACTACCGCGCCATGATGAAAGACGTCGGATTTGCCGATGTGCAAGGTCGTTTATTATGGCCCTTTTTGATGTCGAGTCGATTCCGAGCAACTAAACCCAAA